>NZ_BNEA01000011.1 GCF_016860525.1 Streptomyces rubradiris
AGACGCCGGCGAGCGCCGTCCGCACCCCCGGACCAATGATCACCTCATACGACTGATCTCTCAGACGCAGAGAAACCGCGGTCATGCTGTCCCCTTCGGCTGCGTACGCGGGTTGCCCCCCACCCAGGCGCCCGGTCAGTTTTGCCCGCGCCGCCGCGCACAGCCATAACCAACGTGAGTAGTCCCGGCCGAAATCGCATGATGACCGCGCCGGCCGCGAAGCCGGCCGCGGCCCCGGGCGGTCAGCTGAAGTCCTTGATGTGGTCCTCGGCCCACTGCCGGAACGAGCGGGCCGGCACTCCGGTGATCTCCTCGACGGCGGGTGTCACGACGCACGGATTGTTCATGAGTTCGGTCATGATCCGGATGAAGAACTCCGGGAGCTTGGGCTCGGCGTCCTCGGGAGCCAGGTCGACCACCTCGATCGGCCGCCCGGTCACCGCTGCGATCACCTCGATGTGCTCCTGCTGCGTCAGGGCCTGCGGCCCGGTCAGCCAGTACCCCTTCCCCTCGTGCCCGGCACCGGTCAGCGCGCAGACCGCCGCGTCGGCGATGTCGCGTTCGTGGATCGACGCGGTGGGGGCTTGCAGGAAGGGAATCCGCAGTACTTCCCCGGACCGGATCGCCGGCGCCAGGTGAAGCTGTTTCGTGGCGAAGGTGGTGGGACGCAGGAACGTCCAGGCGATCCCGGATTCCCGGAGCGCTTCCTCCACCGCGGAGTGCATCACCGCGCTGCGGCTGTGCCGGGTGGCGGGATCGACCACGGCGGCCGAGGACAGCAGCACGATGTGCTCCACCCCGGCAGCCCGCGCCGCACCGGCGAAATCGGCGACACGGTCCGCATGGGCGTACAGGAAGACCTTCTTGACGCCGTCGAGCGCCGCCGGCCAGGTCTCCGGCTCGTCCAGGTCGAGGCGGACCATCTCGACGCCATCCGGCGACTCGCCGGTGCGCGGCGTCCGGCTGGTCCCGCGGACCGGGACTCCGGCAGACAACAGCCCGGCCACCACATGGCTGCCGACATCGCCGTACGCACCAGTGACAAGAACGGACAAGACTCCTCCAGAGGATCGGCGGGTCGACGTTCGAACGAACGGCCATACAGTACTGAGAACCTGACGGAGAGCCACGGTACGCGGCTTTCGCCCGGCCGCGCAGACCCTCTGGGACGTCAACGGCGCATCACCGCCGCGTAGATGACGCACGGAGGAAGGCCGCCGGGCTCGATAAGCGCGGGCCCGCGGGCGGATCCGCGGCACCGAGCGCTCCTCACCGTCCTCACCGCAGACGCGGTGTCTGCTGCGCGGTGACGGCCGCGAGCCGCCGACGAAGGAGCGCCACGACCTGCTCGTTTTGGTCGGCCAGGTAGAAATGACCGCCGGGCAGTGTCACGACGTCGGTCGGCCCGGTCGTGTGCCCGGCCCAGGCGTGCGCCTCCTCCGGGCTCACCAGTGCGTCGCGGTCGCCGGTGAGTACGGTGACCGGGCAGTCCAGGACGGCGGACGGATCATGCCGGTAGGTCTCCACCGCACGGTAGTCGTTGCGGATGAGGGGGAGGGCCATCGCCCGGATCTCCGGGTCGTCGAGTGCCGTCGAACCGGGACCGCCGAGCCGGCGCAGGTGGGCGAGGACGTCACCGTCCGAGGACAGGTGGAACCGGTCGTCCCGGTACCGGGACGGCGCCCGGCGCCCGGAGACGAACAGGCGGGACGGTGCGGGCAGCCCGTCGGCGGCCAGCCGCAGGGCGACCTCGTACGCCAGCAGCGCCCCCATGCTGTGTCCGAACAGGGCGAGGGGCCGGTCGTCCACGAGCCGCACCGCGTCGGTGATCCGGTCGGCCAGTTCCGGGAGGTTGTCGATGCTCGGCTCGTGATGGCGGTCCTGCCGGCCCGGGTACTGCACGGCCAGTACGTCGACCTCGGGGGCCAGCGCTCGCGCGAGCGGGAAGAAGAAACTGGCCGATCCGCCCGCGTGCGGCAGGCAGACCAGGAGGGACATCGCGTCCCCGGCCGGGCTGAAGCGGCGCAGCCAGGCCCTCAGGTGCGCCGATGACTCCGGCATCGCGGGTGCCTCCCTAGCTTTGGTGTGTGGGATCGGGGCCGCACAGCTCCAGCAGCGCCCGGGCGGCCAGGCGGTAGCCGAACGCGCCGAGACCCACGACGACCCCGCTGGCCAGCGGGGCCAGGACCGATTCGTGGCGGAAGCGCTCACGGGCCCAGACGTTGCTCAGGTGCACCTCGATCCACGGCGCGGGATAGGCGGCGAGCGCGTCGCGCAGGCTCCACCCGGCCATCATGAGCGCGCCGGGGTTGACGATCGCGCCGATGGTCGACCTGCGGTGCGCGTGCACCGCCTGGACCAGGCCTCCTTCGTGGTCGTCCTGGATCGCGACGACCTGCCAGCCGGCCTCGGCC
The DNA here is from genome assembly GCF_016860525.1 of Streptomyces rubradiris. Classification (NCBI taxonomy): domain Bacteria; kingdom Bacillati; phylum Actinomycetota; class Actinomycetes; order Kitasatosporales; family Streptomycetaceae; genus Streptomyces; species Streptomyces rubradiris. The sequence continues at coordinate 2,415 of NZ_BNEA01000011.1, forward strand.
ACCTCGTCGGCGACGGATTTCGCGATGTCGTCGACGGTGTCGTAGCCGTAGATCTCCGGTTCGCGGTCTCCGAGTATTCCGAGGTTGGGCCCGTTGAGCAGGAGCACGGTGGTCACAGGGGGCAGTCTCCTTCGGCCTTCGGCGTATCGGCGTATCGGTGTTCGGTGTTCGGGGTGCGCGGTCGGGCGGAGGAGCCGGTCAGCAGACCGGTCCGCCGGCGACATGGATGATCTGGCCGGACACGAACGAGGCATGGTCGCTGGCCAGGAAGGCCACGACGTCGGCGATGTCCTCCGGCCGGCCGACCCGGCGCAGCGGGATCGTCGCCGCGGCCTGCGCCTGGTGTTCCTCGGCCGTCCGGCCGGCCTGCGCCGCCAGGGCCGCGGTCATCTCGGTGGCCACGTAGCCGGGCGCCACGGCGTTGACTGTGACGTTCAGCGGACCGAGTTCCAGGGCCAGCGTCTTGGTCAGGCCCTCGATTCCGGCTTTCGCCGCCGAATAGTTGGCCTGGCCGGGGTTGCCGACCGCAGCGATGCTCGACAGGTTCACCACGCGGCCCCAGCCGAGCTTGGCCATGTGCTCGGCGACCGCGTGCGTCATCAGGAATGTGCCGCGCAGGTTCACGTTGATGACCAGGTCCCAGTCGGCCGGTGAGAGGGAGAAGACCATGTTGTCCCGGGTGATGCCGGCGTTGTTGACCAGGATGCAGGGCGGCCCGAACCGGTCGACGACTTCGTCGACCGCCGTGCTGACCGCGTCGGCGTCGCTCACGTCGACCCCGATGGCCCCGGCGCGGCCGCCCGCCCGGACCAGGCCGGCGGCCGTGCTCTGCGCGGCCGTCACGTCCACGTCGAGGACGGCGACGTCGATGCCGTCCCCGACCAGCCTGCCGGCCACCGCGGCACCGATGCCCCGGGCCGATCCGGTGACGATGGCGACGCGGTTCACGCCGGCTCGGGCGTCAGCGTGACCGGCAGGGAGCTCATGCCGTGCAGGATGCTGGAGTAGATCCACCGCTCCGGCCCGGTCTGTTCCGCGCACGACACGAGCGTGCGCAACGAGTCGAGGATTTCCTCCACTTCGATGCGTGCCAGCGTGTGCCCCAGGCAGAGGTGCGAGCCGAAGGCGAAGGTCAGGTGCTTGTTCGGCCTGCGGTCGAGGAGGAAGCGGTCCGGGTCGGCGAAGACCTCGGGGTCCCGGTTGGCCGAGGAGATCCAGACGCTGACGATGTCGCCCTTCTTGACCGGCTGGCCGTTCACCGTGGTGTCCCCGGACGCCGTGCGTCCGCCGTGCAGGGACGGCACGGTCCAGCGCAGCACCTCGTTGGCGGCGGTGTCGAGGCCGACGGTGCCCTCCTTGAGCGCCCGCCACTGGTCCGGCCACTCGATCAGTGCCTGCAGACCGCCGGAGATGGCATGCCGTCCGGTCTCGTCGCCGCCGATCATCAGCCCGTAGCAGTTGGACATCAGGTCGGCGTCGCTCAACGGCCCGCCCCCGATGCGGCAGTTGGCCAGCAGGCTGACCACGTCGTCGGCGTCACTGCCGCGCCGGGTGTGCGCCAGGTCGGCGAAGTAGAGCAGGATCTCGCTCTTGGCCTGCCAGCTCTCCTGCGGCGGGGCGTCCGCGTAGTCGGAACTCCACGCGTGCGAGGTGAGCCCGAGCAGATAGCGGCGATCCGCCTCGGGCACGTCCATCAGGCCACAGATCGCACCCAGCGGGACGTTCGCGGACACGTCGTGGACGAAATCGCACTCGCCTTTGTCGATCGCCGCCCGGATCAGGTCGTCGATGGTCCGCCGGATCGCCGTGCGGATGGTCTTGAGCCGGCGAGGGGAGAACGCCGCGTTGAGCACGTTGCGCAGCTGGGTGTGCTTGTCGCCGTCGGTCACCGCGAGCATCGAGCCGGACGCCGAGTCGCCGCCGGCCAGCAGGGTCGCCAGCGCGTTGCCGCCTTCGGTGGTGAAGTGTTCCTTGTCCCGGTAGACCGCCATCGCGTCGGCGTAGCGGGTGAAGACCCAGAAGCCGGGACGGTCCCCCCGCGCCGGATGCCAGTAGTGGGACCGCTCCTGCCGGAGCCGGCGCCACACCTCGGAGAGTTCGTTCTCGGCGTGCAGCACCGGGTCGGCGAGGTCGAGCGAATCCAGGAGCTCAGGGCTGACTACGGGGCGGGTCATCGGCGGCCTTCCACGTGAGGCGTCTGGGCGGGCGGGGACGGCAGCGAGGTGGCCACCGCGGCGAGGGCACCGATCGTGGGGTTTCCCACGATCTCCTTGGGGGAGAGGGCCAGACCCGCTTCGCGGGCGCGCCGGATCAGCGAGATGGCCAGCATGCTGTCGCCGCCGAGCGCGAAGAAGTCGCTGTCGGCGCCGACGTCCGTGGCGCCCAGCAGCTCCCCGACGATGGCGGCCAGCGCGCGTTCCGCCGGCGTGCGCAGGGCCGGCCGCGCCGCCGCGGGCGGGGGACTGTCCCGCTCGGCGACCGCGGGCAGCGCGGCCAGGTCCAGCTTGCCGTTCGGCGTCATGGGCAGGGCACTGACGAGGACGTACCCCGTCGGCGTCATGTGCTCCGGCAGCCGGCGTGCCGCGTGCTCCCGGAGCCGCTCGGGGGTGGGTGCCTCCCCGTCGGCGGGCACGACCCAGGCGATCAGCCGGGCCCGGCCGCCACGGTCCTCGCGTACGCCGGCCACCGCACGGGCGACCGCGGGCAGTTCCTCCAGCACCGCCGCCACCTCGCGCGGCTCGATCCGAAAGCCCCGCAGTTTGATCTGGTCGTCGGCCCGGCCGTGGAAGTCCAGGTTGCCGTCGGCGCGCCAGGAGGCGATGTCGCCGGTGCGGTACATCCGGCTGCCGGGCGGGCCGAACGGGTCCGCCACGAAGCGTACGGCTGTCAGGGCGGGCTGGTTGAGGTAACCCCGGGCGACGCCGGGGCCCGCGATGTAGAGCTCGCCGCGGAATCCGGGTGGCACCGGCTGCAGCCCGGGGCCGAGCACGTAGGCGCGGGCACCGGCGACGGGCCGTCCGATCGGAGGCCGGCCGTCTGCCGTGAGCGGCCCGCTCTGAGTGGCGCAGACGGTGACCTCGGTGGGCCCGTAGGCGTTGACCATCCGGCGGCCCTGCGACCAGCGCGCGGCCAGCTCGGCCGGGCACTCCTCGCCCGCGCTGATCAGGCCGCGGAGCCCGGGCAGTGCGCCGGCGGCGCCGTCCATGCTGGACAGTGCCACCGGCGGCAGGATGGCGTGGGTGATCCGGCGCTCGGTCAGAACCGCCGTCAGCGGTTCTCCGGCGAGGGGGCCCTGCGGCGGCACGACCACCGTCGCCCCCGAGGTGAACGCGCCCAACAGCTCGGCGACGAACGCGTCGAAGCTCGGTGAGGCGAACTGCAGGACCCGGGCGGTGCTGTCCAGTCCCAGGCCCTCGCGTTTGGCCGCGGCCAGGTTCGCCAGCCCGGCGTGGGTGACCACGACGCCCTTCGGCCGGCCGGTCGTGCCGGAGGTGTAGATGACGTACGCCGGATCGGCCACGTCGGGCGCGACCCGGGGAAACCCGCCCGCCGGCTCGCCGGCCTCCGGCCCGTCCAGGTGGACGCGCGGCCAGGGACGGGTCGAGGGCATGTCGGCCGACGCCGTCGTGCAGACCGCCACCGGGTCGCAGTCCTCCAGCATCGCCGTGATCCGCTCTGGCGGGTATCCCGGGTCGATGGGGACGAACGCCGCGCCGGTCCGGACGGTCGCCAGGAGCGCGGTGATCAGGTCCAGGGACCGCGGCAGCAGGAGGGCCACCATCCGGCCCGGCGCCGCACCCGCCTGCGCGATGGCCGCCGCGAGCCGGCCGGCACGGCGGTCGAGTTCGGCGTACGAGGTGGTGACGCCGGCCTCTTCCACGGCCGGCCGTCCGGCGTGTGCGTCCGCAGCGTCCTGCCACAGCCGGCCCAGGGTCGCGGCGGGCTGCTCCTGCCGGGAGGAGTTCCATTCCTGCAGCACCTGGCGGCGGGTGGCCGGGTCGAGGAGGTCCAGCGAGGCGACCGGCTGGCCGGGCGCCTCGCGAAATGCCCCGAGCAGGCGCAGGACCATCTCGAGGAGGCGTCCGGCGCAGTCCGCGCCGATCCGCCGCGGGTCGGTGACCAGGGTCAGGACGAGATCGCCCGCGTCGTGGCCCACCCTGAGCTCGGCCGTGAGCGGCCGGGCCGGGCCGGGCGGCGGGTCCCCGACACGGGTGAAGGTGAGCGCGGTGTCGAACAACGTGTCTGCCGCGGCGTCGAGTTCGGCCCGCCCCCGCGGTCCCAGCCGGGCGTGCCCGGCCGAGGCGGCCACGGCCTCCTCGACCCGGTGGAGGACGGCGCCGATCTCCTCGCCCGGCGCGACGGCCACCAGCAGCGGCCGGGGCCCGGCCCCGAAGACGACCGGCGAGCCGGCGCCCAGCAGGTGCAGCAGGACCGCCCAGACTCCGAGCAGCGTGTTCTTTGCGGACGGGAAATCCGGGATCCGCCGCTGGAGTGCGGGTGCCCCCAACGTGTCGTCGCCCGGCCGGGCGAGCCTGTCCCGGAGCAGGGAATCACCGTCGACCCCCCCTAGCGACGCGTGCCAGAACCGCGCGCCCAGCGCCTGCTCGCGCAGCAGGTTCCGGTCCGGCTTCGCCGATCCCAGCAGCGGCAGTTCGGACCTGACCTCGATGTCCACCGGAGCATGGCGGTCACCGAGCGCGTCCGCCACGTACGCCCCCAGGTCGGCCGGCCGCGGCGTGCAGCCGGGCGCCGGCGTCACCACCGCGTGGACCAGCGCCAGGAAATCCTCGTCCTCGATCCCGAACACCGCGGCCTGGGCCACGTCGGCGTGTTCGAGGAGCACGCGCTCGATCGCCTCCGGGTGGATGCGGACACCGTGACCCTTCAGGACCCCGTCGAGGCGGCCCTCGAGGGTCAGGTATCCCGACTCGTCGAGCCGTCCGATGTCGCCGGTGCGCACCCACCCGTCGCGGACCGTCCGCGCGGTCTGCTCCGGGTCGTTCCAGTAGTGGCTCATCGCCCAGCGCCCGGACGAGCAGATCTCGCCGGAGACGCCCGGCGGGAGGAGCCGGTCGTGGTCTCGCGGATCACGGATGGTGATCCGGACGTTCGCCGGGGGCCGGCCGACCGTGCGCCGCAGGTCGGGGTCCAGATGATCCTGTGGGGTGAGCAGGCTGATCATGCCGGTCTCGCTCGTGCCGTAGACCTGGAACAGCACCGGGCCGAGCGATTTGGCGGCGGCCGCCAGCCGCTCCGGCGCGGCCGGGCTCCCGGTGTAGAACACCTCGCGCAGGCTGGAGCGGTCGTAGTCGTCGAACGCGTGATGCTCGGTGAGGGCGTAGACCTGCGCAGAGGCGAGGACGAGCCGGGTGACGCGGTGCCGTTCGACGGCTCGGAGCACCGCCTCGGCGTCGAACCCGTGGTGCAGCACGACACTGCCCCCGGCGATGATCGCGTCATCGGCCGAGAAACCGCTGGAGTGGGTCAGCGTCCCGGTGATCAGACAGACCGCCGGCTGGGCCCCGGCGGCCGCCGAGGCCATGTCGTCCTTCACGTCGAACGGCCAGCAGACGCCCTTGGGCCGTCCCGACGATCCGCTGGTGAACGTCACCACGGCGATCTCCGCCCGCTCGGCCGTCGCGTCGTCGAACGGCGACTCCAAGGGGCGGCTCATGTCCAGAACATCCGGTCCGTACGGACCCGGGCGGCGAGGGCGAACGCCGATCCGGCCGCGGCACGCAGCTCGCGCGCACGGTCGAGGTTGTCCTGGTCCACCGCCAGCACGCTCGGCCGCAGCCCGGCGAGAATCTCCGCCTGGACGCGAGGACCCAACTCGTCCTGAGGGTCCGCGGCGTTCACCCCGCGAAAGTGGACCGCCGTCGCGCATCCCAGGAGGTTCACCGCGTACCGGTACACCAGGGTGGACGGTGTGTTGGGACTGGTCAGCAGACGGGGGGGGGGGGGGGGGGGGACGACCGAGGTGCCCGGGCCGACACCGGCCGCGCGCATCCACCCGGCGGTCGTGCGGATCGCACGGGCGAGACGCTCGGCCGGGAAGGGTCGTTTCGCGACACGAAGGAACGCCGGCAGGATG
>NZ_BNEA01000012.1 GCF_016860525.1 Streptomyces rubradiris
TTTGGACTGGTTCCGCGGTGAGTTCCGGCTCGCCGCGTCGGACCGGGTCGCCGCGGTCACCCGGGTGAACTTCGACCCTTCGCTGCGGGAACTGCTCGGTGTGCTCGGCGCCGGCGGTGTGCTGTCGCTGCCGCCCGTCGACGCGCAGCTCGACCTCGCGGCGCTGGCCGGCCACCTGGTGGACAGCGACCCGACGGCGGTGTTCCTCGTCCCGTCCGTCGCGGCCCGGCTGGCCGGGGAGCCGCGGCTGGCGGCGGCCGGACTGCCAGGGCTGCGGCTGGTCTTCTTCGCCGGGGAGGTGCTCGGCCGGCGGGTGGTCGAGCAGTGGGCCGCCGTCGCGCCCGGCGCGGAGATCGTGAACCTGTACGGCCAGACCGAGGCGACGCTCGCCCAGCTGTTCCGGCGCGACGTCCAGCGTCTCGACGGCGGCGACGCCCGGTCGATACCCGTGGGGGTGCCGCGTCCCGGCGTCGAGGTGGCCCTGCGCGATGTCGACGAGACCGGGGTCGGCGAGGTGCTCGTGACGTCGGCGGCGCCGGCGCTGGGGCTGCTGCGGGCCGGCACCGGCGACCGGCACCGGACGGAGCCGTTCCCTGTCCCGTTGCCGACCGGCGACCTCGGCCGGCGGGCCGGTGACGGCGCTCTGGTGATCGTGGGCCGCAGCGGCAACGACCTGAAGTTCGGTGGCCGACGGGTCTCTTTCCAGCCCCTGATCGACGACATCGAGGCGCTGCCCGGGGTGCGGCAGTGCGTGGCCGTCGACCACGGGGGCCCGCATCTGTTCGTCGCGACGGTGGCGGGTGAGGCCCCCGCCGAGGAGACGCTGCGGGCCGCCGTCCACGACCTGGGCCGCCGCCGGGGCCTGCCGCGGTTCACCCTGCACGTACGGGGGGACCTGCCGATGCTGCGTAGCGGCAAGGTGGACCGGCGGGCGCTGCTGGCGTCCCTGGACCGGGTCGCCGTCGCGGCGTCCGAGGGTCCCGCCGGGCATGAGGTCGAGCGGCAGTTGCACGCCCTGCTCGGCACCGACGAGGCCACCCCGGGCCTGGTGGACGCCGGTGTCTCGTCGTTGGAGATGCTCGCGGCCATGTCGGCCGTGCACCGCGTCCACGGGGTGCGGCTGACCGTCGCGGAGGCCTTCCGGCTGCGCGATGTGCCGTCCCTGGCCCGGGAGATCGAGCGCAGGCGCCGTCCGGCCGGCTCCGTCGGGGCCGGGCCTGGCCGTCGGGCCGTGAGGCCGGCGGCGGACCGCTACCCGCTGTCCTCCCGCCAGCTGGCCTACCTGTGGATCTGTATGTCGGACGGCAACGCCAACTGGTGCAATATCTCCCGGGAGATCCCTGTCGCACGGCGGCTGTCCGGGGCGGCGCTCGCCGAGGCGCTGCGGCCGCTGTTCGACCGGCACGACGTGCTGGGGCTGGCGCTGACCGCCGACTGGAAGCAGCAGACCTGGACGGCGCCGGCGGACCTGTCGTGTGCGGTCCGGGTCGTGGACACCGATGCGGAGACGGAGGCGCCGGCCTTCCGCGGGCGTGTGCAGGCCGTCCGTGCGGCGCTGGTGTCCGAGCTGATCGACCCCGAGGTGGCGCCGCCGATCAGGGTCGCGCTCGTCCGGGGGAGCAACGGCGGTTCGGTCGTCCTGGTCGCGCACCATTTGTTCGTGGACGGGCTGGGCCTGGACGTGCTGGCCCAGGAGCTGCGGGCGGTGCTGTCCGGCCGCGGGCTGGAGCCCGTCGCGGACGGGGACGACGGCGGCTACCGGGCGTTCTGTCTCGCGACCGCCCGCAAGGAGGAGCCGGGCGAGGCCGCTGTGTACTGGCGGAAACTGCTGGACGGCGTCACGCAGGTGGAACTGCCCGAAGCCGGCGGGTCCGACGGGGCGCAGGGTGAGCTGCTGTCGCTGCCCCTGGGCGTCGTGTGCACGCGTCAGGTGCACGCGGCCGCCCAGGAGTGGGGCGTCTCCGCGTTCGCCGTCGTGCTGGCCGGTTTCGAGCGGGCGGTCGCCGCGGTCTTCGGTCTGGACCGGCCGCCCGTCATCGTGATGAGCCAGAACCGCGGCGAGAGCGATGCCGCCGTCGTCGGGAACTTCACCACGAGCCTGATCGTGCGGGGTCCGGGCGTACCGTCGCTGCGGGACAACGTCGGCACCATGGCGCGTCAGCTGGCCGACGGTACGCGGTACGGGGACTGGGAGTTCGATCAGCGGGTCGCCGAGCTGGGGCTGGGCGGCACCGACCGTTTTCCGCTGTCCACGGTCCTGTTCAACCAGCGGCCGATGCCGCGGGATCTGCGTGCCCGCGACCTCGGGGACTGGCGTCCGAGGGCGCTCGGCCGTGCGCTGCGCTACCAGTTGCAGGGGGAGTTACAGATGTCCGGGCCCGAGATGGTCATGACGTACTACTACCGCAGGGGAATCGCCGGCGACGGTGTGATCGGGCGCGTGCACCGCGGGCTGGTGCGGGTCCTGTGTACGGGCGGGGAGGCGTCCCGTGACTGAACGCGCCGAGAGGACGGCGGTGCCGGCCGCGCACCCGCCCCAGGTGCCGGATCACGCGTTCGGCCCGTTGCAGCGCGCCTACCTGGTCGGCGATCAGGACGGGCTCGAGCTGCGCGGCCCGGCCCGCTACTACGTCGCCTGCGAGATGCGGGTGTCGGCCGTGGACGGCGTCCAACGGCGTCTGGACCGGCTGGTCCGGGAGAACCCGGTCCTGCGCATCCGGGTCGGGGACGGTCTCGAGCTGACGCCGGTCGCCGAGGACGCGGTCGTCCCGGTCACCGTGGTGGACGCGTCCGAAGCCGCTTTCGACACCGTCGACCGCGGGGTCCGCGAGGAGTTCTGCGCGGATGCGTTCGCCTTCGACGGGTGGCCCCAGGTGCGGGTCACGGTGGTGCGCTCGGCGCGGCGGGCGCGGATCCACCTCGTCTACTCGCTGTGGCTGATGGACGCCGCGTCCCTCGCCCGGTTCCTGGAGGGGCTGGTGGACGACGCCGGTGCCGCGGTCGCCGGCCCCGGGCCGGTGCCGCCGTCGGCGCGGCGGCGGGAGCGCGACGAACGGTACTGGCGTGAGGTGGCGCCGGCGCTGCCGGAGGCCGCCGAGGCGCCGCTGCGGCCGGACTGGCGGCACGCGGGCCGGTGCGTGGCGCACCGGATGCTGCACCTGGAGCGGCCTACCGCGGAGACGATCACCGAGCAGGCCAAGCGGCACGGCCTGACCGTTCCGATGGTGCTGCTGACGGTGTACGGGATGCTGTTGGGCGCCGTCGGCGGCGGCCGGCCGCACACCCTCACCCTGGTGCGTTCGCAGCAGGACCCGCAGGCCGGTCACGGCCGGCTGGGCAACCACGGCGCCTCCTTCCCGGTGGCGATGCCGGCGGCCGAGGGGCGCGACTTCGTCTCGCTCGCGCGGGAGGTGCAGGGCCGCGTGCTGGAACTGTCGCTGCGTTCCTCGCTCAGCGGGCCCGAGATCACCCGTCTGGCCGGTCCGGCCGCCGACCGGCGCCGGCTGCTGTACCCGTTCGCGTTCACCGCGACCGAGGTCGACACGCCGCGGGAGGCGGCGCTCGGTCTGCGGCGGGACTGGGATGCCGCGCAACTGCGCGTGCCGCAGGTCCTGTTGGACCATCAGGTCGTCGTGGACCGCGACGGCACCGTCCGTCTGGGTTTCGACTGGCGCACCGACGCCTTCGACGAAGGCTTCCCCGACGACTTCGTCGAGCAGTACGCCCGTGAGGTCGAGCGGCTGGCGGCCGACGGGGCCGACTGGACCGTGCCGGCCGGGCGTGCCCGGCCGGCCGCCGCCCGGGTCCGCCCCGTGGAGGGCCGGCGGGCGACGTTGCAGCAGCGGGTGCTGGCGACCGTCGGGCAGACGCCCGACGCGCCGGCGGTCCGGGACGAGGAGGGGGTGCTGACCTACGCGGCTCTGGCCGACGCCGCCGCCGAGGTCGCGCGGCGCCTGGTGGCCGCCGGTGCCGCCGTCGGCGACCACGTCGCGGTCCACCTGCCGCGCGGTCGCGGCCAGGTCGTGGCGATCCTCGGCGCGTTGCTCGCCGGCTGTGTGTACGTCCCGCTGGACTGGGGACTGCCCCCGGGCCGGCTCGACCGGATCACCCGTCAGGCCCGGCTGGGTTTCGCGGTGACCGGGGACGCAGGGCACGCCGCCGACGCGTGGCGGCGGCGCGGGGTGCGGACGGTGGCCGTGCCGGCGAAGGCCCCCAGGGAGCGCCGGCTGCCGGACCGCGGCGCGCCCGACACCGCCTACGTGATTTTCACGTCCGGGTCGACGGGCGAGCCGAAGGGCGTGGTCATCGGGCACGACGCGGTGCTGAACACCATCGACGAGATCAACGCCCTGATCAAGCTGGGGCCCGCCGACAGCGTGCTGTCGGTGTCCTCGATCGGCTTCGACCTGTCGGTGTACGACATCTTCGGGCCGCTGCTCGTGGGCGCCGCGGTGGTCATGCTGCCGGAGGACACCGCCCGTACCCCGTCGGTGTGGACGAGGATGGTCACCGAGCACTCGGTGACCGTCTGGAACTCGGCGCCGGCGCTGGCCGCGCTGCTCGCGGAGGAGGGCGGTGCCCTTCCGTCGATCCGCTCCTACATGCTCAGCGGGGACTGGATCCCGCTGGACCTGCCCGCCGCGCTGGAGCGGCTGTCGGCCGGGGCGGAGGTGATCAGTCTGGGCGGCGCGACCGAGGGGTCGATCTGGTCGATCTACCACCGGATCACGCCGGCCGACCGCACCGGCCGGTCGATCCCGTACGGCAGGCCGCTGGCCGGGCAGGACATCCTGGTGCTGGACGAGCGGGGCGGTGTGTGCCGGGACTGGCACATCGGTGAGATCCACATCGCGGGCCGCGGTGTCGCGCACGGGTACCTGAACGATCCGGAGCGGACCGCGGAGGCGTTCTTCGACGACCCGGAGCACGGCTGGATCTACCGTACCGGCGACCGCGGGCGCCGCGGCCCGGACGGTGTCGTCGAGCTGCTGGGCCGCATCGACAGCCAGGTCAAGGTCAACGGCTACCGGGTCGAGCTGGGCGAGATCGAGTCACTGCTGAACGCCATGGACCACGTGCGCCGGAGCGCCGCGTGCGTCCCGCCGGACGGCGGCGGTGTCCTCGCCTATGTCACGCTCGCCGCCGGCGCCCCCGCCGACTGGCGTGAGCGCAGCATCGCCGCTCTGCGCGAGGAACTGCCGTCGTACATGGTCCCGTACGCGCTCGTCGACCTCGACGAGATCCCGCTGACCGCCAACGGCAAGGTCGACCACCGCCGGCTGCGCACGGCGGCGACGCCGCCTGCGACGCCGCCTGCGGCGCCGGCCGGGGCCGCCGGTCCGGCCCGGGGGCCGCACGCCCAGGAGGTGGCGGCCTGCTGGACCGAGATCCTCGGCCGGGCGCCGGGAACGGAAGGGTTCTTCGAGGCCGGTGGCAGCTCCCTCGACTCGATCCGGCTGCTGTCGCTGGTGCGCAGCAGGTTCGGGTACGACATCGCGTTCGGGCAGTTCCTCGCCGATCCGACGGTGGCCGGGCTGGCGCGGCTGTGCGCGGCCGGACGCGGGCCGCGGAGCGAGGCGGTGTGGAGCTTCGCCCCGCGAGCGGTGGCGAATCCGCGCGGCAGGGTGGTCTTCTTCCCGCCCGTCGGCGGAGGTGTCGCCTGCTACGCCGGGCTGATCCGGAACCTGCCGGGCGACCTCGACGTCCATGTGCTCGGCTTCGACCGGCCTTTCGATACGCCCGTCTCCGCGGATGCCGGCATGGCCTTCGCGGCGGACCTGTGCCTGCGCCACCTGGCGGGGCGGTTCGACGGCCCAAAGGTGCCGTGCGTCCTGGTCGGCTGGTCGTTCGGCGGCGCGCTCGCCGTGGAGGCGGCGCGGGCGGCGGCGTACCCGGTCAGCCGGGTCGTCGTGCTCGACACCCCGGTGTCGGCGGCGGCACGCCACTGCGAGGACTTCGACGCGGCGATGGTGTCCGGGTTCGTCGACGACATCCGGCAGGCGGGCGGTGTCGTGGTCTCGGAGCAGGACGTGCACACCGACCCGGTGCTGCGCCGGAGGTTCGAGGTGTACCGGCAGAACAAGCTGCTGCTGCGCGACTGGCGGCCGGCCCCGGTAGGGGTACCGGTCGTCCAGTTCCGCGCGAGTGACGGGCCGGCCGAACCGGACCCGGACGCCTGGCGGGAATGGGCGCCGGCGGTGCGCACCGTCGCGCTGAGCGGTGGGCACTTCGACGTGTTCGCGGCGCAGAACCTGCGGCACGTACAGGACGAGATCGAAGGCGGATGGCAGTGAGCGAACCAGAGGTGATCGACGCGATCGTCGAACAGCTGCGTCGGCAGGGCTACGGGATCGGGCCCGACGAGTACGAGGCGGACCTCATCGGCGCGGGGGTCGGCTCGCTGGTCATGGTCCGGCTGCTGTCCGTCCTGGAGGAGGAGTTCGATGTGGAGTTCGCCGTCGCCAGGATCTTCGGCGAGCCGGTGACCGTCGCGCGGCTGGCCGCGGAGATCCTCTCGCGGCACGCGGTCGGGAGGTGAGGCCGGCGTGACGGCGACCGGATTCTCGACGCTGGTGGAGCAGGCCCGGGGCATCGCCGAACTGGCGGGGCGGCGGGCCGGGAAGGCGGAGGCCGCCCGCACGCCCGACGCCGATGTCATCGCAGCGCTCGTCGCCGCCGGTGCCGCCCGTCATTTCGTGCCGGCATCGCTCGGCGGCTCCGGCGGGACGTTCGCGGAACTGAAGCAGGCGGCCGTGGTCATCGGCGCGGAGTGCCCGGCGACGGCCTGGTGCGCGGTGGTGGCCGGGCTGATGACCCGCGCGGCGAACCACCTGCCGCCGGCCGGGCAGCGGCAGCTGTGGGCGGGCGGGCCCGACGTGCTCATCGCCGGCGGCGTGACGCCCCGGGGCACCGCCACCGCGGTGGCGGGCGGCTGGCTGCTGTCCGGGGCCTGGCCGGCGGTGTCCTCCTCGGAGCGGGCCGACTGGATCCTCCTGGTCGCCGCCGTGCGGGGGGAGGGCGGTCCCGGGCAGCGGGTCTGCCTGGTGCCGCGCGCCTCGGTCCTCGTCGAACGGACCTGGGACGACGTCGGGATGCAGGCCACCGGCAGCCACACGGTGGTCGCCGAGCAGGTCTTCGTCCCGGACCCGATGACCTTCCCCGCCGGCCTCCTCACCGAGACGGACGCCCCGCGGCCGGGGCCGGACGGCCGGCCGGTACCGCTGCCGGCCGTGAACACCTTCCTGTTCTGCCTGCCGATGCTCGGCGCCGCCCACGGCGCGCTGCGGTACTGGCGGCGGCTGACCGGCGCGAAACTGCGGGGGCGGGCGGATGTGTACGACCCGGTGGTCGCCCACCTCGCGGATGTGTTCGCGCGCAGCTCCGGCGAGATCGACGCGGCCGAACTGCTCCTCGACCGCGTCGCGCGGGTCGTCGACACCGCGCCGGCCGTGACCCGCTCGGACGTGGCGCGCCACCAGCGGGACTGTGCCCTCGCCGCCGAGCTGCTGGTGCGCGCGGTGGACCGCCTCATGCGGGCCTCCGGCACCGCCGGACACAGCACCGGTTCGGTCCTGCAGCGGTTGTGGCGCGACCTGCACACCGCGAGCTCCCACGCGACGCTCCAGTTCGGCACGGCCGCGGCCGGCTACGCCCGGGCGGAGCTGATCGGCGCCGGCTGAGCCGCGCCCGGCGCCCCGTCACCGACCTGCGAGGAGACAGGACCATGGACCTCACGACCACCGACATGCGGCGCTCGGCCGCCGACGCGCGCTGCGGCCGCAGCGCGCCCTCACCGTATCTGGAGAAGCTGCGGCGTCACGGCTTCGTCGTCCTGGAACCCGACGGCCCGGACGGGCTGTCCCTGGAGGACATCATGGCGCCGCTCGGCACGGCGGTGTCGTACCGGTTCGGCACCCAGCTCGTCCAGGAGCAGCGGCCGGGGACCGACAACTCGCAGTTCCGGACCGGTGCCATACCGATGCACGTCGACGCGATCCTGAACGCACACCCGGTCCGCTACATCGGGCTGGAGTGCCTGGAGGCCCCGGACGAGGGCGGTGAGACGCTGATCGCCGGCAGCAGCGCGTTCTTCGCGACGGCTCCCGCCGAGCTGGTGGAGACCCTGCGCGGCATCCGGATCGAGTACTGGTCCAGGGTCTCGGGCTTCTACGTGGAGCGGCCCGGCGGCAACCCGGTCGTGGCGCCGGTGCAGGTGGACCCGGTGACCGGCGGGGACACGCTGCAGATCGGGCTGGACTATCCCGAGGATCCGGAGCGCAACTACGGGGCGGCCGTGGTGGGCCGCACCAAGGAGCAGAGCCTGGAGCTCTTCGCCCTGGTGGACCGGTGGTTGACGGTTCCGGAGGTGATGTACGCCCACCGGTGGCGGGTCGGCCAGGTCCTGGTCATGGACAACCAGCGGGTCGTGCACGGGCGTGCCGCCTACTGCGTCGACGCTCCGCGAAAGCTGCGCCGCATCTCGGTCGGTTGATGTGCCGGGTGTGTCCGGCCGCCGGTTCCTTCCCCCCTTCACGGAGTCCCCATGTCTGACGTCACAGCGCTCCCGGGCAGCCGGGCCGGCAAAGGCAGCCGTCCCCTGCGTCCTCACGCCGTGCTGGCCATCCTGCTCAGCTGCCAGTTGCTGATCATCCTCGATGTCACGGTCATGAACGTCGTGCTGCCCCGGATCCGGGCCGACCTGGACTTCACGGCCACCGGTCTGCCGTGGGTCCTGGACGCGTACACCCTGACGTTCGGCGGGCTGCTGCTGGTCAGCGGCCGGGCGGGTGATCTGTTCGGCCGGCGGCGGATGTTCGTCGCGGGCGTCGTCCTGTTCACCGCGGCGTCGCTGGCGGGGGGTCTGGCGCAGTCGGCCGCCTGGCTGCTGGCCGCCCGGGTGGTGCAGGGGGCGGGTGCCGCCATGGCCGGACCGAACGCGCTGGCGTTGCTGCACACCGTCTTCACCGAGCCGAAGGCCCGGGTGCGCGCGCTGGCGCTGTACTCGGGGATGGCCAGTGTCGGGTTCGCGGTCGGTCTGATCCTCGGTGGTGTGCTGGCCCAGTGGCTCGGCTGGCGGGCGGTGCTGTTCATCAATGTTCCGCTGGGTGTGCCGGCCATCGTGCTGGCCGGGCGGTACCTGCCGGTCACGCCCAGGCGGGAGGCCCGGCTGGACCTGCCGGGCGCGCTGACCGCGACGGGCGGTGTCGCCGCCCTGGTGTTCGGCTTCATCCGGTCCGCGACGCACGGGTGGGGTGATGTGGCCAGCGGCCTCGCGCTCCTCGCGGGCGCCGCGCTGATCGTGGTCTTCCTCCTCCTGGAGCGGCGGGCGGCGCAGCCGCTGCTGCCGCCGGTGCTGTTCGCCGACCGCAACCGCGCGGTCGCGTACACCAATGTGTTCGTCGGCTACATGGCGAGCATGTCGATGTTCTTCTTCCTGTCCCTGTATCTGCAGGACGTGCGCGGCATGGGTCCGCTGTCGACCGGTTTGGCGTTCCTTCCGACGGCCGTCCTGATGTTCGCGATGATCCGGCTGGTGCCGCGGCTGCTGCGGCGGTTCGGGCCGAAGGCGGTGACCATGACCGGCTGCGTGCTGCTGGTGGCCGGGCTGGTCCTGCTGACGCGGCTGACGCCCGGTACCGGTTACTTCCCTTTGGTGTTCGCCGCGAGTGTGCTGATCGGCTGCGGCACCGGGCTGGGGCTGATGCCGCTCAGCGTGATCATCATGGCGAACGTGCCGTCCGGGGTGGCCGGTGCCGCCGGGGGGGCGCTCCAGACCATTCAGCAGACCGGGGTCACGCTGGGCCTGGCGATCCTGACCACGCTCCTCGGGTCGTCCGTCCGGGGCCACGCCGACGCGCCGAAGGAGGCCTTGAACAGCGGTATCACCGCCGCGTTCGCCGCCGCCGCCGTCATGGCCGCGCTGGCGTTGCTGGGGACGTTCGCCTTCCGTTCCGCGAAAGCCGCGCAGAGCGGGTAGCACGGGGCCGTTCGCGCCGGGTGTGTACGGCCTGTGGTGCGAGCCGCTGGAGACCCCCGGGCTGCCGCGGGCGTCCGGGGCGGAACCCGCGTACTGATCGGGCACGCGGCCGATACGCCGCCGCAGCCCGGCCGCGTCGTCGGTCTCTTCCCGCTCTGGTTCGCCGCCGGTCCGCAGATCAGCGCGGTGGGCCCGGGCTGCCGCTGGGTCGTACACGGGTCCGCTCGTCGCCCGGGGTGACCAGGGCACCGTCCCCGGGGAAAGGACGGTGCCCTGGAGTCCGCGGGGCCGCGGCCGGCCCGGGTCAGGAGCCGGTAGGCGTGTAGCGGGTGCGCAGCCAGGCGGCGCACACGGTCAGGGGTACGGCGGTGGCCGCCGCGAGGAGGAACAGCTGCTGGTAGTGGCCGTGCTGGGCGAGCGTGCCGCCGAGGCCCGAGCCGATCGCGCTGCCGACGAACAGGGAGGCCACGAACAGCGCGACGGCCGTGCCGCGGGCCTCGGGCACCAGCGTGGTGGCCCAGTTCTGCAACGAGGAGTGGAAGAACGACCAGCCGCCGCCCAGCAGGATCGCGGCGGCGCCGATCCCCCACACGTTCGGGCCGGCGGCGGCGACCAGGAAGCCGCCCGCCATCATCACGCCGCCGGCGGCCAGCAGCGACCACGCCGGGCGCATCGCCACCCGCTTCAGCAGCCGCGAGAAGCCCAGGGTGCCCGCGCCGTACAGGGCGGTCACACCGCCCGCGCCCAGGGCACCGATCCCCCCGTCCTCGAGGGCCGGGGCCAGGAAGGTGAAGCAGCCCAGCAGTACCGCGCCCTCGACCAGGCCGAAGGCCATGACCAGCCAGGACCAGCGCCGCCGCAGCACCGAGGCGAGTTGTTCGGACGGCCGGCGCAGGGTGGTGTCGGCACGGGACTCGGACAGTCCGCGCATGCCGGCGACCGTGACCGCGGCCAGCACGGCGGACAGCGCCAGCATCACCCGCCAGCTGAACAGGGCTGCTGCTGCGCCGGCGACCAGGGTGGCGGCCGCGGTGCCGATGGCGAGGGCCAGCTGCAGATCCGACAGGGCCCGCTGGCGTACGGCCGCGGGGACGGTGTCGCCCACGTACGTCAGGGAGGCGGGGACGACCGCCCCGAAGAACGCCCCGGTGGCGATCCGCAGGATCACGAGCGTGGTCAGGTCGGGTGCGGCCGCGGACACCAGTCCGCACACCGCCGCGGCGCACAGGGTGAAGCGGATGACCCGCATGCGCCCGTAGCGGTCGGACAGCATGCCCCACACCGGCTGGGCGCACCCGTACGCGAAGAAGTAGCCGCTCGCGACCAGCACGACCTGGCCGAGCCGGACGTGGAATCCGGTGGCGATGGCCATCAGCAGGGGGGTGATCGCGAAGCGGTCGAAGTTGCTGAGGAAACAGGCCACGGCGAGCGCGGGCGGCACCCGCGCCGCGGTCTGCGGCGCCGGGGGCGAGTCGGCCGGCGCGCTCGGCGGGAGGGCGGACCCGGTCGTCTCGGGCTGTACGTCTTGGGACACGGCAGGGCCTTTCCACGAGAGGCGCAAAGGTTTTACGGTCCCGATCGTGCGCCGTCGGCGGGCGGGCAGCCAGGAGACAAATACTCACAGCCTCGCGTGCGCGGCACCGGCGCGGCCGTTCAACCGCCTGGCGCGGAACACTTGAACGTGCCGGGCCGCAGGTGCCGGCGGCCCGGGCGTGCGCCGCGGGGCTCCCGGCCCGGACGCCCGCCGCGCGGACCGGGGGCGCCCCGGGGGAACGGCCGGTACGCGCTGCTAGCCTGGGCCGATGGCAGCCATGAGGGATCTGGGTGACACCGGCCGCCGTACGCTCGGGGCGTTCGTGAGGTCGCGGCGCGAGCGGTTGTCTCCCGAGGACGTGGGAATCTCCGACTTCTCGCGCCGCCGTACCCCCGGGTTGCGCCGCGAGGAGGTGGCCTCGCTGTCCGGGGTGAGCCTGAGCTGGTACACGTGGCTGGAGCAGGGCCGGGACATCAAGGTCTCGCGTCAGGTGCTCGCCTCGCTCGCGCGGGCCTTGAGGCTCTCCGCGCCGGAGATCCGGCACCTGTACCGGCTCAGCAACGAACTGCCCCCGGATCTCGGCGAGGTGCGCGGCTGCCCTGGCCGCAACGAGCAGCTCCAAGCCCTGCTGGACGCCCTGCAGCCCAATCCGGCGATGCTGCTGGACCACCACTGGGACGTGGTGGCCTGGAACCGGGCGGAGGCGGCGCTCTTCACGGACTTCGGCGCGCTGCCGGCCGAGCGCCGCAACATGCTGTGGGTCATTTTCGGCTGGCGGCCCGCGCGTTCCCTGATGACGGACTGGGAGGCCCAGGCCACGCAGGTGCTCGCCCAGTTCCGGATGCGCGCCGACGAGGAGCCCGCGGACCCCCGCTACGCGGAGGTGGTGGCCGATCTGCTGGCCCACACACCCGACTTCGCCCGTTTCTGGCAGCGGCACGACGTCGCCGACTACCGGACCGTGTACAAGGACTTCGCGCACCCGAGGGTGGGCCGGCTCACCCTGCGCCAGTCGAAGCTGATCGCCGCGGACGACCCGCGCGTGCACCTGCTGGCCCGTTTCCCGGCCGACGAGGCGACGAAGGACGCGCTCGCGCGACTCGGTTGAGGCGAGGCCCGGTCCGCCGAGGCCGTGACACGGGGCCGACGGGCGGTCCTGGCTCACTGCTCCTGCTGGAACTCCCGGATGGGGCAGCCGACATGGCGCTGGTCGGTGAGCGCGTAGCCGAGGATGACGTCGCCGGGCTTGAGTTCGGTGATGTTGTGGACGCTGCCGCCGGGGCCGAGTACCCGCACGTGCCAGTCGTCCTGGGCGATCACGTTCACCTTGCCGCCGGAGGGCGGACTCCGCCTCGATCAGCAGCATCGGGCGGCTCTCCATCTTGATCCGGCCGACCACGACCCGCCGCGTCCTGCCGTCGGTGTCCACGGCCAGCAGCTCGGAACCGGAACGCAGTTCGGCCAGGTAGCGGGTTGCGGTTGTTCGGCGTGAGGCTGTAGGAGTGCAGCGCGGCGGCGTTCA
>NZ_BNEA01000013.1 GCF_016860525.1 Streptomyces rubradiris
GTCGAGGTCGAAGATCACCACACTGCGCACCGGTACGCTCGCCATCAGGTCGCCGCCGCGGTCATGACCGGCCCGGCGGGCAGCAGCGGTGTCGCCGAGGCCGCGTACAGCGCCTCGATCGTGCCGACGATCCGCCGCACGCCCGCGATCGCGGATCCGCACGCCGACGGATCGGCGAGGTGGTCCCTGATGTCGTCGAGCTGACGGGAGTACTCGGCGCCGATCGGCTCGGTCGGGACCGTGATCTCGCTCGTCCGGCCCCGCCGGACGACGCTGAGCCGCGGCCGCGGCTCGCGATTGGGGCTGAAGCCGAAGGTGGACCGGAGCATCGCGGTGTCGTCACTCCCCTCGATCCGGATCTCGGTGACGTCATGGCTCGCCGCGTGCGTGGCCCAGCTGGCGCGAAGGCCCACCGACAGACCGCTGCCGGTGACCAGGAAGCCGCGCACGGTGTCCTCGACGTCCGCGTCGAGTTCCGGCACCGGCTGATCATGCCGCCAGGCCGCCGTCCAGCGCGGGTCGTTGACGTGGTCGTACGAGGTGGACGCGGCGGCCTGAACGAACGCCAACGGCCCGGCGACGGTCTCCAGGACATCGAGCAGATGCCATCCGAGGTCGAACAGCACCCCGCCGCCTGCCTCCGCCCGGCTGGTGAACCAGCCCTGGGACCGGGGCACTCCGCAGGCCCGTTCCCACACCAGGTCGATGTGGCGCAGGTGGCCGAGCTCGCCGGCCAGACCGGCCAGTGCCCGCACGTCCGCGCGGTATCGGCACGCACTTCCGGCCAGCAACGGGACGCCGCCTGCCCGCTCGGCCGCGGCCAGCCTGTCCGCCTCCGCGCTCGAGAGGCAGACCGGCTTCTCCACGAAGGTGGCGAGACCTCGGGTGAGAAGACGTCGCGCGAGCGCCGCGTGCAGGTGGTTGGGCGAGGCGACCAACGCGAGGTCGGCGTCCTCGGCCCGCAGCGCGTCGACGTCGCCGAAGGCCGGACGGCCGGTCGCCGCGGTGAACGCCTCCCGCCTGGCCGGATCCGGATCGACCGCGGCCACTACCTCGTAGTCACCGTTTGCCATCAGACGAGGAAGCCAGATCTCTCGGCCGGACCACCCGAACCCGACCAGTACGGTGCGGATCCTCATCCGGCGGCCACCTGGTCGGCCACGATGGCGGCGGTGTCGGTGAGAGCCTGCTCCGACGCGAGCAGGGTGCGGTGGTGCAGCCAGACGCAGTCCTGGCTGATCGCGTCGGCGTTGGGGCACCGCTTGGCGACCGCGTCGACGGACTCCTCGGGTGCGCCGGTCTCCCAGAACGCCGCGGTGCGGTAGATGGCGCGGAAGCCCGCGAACGCCGGGATCCCCGCGTCGACCAGGCGATCGACGAGGAGGTTGCGACGCTCCTCCGACCAGCCGGGAAGCCGGAACATCGCCATGTAGTGCGGATTCCGGTCGGCCCGCGCATCACCGCCCTGCGGCCGGACGCCGGGGATCTGGGCCAAGAGCTGCGACAGCAACCGCCACCGCTGCTCGCGCAGCTCGATCTGGCCGTCGAGGCGGCCCAGCTGAGCGCGCAGGACGGCGGCCGAGAACTCGTTCATCCGCATGTTGGTGCCGGCCACCTGGTGGTGATAGTTGCGGTCGGTGCGCGGCCGGCCGCAGGAGTGATGCAGGAATGCCTTCTCGTAGTCGTCCGGGTCCAAGAACAGCACCGCGCCGCCCTCGCCCGCGGTCATCAGCTTGCCGTTCTGGAAGCTGAACGCCGCGATCGAGCCCAGCTCGCCCACGCGCTTGCCCCGCCACCGGGCACCGTGCGCGTGGGCCGCGTCCTGAAGGATCCGGACGCCGGCATCGGAGGCGAGCTTGTCCAGTGCGTCCATGTCGGCCATGAGACCCGCCATGTGCACCGGCATGATCACCCGGGTCCGCGGTGTGATCGCCTCGGCGGTGGCGGTCGCGTCGATGTTGTAGGTCTCCGGATCGACGTCCACCGGCACGGCGACGGCCCCGATCCGCTGAGCGGCCTGGGACGAGGAGATGAAGGTGAACGCCGGCACGATCACTTCGGTGCCCGGTCCCGCACCCAGCACCTGCAGGGCGAGCTCCAGCGCGTGCGTGCCGTTGGTGACGGCGAGGGCGTGGTGGGCACCGTGGTATCCGGCGAACTCCCGCTCGAAGCTGTCCACCTCGCTGCCACCCATGCGCCACCACTGGCCCTGGGACAGCGCACGATCAAGAGCTCGGCGTTCGGTGTCATCGAATTGCGGCCAATCCGGAAAGGTCGGCCTCGGTCGCGGACTCATTTCTGCCTGACTCCTTCTGGTTGATTGGCCTCACGGTACGGAGTCCGATGCCTACGCCACGGCTCTTCGACCTGGCAGCCGATTCGGAATTCGCCGTCGCCCTGTTCCATGAATTCGGCGCGACGGGAGGCCTTTCAGGGGGATTCGCTCGGGGAAGGGTGGTCAGGTGCGGGTGATCGCGGCCAGCCAGCCCGGTGCCCCGTCGATGTCTCTGTTGTTCTCCAATGTCGCGGGTTCGATCGAATCGACCCGCCAGCCGTCGGCGAAGGTGGCCCGGATTTCGTCCTGGCTCACCCGCCTGGCGCGGATCCCGCCCTGGCTCTCCCGTCGCGGTCCGCTGCCGGGGTGATGGCGGTCGCTGATGCAGAGCAGGAACAACCGCGCGTCCGGCGGCATCACGGTGGCCAGGCTGCCGGCGTAGCGGACGCGTTCGGTCTCGCTGAACGCGTGGAACAGGGCGCAGTCGAGCACGGTGTCGAACTGCTCGCCCAAGTCGCCGAGTTGAGTGCGTCCCCGACCAGGAAGCGCGCCGGCAGGCCGCGCTCTTCCGCTTTGCGCCGCGCGATCCCGATCGCCGTCGACGCCGAGTCGATGCCGACCGTCGGCAGGCCGAGGGCCGCCGCCATGAGCGCGACCTCGCCGGTGCCGCACCCGACGTCGAGCACCCGGCCGCGGAAGGCGCCCGCCTCGGCGAGGTCGCGCAGGGCCGTCTGGGGGCGGCCGAGGTCCCAGAGCGGTGTTCCGGCGTAGTGCGCGTCGAAGCCCTCCACCTTGCTGCCACCCATGTGTGTCCGGCTCCTTCTGGTCGATTGGCCTCACGGTACGGAGTTCGGCGCCTACGCCACTATCCCTCAACCTGGCAGCAGATTTGTGTTTCGCCGTCGCCCCATTCTGCGAATTCGGCGCACGTGGCAGCCTTTCGGGGGTGTGCGCTCGGGAAAAGGGCGGTCAGGTGCGGGTGATACTGGCCAGCCAGGCCAGCACTCCGTCGACATATTTGTTGTTCTCCAGCATCGCGGGTTCGATCGAATCGACCCGCCAGCCGTCGGCGAAGGTGGCCCGGATTTCGTCCTGGCTCACCCGCCGCGGTCCGATATCGGGTGGATGGCGGTCGCTGAAGCAGAGCAGGAACAACCGCGCGTCCGGCGGCATCACGGTGGCCAGGCTGTCGGCGTAGCGGACTCGTTCGGCGTCGCTGAACACGTGGAACAGGCCGCAGTCGAGCACGGTGTCGAACTGCTCGCCCATGGCGCCGAGTTCGAGTGCGTCCCCGACCAGGAAGCGCGCCTGCAGGCCGCGCTCTTCCGCTTTGCGCCGCGCGATCTCGATCGCCGTCGACGCCGGGTCGATGCCGACCGTCGGCAGGCCGAGGGCCGCCGCCATGAGCGCGACCTCGCCGGTGCCGCACCCGACGTCGAGCACCCGGCCGCGGAAGGCGCCCGCCTCGGCGAGGTCGCGCAGGGCCGGTTGCGGACGGCCGGTTTCCCAGGGCGGCGTACCCGCATACCGCGCGTTGAAATGCTCGGGGGACAGGGCATCGGTGAGCCGGCGCGCCAGTTGCTCGAGTGTCTCGACCAATTCCTTGGCCTGGCCGGGGTCTTGGATCCCGGCGGCCGCGGCGAGCTGCTCGTCGATCCGCGCGGCGGCTCGGCCGGCGCTCCTGTGCCGGGCAGCCGCCCGGACGACCGTTTGTCCGTCCGGGGCGGCCGCGGTGGTGACCGCACCCCGGTCGCGCAGGGTGGCGACGCTCGTCTCCACGTGGCTCGCCGGGAAGCCGGTGCGGTTGGCGATCTCGGTGACCGAGGTGTCCGGGTGTTCGAACACGTCGGTCATGACGTGACGCACGCCGGGAGACAGCTGTCGCACACCGGTGGGGTCCGGGAGGGCGTCCTCGCCGATCCGCAGCAGCTTGCGCGCGAGGTCGTGCAGTTCGAAGCCGTCCATGGCCGGAGAGTCTTCCCGACGCCGGACAGCGCACGCCATCACGCAGGTTGACGGTACTGGGGATCGCTGGTCGGTCGGCTGGGGTGGTCGCTGAACTCGGGCCGGGGGCAGGTCTGTTGTGCCGGGAGCCGGTATCGGGCAGGGCCTGCGGCACCGGCCGCGCAGGTGGGCCGTGGGCGAGTGGCTCCCCGGCCGCCGGGCGGTAAGGCTCCGTCAGCCCGGCAGTCCGTCTCCAGGGCCCGGCCCGCGCGGATGCGGGCCACCAGGGCCCCGGGGCCTGGGGAGGGGCAGAGCGGCGGGCGCGTGGTGAGGCGACCGCATCGCACGTCCGGGAAGAACGCTCCGGACCGGTACGAGGAGATGCTTGCCGCGTCAGGCCTGGGGGGCGGGCCGGGTCAGTGCGGCGCGGGCGTCGGCCCGCAGCCGGACCCGATCGGGTTTGTCCCAGCCGGTCGTCGGCAGTTTCCGGCGAATGTCGATCAGGCGGGGGACGTAGGTGTCGGACAGTGCCTCGGCGACGTGACGGCGCAGTTCCCGGGGATCCGGGTCGGCGCCGGGCTCGGGCACGACGGCGGCGTAGATGTGCTCCACCCGGTCGGCGTCCTCGACCCCGCATACGGCGGCCTGGGACACGCCCGGGGCCTGCCTGAGCACCTTCTCCACCTGCTCGGGGTGGATGCGGATTCCCTTGACCTTCATCATGTTCGCGAGCCGGCCGGTCAGGTGCAGGTAGCCGTCGGTGTCGAGGTGCCCGAGGTCGCCGGTGCGCACCCAGCCGTCGCGGACGAGTGCCGCGGTGA
Organism: Streptomyces rubradiris; assembly: GCF_016860525.1. Classification (NCBI taxonomy): domain Bacteria; kingdom Bacillati; phylum Actinomycetota; class Actinomycetes; order Kitasatosporales; family Streptomycetaceae; genus Streptomyces; species Streptomyces rubradiris. The sequence goes on from NZ_BNEA01000013.1 coordinate 5,041, forward strand.
GTGCCGGCTCGTGCCAGTAGCCGGCCGTGGGCCAGCGTGGAACCGCGCAGACCTCGCCGACCTCGCCGACGGGCAGTACCGCGCCGGTGTCGGGGTGCCGGATGCTGAGCGCCTCTGGGTTGACCGGCCGGCCCGCGCTGGAGCAGGCGCGCAGGTCGTCGTGGTCGCCGGGGGGGAGCATGGTGAGCACTCCGGTCTCGGTCGTGCCGTAGACCTGGATCAGTACGGGGCCGAAGATTTCCCGGGCCTTGCGCAGCTTGAGCGGTGCCCCGGGGCTGCCGGTGTAGATCAGCTCGGTCAGGCTGGACAGGTCGGTGGCCGCCCGGTCCGGGTGCTCGGCCAGTGCGTACACCTGCGGGGTGCCGAGGATGAGCCGGCCGATGCGGTGCTGCGCGATCGCGTGGAGCACGGCCGCGGCGTCGAAGCCGGGATGCAGGACGACCATGCCGCCGGTGATGAGCGTGTCGTCCGCGGCGAACCCGCTGGAATGGGTGAGCGGTGCGGTGATCAGGACGTTCGTCCGGCTGCTGCGGTCGATGGCCGATGCGGCCATGTCGTTCTTGACGCCGAAGGGCCAGCAGACACCCTTCGGCAGGCCGCTCGCCCCACTGGTCTGGGTGATCACCGCGAGGTCGCTGTCGGTGATGTCCGGGCACGGGCCTACTCCGTCACCGCAGCCGGCGGTCAAATCCACCGTGTCCGGCTGTCCTGCGCCCAGTACGGCCAGGACCGGCCGACCGGTCGCGTTCACCAGCAGCTCCCGTGCCCGTGCCTCGTTGGCCGGGTCGACCGCCAGCATCCGGGCGCCGACATCCGAGACGATGGCGCGCTGCAAGTCCATGCGCAACTCGTCGTCAGGCACCACCGCATTCATCCCACGCACATGTGCGGCGGTCGCCCCCACCAGGTTGGCCGCCCACCGCAGGATCAGTGTGGCCGCGGTGTTGGGCTCGGTCAGGATGCAGACGACGTCACCGCGGCCGACGCCGTGGCGGCCCATCGCGGCCGCGGCCCGGCGAACGGCGTCGGCCAGCTCCCCGGCGGAGAAGGGGACGTCCCCGCTGACCATGGCAGGGCGATCCGGATCGGCATCGAAATGAGTCAGCAGCTGCTGAACATAATGCACATGCGTGGTACTCATGACCCGGTTTCGCCTTCCTGTCCAAGACAATGCGATGTCCAGTGGTCGAGTGAGACGAACCGCAGGCTAAACCGGCGGGCACCGAGGGCCCCATACCTCACATTGACGGCACGTGGTCGCCGCGAAAGAGCCGGCCCCGGCCTGCCCGGGAAGGCTGAACGGCTCAGGCCGCGGGGCGCAGCCAGCGGTCGACCCGGGTACGCAGGCCGGCCGGGAAGATGTCTTTGCGCAGGAGGCCGTGCACGCCCTTGGGCGGCAGGGGGACATCGACGTGGTGGACCTCGCTCTGGTCCGCGTACTGGGTGATCCGGAAGCTCGCGGCCATGCTGCACAGTGCGTGGGCCTCGGCGCGGGTGACGCCGGACGCCGCGCTGAACCAGCTGATCAGTCCGCGCAGGCAGTCGACCAGTGCGGCCTCCAGGCTGTCAGCCAGTCCGATGCCGATCCAGTGCGTGTCGGTCTCGGCCAGCGGCCGGGTCAGGCCCACGTTCTTGTGGAGGTCGTACCGCATCCGCAAGCGCTCGGCCGTGGACTTCAGGCCGGTCTGGTCGACCAGTCCGTCGCCCTGCAGGGCGTGAATGTCACCGATCCAGATCCGGGCCCCCGGCTTGGCCACGGGAAGGAACAGCGAGGAGCCCACGGTGAGTTCGGGGAGGGCCAGGTTGCCGCCGTGGTCGCCACCGATCAGCGCGCTTGTCTGCTCGTCGCCCGGCGGTTCGACCGCGATGATGCCGGCGAACGGGTCGAGCGGCAGCGAGATGCCGTGAACGTAGTCGGCCCGGGTGCGGGTCCGGTCGAACCGGAAGTCGTGGAAGTACGGCTCGTCGAAGTCGTACGGCAGCGCGCGGCACCGGGTGGGGAAGGCGTTGCCGCCCCAGTCGCTCAGCCGCAGTTCCGTCAGCCGGCATCGACGACGTCGCCCGGTTCGGCACCGGTCACCTCGACCGGGCCGACGATCTGGAACGGGCAGCCCGGTACTCCTGGCGCAGCCGCGCACGGTCTGGCCGGGGACGAGCCGTACCGCAGTGGTCTGCAGTTGGTCCAGGTGTCGGGGTAGAGAACCTCGTCGCCGGACTCGATCCTGGCTGCCGACGCAGCGCCGGGATCGAGGACGCCGGCCGGCCCGTGGCCAATGTGGACTGAACCGTATGCATCGTCACGGCCCGCAACGCTAGGCAGCCGCAGATGAGCCAGGCAAGGAAGTCCGGGCGTCACCGGGCAAGACTGTCAACGTGACTGGTGAAGGTGCACCGCGGACTTCCGGCCAGGAGGCCATCGAAGCGGTGCGGACCCCCTGAGGGGGGATCAGCACCGCTCCTGCCTTGGCGTGTTCCGCCGGCCGCTACATCCGGTGCCGGAAGGTGATCCGGCCACGGGTCAGGTCATACGGGCTCAACTCGGACCGTCACCGTGTCCTGCGGCAGGATCTTGATGTAGTGCTTGCGGAGCTTCCCGCTGATGTGTGCGAGTACCTTGTGACCGTTCTCGAGTTCAACCCAGAACTTGGCGTCTTTCAGGGACTCGACGATGGTACCGACAACCTCGATACCTCGATTACTTTTGCCACGTCAGCTCCAAGGTGTTGCTCTCACGGCGGGCTCCGACGCTTTCCAACAGGCTGATCGTCGCGGTGTCGGTCTCGTCGACGTCGATCGTCGCGAGACCGAACTCGCGAGTGTGCAGAGCGTCCAGCGCGTGGACCAGCAGCGCCCTGCCGATGCCACGGCGGCGCTGGTCGGCGCGGACCTCGATGGAGCGAATCCGCGCGATCCGCGGCCTCCCGTTGTCCCGCATCGACGGCGAAATCCGGATCACACCGACTTCGACCCCTCGACTTCGGCGCGGGACTCCTCCGCGCCGCCGGTCAACGTCACCCCCGCCGGGGGCGACACGGCGGGCTGCGCTTCGCCGGGCACCAGCAGGTACTGCCGCTCACTTCGGTGAGGGGTGAAGCCGGCCCGCCGCCAGTTCGAGATCGTGTCCGCGTCGTCGGCGTCGACCAGCGTGTAGAGCGGCGCCGGCAGTTCCGCCAGCATGGCGGCGGCCAGCCGGTCGAAGGCTGTGTCGTGCCATGCGTCGATGCTGATGTACAGTCGCCCGTCGGGCCTGCGCCCCGTGTCGCCACTGCCGACAACCAAGTCGCCGTCGCTGGCGTGCCACTGGTCTTCGGCGACCCGCGTGATCACGGGGTCTGGGGTGGGATGCTTAAGGTTGATGGCTGTCGCCTTCCAGGAGTGCCTCTGGTGCGCTCCCGCGACTCTACATCAGTCGCCTGCCGTGACCAATAGGGGGAGCACCCGGGTAATCGAACGAACATTCACGGGTCTCACCTCCTACAGGGTCTGTCACGGCCTGGAGTGAACATTACCAGACGGACGTCGTCACGCCCAACTGCGAGGGCGGAGAACCCTGCAGACAAGCCGCACCCTGCCGCGAAGGCCACGAGGCTGAGGGATGCCCAGCCGGCACGGCCGCTCCTAGCCTCCGCATGTAGGCAGAAGGCTTTTTGGTGCCCGATGAGGTTTCGCTCCACGAGAGGATGCGTGATTCCGTGCGCGCCGAGCTGATCAGAGCGCTCCCCCTGGTGTTGCGGGAGCACGCGGACAACTTCGGTGGGAAGGTCGCCTTCGAGGACGCGGAGCGGGCGGTCACGTACGCCGATCTGGAGGCGCGGACCGGCGGCTGGCCGGGCATCTGGCGGGACTCGGTGTGCGGCGCGGCGATCGGGTGATGATCTGCCTGCGCAACAGCGTGGAGATGCTGGAGAGTTACCTCGCGATCCTTCGCGCGGACGCGATCGGGGTGCCGGTCAACCCCGCGTCCACCGACTTCGAACTGGACTATCTCCTGGCCGACAGCGAGGCGGCCGTCGTCATCACCGACCCCGTGCACGTGGCCGGCTTCCTGCGCTCGCCGTCCCTGCCCCGCGGCGCCAGGCTGCTGGTGACCGGCGACGCACCCGCGCACGCGTCGGTCCACGCCTACCAGGAACTCGTCAGGACCGAGCCCGCGGAACCCGCACGGGACGATCTCGGCCTGGACGACGTGGCATGGACGTTCTACACCTCGGGGACCACCGGGGAACCGAAGGGAGTGCTGTCCAGCCAGCGCAACTGCTTGTACTCGGTGGCGGCGAGCTATGTGCCGATCCCCGGGCTGTCGGCCGACGATCGCGTGCTGTGGCCGCTGCCGTTGTTCCACAGCCTCTCCCACATCGCGTGCGTGCTGGCGGTGACCGCGGTCGGCGCGACCGCCCGGATCATGGACAGCCCTTCGGGCGACGAGTTCCTGGAGGCCGCCCGGGAAACCCGGGCCACCTTCGTGGCGGGTGTGCCGACCACCTACCACTACCTTCTGGAGGCGCGGCGCCAGCGCCGGATCACCCTGCCGGACCTGCGGATCGGGCTGGTCGGGGGAGCGGTCGCCGGCCCAGGGCTGTGCCGGTCGTTCCGCGAGGAGTTCGGGGTGCCGCTGGTCGATGCGTACGGCAGCACCGAGACGTGCGGGGCGATCACCATGAACCCGCCGGGAGGCGTCCGCGTCGACGGGTCGTGCGGGCTTCCGGTGCCCGGCGTGGATGTCCGCATCGTCGACCCGGAGACCGGCCGCGACGTGCCGGCCGGCGCCGAGGGCGAGGTGTGGGTGCGCGGCCCGAACGTGACGCCCGGCTACCACAACAAACCGGAGGCGACCGCTGCCGCGTTCCAGGACGGCTGGTATCGCACGGGTGACCTCGCCCGCCGGGACGCCGCCGGGTACTTCACCATCAGCGGCCGGATCAACGATCTGATCGTCCGGGGCGGGGAGAACGTCCATCCGGAGGAGATCGAGGCGGTTATCCGCGCCGTTCCGGGGATCGCCGACGTCGGCGTGGCCGGCCGGCCGCACGAGGTGCTGGGCGAGGTGCCCGTCGCCTACGTGGTCGCCGGCCCGTCAGGCGTCGAGGCCGACGCCGTGATCGAACGGTGCCGCCGGGAGCTGTCCACGTTCAAGCTTCCCGAAGAGGTCTATGAGGTGGCCGGCGTTCCGCGGACTGCGTCGGGGAAGATCCAGCGGCGCCTGCTGGCCGATCAGCCCGCCGTACTGCGATGCACGGCAAGCGGGGTGCACGACGGAGTGCTGCGCCTGGAGTGGGTGCCCGCGCCGGCCCGCGGCACCGCCGGCCCCGCGCCGACGACCTGGGCGTTCGTCGGCTCGGCCGCGGCGGGCCTCGCCGCGGCCGCGGGCTCGTCCTCCTGCTACGCCGATCTGGCCACGGCCGGCGCCGCCGAGATGACGGTGCTGCTGGCGCCCGACATGCCGGGCACCTGGGCGGAGCGCCGCGCCGGGATCGAACAGCTGGTCGAGGAGCTGACGGCGTGGGCCGCGCGAGCCGGATCGGGGCAGCTGGTCCTCGTGACCCGGCGGGCAGTGGCGGTCTCGGCGCGGGACGATCCGGCCGATCCGGCTCAGGCCATGCTGGCGGCCGCGGCGGGCCAGGTGCTGGGGAGCCGGGCCATCCTGGTCGACCTGGACGGCGCATCGCCGGTCGACGCCGTGCCGTACGCGACCCTGCGTGACGAGCCGCGCTGGGCTCTGCGGTCCGGCGAGCTCCTGGTGGCCCGGCTGACCCGTCAGGCGGTCCCGGACCGGTCGATACGCGATTCATGGTCCGGCTCCGACGGCGTCGTGGTGCTGACGGGTGCGCACACCGTGCGCGGCGCCGCGGTGGCACGCCACCTGGCCTCCGTCCTCCCGAACGAGCGGCTGCTGCTGATCGCCGGCGAGGACGCCGCCGAGTGGGAGCCGGCGATCGCGGCGGGCCCCGCCGCGGTGATCCTCGCCGACGGCGACCCCGAGCTGGCCGCGAAGCTGAGCACCGCAGCGGACTTTGCCCGGACCTCGTTCATCACGATCGCGGACTCGTACGAGGTCACCGGGGCGGCAGACCCCGGCCGGGCGGTCTCGGCGGCCATGATGGGCGCCGTGGTCCACGACCGCCGACGGCGCGGTCTGGCCGGCTCGGTCCTGACCTGGTGCGAACCGGCCGGGGACACGCCGGGTTCGCCCTGGTTGCGTGACGGGCTGTTCGCGCTCGACACGCTCCTTGCCACATCGGACCCGACGCCGTTGTTCGCCCTGCGTGCGCGCCGGCCGGAGCCGGGGGCCGGCGTGCCCGCCCTGCTGCGTGCCCTCTTCCCAAAGCCGCTCGTCCAGGACGGACTCGAGGACACCTCCTCCGCTCTGCGGGCAGAACTGGCCCGCCTGGACCGGCACGCGCAGCACACGCTGCTCCAGGCCCTGGTCCGGGACGAGTCCGCGGCGTCGCTCAACCAGCCCGACACCGTCGCCGTCCCGGTGGACCGGGCGTTCCGGGACCTCGGGTACAACTCGGTCGCACTCATCGAACTGCGTACCCGGCTGATGGCCAGGACCGGTCTGAAGCTGCCGACCGCAGCGGTGTTCGACCATCCGACGCCGCGTGCGCTGGCCGCGTACCTGCACGCCGAACTGGTCGGTGACACCGCTGCCGACACCGCCGCCGGCAAACCGTCCGACCCCGACGAGCCGGTGGTGATCGTCGGGATGGCCTGCCGCCTGCCGGGCGGGATCACCGGGCCGGACGAGCTGTGGCGTCTGGTCAGCGAGGGCCGGGATGCGTCAGGGCCGTTTCCGGCCGACCGCGGCTGGGACCTGGAGCGGCTGTTCGACGCCGACCCGGGCCGGGCCGGGACCTCGTATGTCGACCGGGGCGGGTTCCTCGACGGCGCGGCCGAGTTCGACGCCGACTTCTTCGGGATCTCCCCGCGCGAGGCACTCGCGATGGACCCGCAGCAGCGGCTGCTGCTGGAGACCGCGTGGGAGGCGCTGGAGCACGCGGGAATCGACGCGTCGTCGTTGCGGGGCACCGACGCCGGGGTCTTCGCCGGCCTGATGGAGCAGGGCTACGGCACCGGCGGTCCGGTGCCCGAGGAGCTCGAGGCCTTCCAGACGACCGGAACCGCGGGCAGCGTCGCGTCGGGCCGGATCTCCTATCTGCTCGGCCTGCGGGGACCGGCGATCACCGTGGACACGGCGTGCTCGTCCTCACTGGTCGCGCTGCATCTGGCCGCCCACGCGCTGCGCCGCGGCGAGTGCTCCCTGGCCTTGGCCGGTGGTGCCACGGTGATGGCCACCCCCCAGTCATTCGTCGAGTTCTCCCGGCAGCGCGCACTGGCCGCTGACGGCCGGTGCAAATCCTATGCCTCGGCCGCCGACGGCACCGCGTGGGCAGAGGGGGCCGGGATGCTGGTCCTGGAACGCCTCGGCGATGCCCGCCGCAACGGGCACCGGATCCTGGCGGTGCTGCGCGGCTCCTCGGTGAACTCCGACGGCGCGTCGAACGGCCTCACCGCACCGAGTGGTGAGGCGCAGCAACGGGTCATCCGGCAGGCACTGACGTCGGCCGGCCTGGGCCCGGCGGACATCGACGCGGTGGAGGGGCACGGGACCGGGACCGTTCTGGGCGACCCGATCGAGGCCGAGGCGTTGCTGGCCACCTACGGCCGGGACCGCGACGCCGGCCAGCCCCTGTGGCTGGGATCGCTCAAATCGAACGTCGGCCACACCCAGGCCGCGGCCGGTGTCGCCGGCGTGATCAAGATGATCCAGGCGCTTCGGCACGGTGTGCTGCCGGCGACACTCAACGTGGACGAGCCCACCTCACGCGTCGACTGGTCGTCGGGCGCGGTCGCGCTGCTGACGGAGAACAGGACCTGGCCGGACCTCGGCCGTCCGCGTCGCGCGGGAATCTCCGGCTTCGGCCTGAGCGGAACGAACGCCCACGTGATCGTGGAGGAAGCACCCCGGCAGCCGGCCGTCCGGCGGCCGGCGCCACCGGCGCCATCGGCGCCCCGGATCGTGCCTCTGGTCCTGTCGGCCCGCGGAACGCGGGCGCTCAACCGGCTGGCGGACCGGCTCGTCCCGCTCATCCAGACCGCCGACGACTCGTCCTGGGCCGACATCGCCGTGGCGCTGGCCACTCGACGAGCAACCATGGACGAGCGCGCGGTCGTACTGGCCGGCTCCCGGGACGAGGCGCTGGCCGGCCTGCGCGCACTGGCCCGCGACGAGGCCAGTCCCCTCGTGGTGCGCGACAGCGCCACCTCTGACGCGTCGTCCGGCGTCGTGCTGATCTTTCCCGGGCAGGGCGCGCAGTGGGCCGGGATGGGCCGTGAGCTGCTCGATACCTCCCCCGCGTTCGCCGGGGTCGTCCAGGAGTGCGCTCGGCTGCTGACCGAATGGGCGGACTGGTCGCTGATCGACGTGCTGCGCGGCGAGGCCGACCAGGAACTGCTGGAACGCGTCGACGTCATCCAGGTGGCGAGCTTCGCGATGATGGCCGGGCTGGCCGCGCTGTGGGCGTCGGCGGGAGTCCGGCCCGACGCGGTCGTGGGCCACTCGCAGGGTGAGATCGCCGCGGCATACGTCGCCGGGGCGCTCTCCCTGCGCGACGCCATGCGGGTCGTCGTGGTCCGCAGCCAGGCGATCGCCGGGACCCTGTCCGGCCGAGGAGGCATGGCGTCGGTGCGCCTCGACGCCTCCGCCGCGGCGGCCTGGCTGGCGGAAAGGGACGGCCGGGTCCAGGTCGCCGCGGTGAACGGTCCGTCCTCGGTGGTGCTCTCCGGTGACCCGGAGGCGCTGGCGGACGCGTTGAGCGAACTGGCCGAGTCCGGTGTCGACGTACGGCGGGTGGCAGTCGACTACGCATCGCACAGCGACCAGGTCGAGGCCGTCCGGGACCACCTGGCGGTGGCTCTGGCCGATCTGTCGCCCGCCGAGCCCACGGTGCCCTTCCACTCGACCGTGACCGAGGGCCGGGCCACCGGAGCGCTGGATGGCGGCTACTGGTACCGCAACCTGCGGCAACAGGTCCGTTTCGGTCCCACGATCGACCGCCTGCTGGAGCAGGGATTCGGCGCGTTCGTCGAGGTCAGCCCCACCCGGTGCTGGTCCAGCCGGTCGCTGAGGCCGTACACCACGCGCCCGCGGAAGCGGTCGTCGTCGGTTCGTTGCGCCGGGACGACGGCGGGCTCGGCCGTCTGGTGCGATCGATGGCCGAGCTGTTCGTCCACGGCGTCCCGGTGGACTGGCGCGGCCTGCTCGCCGACGACGTCGCCCGGGCCGCGTGGGTCGACCTGCCGACGTACCCGTTCGAGCGCCAGCACTTCTGGCGCCGTCCGGTGCCGAGCGCCGGCGCGTCGGGCATGGGCCTGGACGACGCCGGCCACCCGCTGCTCGGTGCGCTCGTCCGGCTCCCCGAATCCGGTGGCCTGGTCGCGACCGGCCGATGGTCCGCGTCGACGCTCGCGTGGGCGGCCGGCACCGAGGCCACCGACGGGTCCGACGGCGCCCCGGTCCGGGTACGGAGGCGGTACTGGTGGAGCTGGCACTGTGGGCAGGCGGAGAGGCCGACGCCCCGGTCGTCGAGGAGCTGACCATCGATCCGGCCGTCGTGCTGCCCCGCCACGGCGGCCGCGACATACGGATCGTCGTGGGGCGGCCGGACGCTTCTCGCCGGCGGCCGATCACGGTCTACTCGGGGCCGCCCGGAGCGGCCGTGACGCAGGAATGGACACGTCACGCCACCGGCACGGTGACACCGTCGGCCGGCCCACCCGGCGAGTTCTCCCTCGGCCCCGCGGCCGAGGTCGCGCTCGATGACGCCGAGCAGCCCGACGCGCACCGCTACGGCATTCATCCGGCTCTGCTCGACGCGGCGGTCCGCGCCGTTGTCTCCCCGGATGAGCGGCCGAAGACCTGGCGAGGCGTCCAGCTGCTGGCGTCCGGAGCCACCGGGATTGACGTCCGCTCGGCGTCCGCGCCGACCCGTCCGGCCTGGCACATCGAGTTGACGGATCCGGCCGGGCAGCGGGTGCTGGAGGTGGCTGAACTGGTCACCGAGCAGCGGGAGCAGGCGCAGCCCGCTGCTTCCTGCGCGGGCCTCTTCCGCATCGACTGGGTCGACCACCCGCTACCGCCAAACTCCTCGGCGGCCGGCTCTGCCGCCCGCTACATCACCGACGCCACCGACCTCGTCGGCGCGCCGGCGACTGTGCTGATCCACGAGGTCGACATCTCCGCCGGGGACCCTCGGGGCGCGGTCGTCGCGGAACTCGAACTGCTACAGGCGTTCCTCGCCCGGCCGGCCGGGGACGACGACCGACTGGTGATCGTCACGCCGGACGGGGAAGACGTCGTCACCAGCGCCGTGCGGGGCCTGGTGCGGTCGGCCCAGTCGGAGCACCCGGGCCGGTTCGTCCTGGTGGCGGTGGACGACGCGGCCGGTGCGACGAATGCTGTGATCGCGGCGGCCCTGAGCGGCGAACCGCAGCTCCGGCTCCGGGACGGCCGGGCACAGGTGCCACGGCTCGACCGGCTGCACCCGGCCGCTTCGTCATCGCAGGCCCGACCGCTCGATCCCGACGGCACCGTGCTGATCACCGGTGGTACGGGAACGCTCGCGGCGGTGACCGCGCGGCACCTCGTCACCGAGCACGGTGTCCGCCATCTGATCCTGGCCGGCCGCCGCGGCCCCGAGGCCGACGGCGCCGCGGCGCTGCACGACGAACTGGTCGGGCTCGGCGCGACCGTTCGGCTCGTGGCCGCCGATGTGGCGGACCGCGAGCAGGTGGTGGCGCTGCTGGCCATGGTCGAAGAGAACCACCCGCTGACCGCGGTCGTGCACACCGCCGGGGTACTGGACGACGCGGTCATCACCGAGCTCGACCCGCACCGCGTCGACGCCGTGTTCGGGGCGAAGGTGGATGCGGCCCGCCACCTGGACGACCTCACCCGTGACCTCGGTCTCGCCGCCTTCGTTCTCTACTCCTCGGCCGCGGGCGTGCTCGGCAACCCGGGGCAGGGAAACTACACCGCGGCCAACGCGGCACTGGACGCCGTGGCGCGGGAACGGCGGCACGCCGGCCTGGCGGCGGTCTCGATCGCCTGGGGTTACTGGGACCGGGCCAGTGGCCTGACCCGCCACCTCGGCCACGCCGACCACCGGCGGAACCGGGACATCGGCATGGTCGCCCTGTCGGACGGCGACGGGATGGCGTTGCTCGACCAGTGCCTGCGCGCCGGTGACGGCCCGGACGCGGCGCTCGTCGCCGCCGGGTTCGACCTGGCCGCGCTCCGGGCGGCCGATCAGTCGCGGGTGCCGCCCGTCCTGCGGAGCCTGGTCCGGGGCAAACGGCCGATCGGCCGGGCGACCACGAACGCACGGCCGGCTCCGGCGGCGCCGGCCTCCCCCTCCGGCCGGATCAGCGCGCTGCCCCCGGCCGAGCAGTTCGACGCCCTGGTCGACCTGATCCGCCGGCAGTGCTCCCTCGTCCTTGGCCACGCGAGCACCGACGCGATCCGGCTCGACCGGACGTTCAAGGACTCGGGCTTCGACTCGCTCACCGCGCTCGAACTGCGCAACCGGCTCGCCACCGCGACCGGGCTGTCCCTGCCCCCCTCGATGATCTTCGACTTTCCGCGACCGAGGTCGCTGGCGGCCCACCTGCAGGCCAAGCTCCTCGACGACGCGCAGGCCCAGCCGGCCACCGCGCAGCCGAGGGCGACGGCCGCGGAGCCGAGGGCGACGGCCGGGGAACCGATCGCCATCGTCGCGATGGCCTGCCGGTTCCCCGGTGGCGTACACAGCCCCGAAGACCTGTGGCGGATCCTGTCCGCGGAGACCGACACGGTCACCGAGTTCCCCACCGACCGCGGCTGGGACACCGACCGGCTGTTCGATCCCGACCCGGACCACCCCGGCACCACCTACGTCCGCCACGGCGCCTTCCTCGACGACCCGGGCGCCTTCGACGCCGGCTTCTTCGGTATCTCCCCGCAAGAGGCGTTGGCGATGGACCCGCAGCAGCGACTGGTCATGGAGACCTCGTGGGAGCTGCTCGAACGCGCAGGCATCGACCCGCACAGCCTGCACGCCCAGGATGTGGGCGTCTTCGTCGGGGTGAACAGCCATGACTGGACCGTACGCACGCACCACGCGTCCGGCGTCGAGGGTTTCCGCCTGACCGGCAGCTCGGGCAGCGTCCTGTCCGGAAGGGTGGCCTACCACCTGGGCCTGGAGGGCCCGGCGATCACCGTGGACACCGCCTGCTCGTCCTCACTGGTAGCCCTGCACCTGGCCGTGCAGGCCATCCGCAACGGCGAGTGCTCGATGGCGCTGGCGGGCGGCGTGATGGTGATGGGCACGGTGGAGACCTTCATCGAGTTCTCCCGGCAGCGGGGGCTCGCCCCCGACGGCCGCTGCAAGGCGTTCGCCGACACGGCCGACGGCACCGGCTGGTCGGAGGGGGTCGGACTCCTTCTGGTCGAGCCGCTGTCCCGGGCCCGTGAGCAGGGCCACCGGGTGCTGGCCCTGGTCCGCGGAACGGCGGTGAACTCCGACGGCGCCTCCAACGGCCTCACCGCGCCGAACGGCCCGTCGCAGCAGCGCGTGATCCGCAAGGCGCTCGCCGCGGCCGGACTGCGGGGCGATGAGGTCGACTCCGTCGAGGGCCACGGCACCGGACCACGCTCGGCGACCCGATCGAGGCGCAGGCGCTGCTGGAGACCTACGGCCGGGACCGGCCGGCCGACCGACCGCTCTGGCTCGGGTCGGTGAAGTCGAACATCGGCCACACCCAGGCCGCGGCCGGCGTCGCGGGCGTGATCAAGATGGTCATGGCGATGCGGCACGGCGTCCTGCCGAGGACGCTGCACGTCGACCGGCCGTCGACCCACGTGGACTGGTCGGCGGGCGCGGTCCGGCTGCTCACCGAACGCCGCGACTGGCCTCGTGCCGGACAGCCGCGCCGGGCTGGTGTGTCGTCGTTCGGTATCGGCGGGACCAATGCTCACGTCATCCTGGAAGAGGCCGGTGAGGAGAGCGCCGAGCATGACGCCGACGAGATGATGACCGGGGATCCCGCCCTGGACCGGCCCTCGGACGAGGGCTGCGTGCCGGTTCCGGTCTCCGGTCGCACCCCCGCCGCGCTGCGGGCCCAGGCCGGCCGGCTGGCGGACTTCGTGGCATCGCGGCCGGAGCTGGAGCCTGCCGACATCGCCCTCGCGCTGGCCACCGGCCGGGCGCAGCTCGACCGGCGGGCGGTCCTGGTGGTGCGGCATCGTGACGAGTTGGTCGGCGATCTGCGCGGTCTGGCCAAGGGTGCCGCTCCGGCCATCGGCGGCGCCCCGGTCGACGGCAAGCTGGCCTTCCTGTTCACCGGACAGGGCAGCCAGTGGCCCGGCATGGGCCGGGAACTCGCGGCCAGGTTCCCGGTCTTCGCCGAGGCGTTCACCGACGCCTGCCGCGCCGTCGAGACCCACTGGGCCGGTCATGCCACGGCGCCGCTGTCCGACGTCGTCTTCGCCGCCCCGGGCGCGCAGGACGGCCGGCTGATCGATCAGACGATCTACACCCAGGCCGGCCTGTTCGCTCTGGAAACCGCCCTGTATCGGCTCTACGAGTCATGGGGACTGCGCCCGGACCTGGTCGTCGGCCACTCCATCGGAGAGATCACCGCCGCGCACGTCAGCGGGGTGCTCGACCTGGCCGACGCGGGAAAGCTGGTCGCCACGCGGGCCCGGCTGATGCAGGCGCTACCGGCCGGCGGAGCCATGGTCGCTGTCCAGGCGAGCGAGGCCGAAGTGGCACCGGAACTGGTGGAGGCACCCGACGTCGTCCACGTCGCGGCGGTCAACAGCGCCCGGTCGCTGGTGCTGTCCGGTGCCGAGGCAGCCGTGCTGTGGGTGGCGGGCGAGCTCGCCCGCTTCGGCCACAAGACCCGCCGGCTGCCGGTGAGTCATGCCTTCCACTCACCGTTGATGCGACCGATGCTCGCCGAGTTCCGGGAGGTCGCCGAGTCGCTGACCTACCGGCCGGGCCGGGTGCCCGTCGTGTCCACGGTCACCGGCCGGCCGGACACCGGACAGCGATTGGCCACCGCCGACTACTGGGTCGAGCAGGTGCAGGCCACGGTCCGGTTCGGGGATGCGGTCAGATCGCTGCGCGATCAGGGCGTGACGACCTTCCTGGAGCTCGGGCCGGGGGGTGCGCTCACCACGATGGCGTCGGAGAGCCTGGAGTTGTCGGCGGCGTCCTGCATCGCGACGCTGCGCGCGGACGGCGCAGAAGTCGCCGACGTGATGGCGGCCCTGGGCGAACTGCACGTCCGCGGCGTGGCCCTGGACTGGCCCGCGGTCGTCGGCCGGCCGGCCGGATCCGCCTCGGCCCTGGCCACCGAACTGCCCACCTACGCGTTCCAGAGCCGGCGGTACTGGCTCGACCAGGCGGCGCTCGGGGACGCGGTCCCCGCGGCCGAGGCCGGGCCGGCCGACGGCCGGGAGGACGTTCAGGAGAGCGTCGCCGCCCGGTTGGCGAACCGGTCCCGGAACGAACGCCGGCGGGCCGCGCTCGAGGTGGTCCGGGAGTCGGTGGCGGTCGTGCTGGGCTATCAGCCGGCCGATCTCGACGCGATGGACGACGACCAGTCGTTCAGGAGCCTGGGCTTCGATTCGCTGGGCGGAGTACGGCTGCGTAACCGGCTGCGTGACCTCACGGGCGTCGACCTGCCCGTGACGGCGGTCTTCGACCACCCGACGCCGAAGGTCCTCGCGGCGCACGTGGCCGACGAGGTGGCGGGCGAGGTGGCCGAGGTGACCGATCGGGCTCCGGTGTCCCCGGCCGACCCCGACGAGCCCATCGCGATCATCGGCATGGGCGTGCGGCTGCCCGGCGGCGTGGAGAGCCCGGACGACCTGTGGCGCCTGGTCATCGAGCGACGCGACGCGATCTCCGGCTTCCCCACCGACCGGGGCTGGGACACCGACGGGCTCTACCACCCGGATCCCGCGCACCCCGGGACCACCTACACCCGATCGGGCGGCTTCCTCTACGACGCCGCCCAGTTCGACCCTGGGCTGTTCGGGATCTCCCCGCGCGAGGCACTGGCCATGGAC
Source organism: Streptomyces rubradiris (assembly GCF_016860525.1). Classification (NCBI taxonomy): domain Bacteria; kingdom Bacillati; phylum Actinomycetota; class Actinomycetes; order Kitasatosporales; family Streptomycetaceae; genus Streptomyces; species Streptomyces rubradiris. The sequence goes on from NZ_BNEA01000013.1 coordinate 20,156, forward strand.
CCGCAGCAACGGCTGCTCCTGGAGGCGTCCTGGGAGGCCATGGAGCGGGCCGGCATCGACCCGCTGTCCGCCCGGGGCGAAGAGATCGGTGTGTTCACCGGGATCGTGCACCACGACTACGCGACCAGGCTGAACCGGATTCCCGAGGAGGTCCGTGGATACGTCATGACCGGCACGTCGCCGAGCGTCGCCTCGGGCCGGATCGCGTACGTCTTCGGCTTCGAGGGGCCGGCGGTGACCCTGGACACCGCGTGCTCGTCCTCGCTGGTCGCCATCCACCAGGCCGCGCAGGCCCTCCGGCACGGCGAGTGCACGATGGCGCTGGCGGGCGGGGCCACGGTGATGGCCAGCCCGGAGGCGTTCGTCGAGTTCTCCAGCCAGCGCGGGCTCCTCCGCCGACGGCCGGTGCAAGACGTTCTCGTCCACCGCGGACGGCACCGGCTGGTCCGAGGGCGCCGGCGTCGTGCTTCTGGAGCGGCTCTCGGTGGCCCGGCAGCGCGGTCACCGTGTGCTGGCCACGATTCGCGGGTCGGCGGTCAACTCCGACGTGTGTTCCAACGGGCTGACCGCGCCGAACGGGGCGGCCCAGCAAAGGGGATCCGGCGGGCACTCGCCTCGGCCGGCATAGGTCCCGCCGACGTCGACGCGGTGGAGGCCCACGGGACCGGCACGGTGCTCGGCGACCCGATCGAGGCGGGGGCACTGCTTGCCACGTACGGGGAGGCCCGGGATGCAGGGCAGCCGCTGTGGCTCGGGTCCTTGAAATCCAACATCGGGCACACCCAGGCGGCCGCCGGTGTGGCCGGCGTGATCAAGATGGTCGAGGCGCTGCGGCACCGTGTGCTGCCGCCGACCATCCATGTCGAGGAACCGACCGGACAGGTGGACTGGTCGGCAGGCACCCTCGCCCTGCTGACCGAGCCGCGGGAGTGGCCGCGGACCGGCCGGCCCCGGCGGGCCGGCGTCTCCGCGTTCGGTGCCAGCGGAACCACGCGCACCTGATCCTCGAGCAGGCCCCGGCCGAGGAGGCCGCGACCGCCCCCTCCGAGACCCGGAGCCGTTGAAGGCGCTCGCGACGAACATCGTGCCGCTGGTGGTGTCCGCCAAGAGCGCCCGGTCACTCGGCGCGCAGGCCACCCGGCTGCGAATGTTCTGGACAGCCCCGCTCAGAGCGGCGAACCGACGCTGCCGGCGGTGGCGGACGCGCTGGTGCGTGGCCGGGCGACGCTGCCGGAGCGAGCGGTCGTGCTGGCCGGCTCGCGGGACGAGGCGCTGACCGGCCTCGCCGCGCTCGCCCGCGGCGAGGTGACGCCCAACCTGACCACGGGCAGCGTGACCGGCTCCGGAGCACCCGGCCGACTGGTTCTCGTCTTCCCGGGCCAGGGAGCGCAATGGGCGGGCATGGGGCGCACGCTGCTGGAGGTTCCGCGGTCTTCCGGGCACGGATCGACGAGTGCGCGCGGGCACTGCGACCCTGGGTGGACTGGTCGCTGACCGATGTCCTGCGCGGCGAGGCGGACGAACAGACCCTCGGCCGCGTGGACGTCGTCCAGCCGGCGAGTTTCGCGATGATGGTCGGCCTGGCCGCGCTCTGGGAGTCGCTGGGCGTGCGGCCCGACGCGGTGGTGGGCCATTCCCAGGGGGAGATCGCGGCGGCGTGCGTCGCCGGTGTCCTGTCGCTGGCCGACGCCGCCCGCATCGTCGCGGTGCGCAGCCAGGCGATCGCGACCACACTGTCCGGCCGGGGCGGCATGGCGTCGGTGATGCTCGGCGCGGACGAGGCCAACGACCGGCTGGCGGCCTGGGCCGGCCGGCTCGAGGTGGCCGTGGTGAACAGCCCGTCCTCCGGTGGTCGTCGCCGGTGACGAGGAGTCGTTGGCGGAGGCACTGGAGTCCTTGACCCGGGACGGCGTACGGACCCGCCCGGTGCCGGTGGGACTACGCCTCGCACACACCACCGTCGAACGCATCAGGGACGTCCTGGCGACGGCGCTGAGCGGGATCGACACCGGCCTCCGCGCATACCGTTCTACTCGACGGTGAACCGGTGCTGGGTCGATTGACGCCATTGCCTCGACGCGGACTACTGGTAACCGAACTGCGGCGGCCAGTCGGCTTCGGCCGGCCGTGGGCGAGTCTGCTGACCGAGGGCTTCGGAGTGTTCTGGAAGTCAGGGGCATCCGGTCCTGGTGCAGCCGATGACCGACGTCATCGACGACCCGGACGGCCCGCTGCGCGGCGCCGGGCGACCGCTCGTCTCCGGCACGCTGCGCCGGCGCCGACGTCCGGCTCCTTCCTCGCCGCGGCCGCGCGGCTCTTCGGCCGGCGGTGTGCCGCTCGACTGGAGCGCGACACTGCCGGCGCAACCGTCCCGGCACACGGTCGAGTTGCCCACCTACGCCTTCGACCGCCAGCACTTCTGGCTGGCCGAAGCCGCCGCGGACAACGACCAACCGGCCGGCCGGGCGACGGATGCCGGCTTCTGGAACGCCATCGACGACGCCGATCCGGCGGCTCTGGCCACCATGCTCAAACTGTCCGCCCACCAGAGCCAGGCCCTGGACGCGGTACTGCCGGCCCTCGCCGACTGGCGCAAGGCACGCGAGAACTGGTCGGTCTCGGAGCGACTCCCGCGATCGGCTGGGCCTCGCCCCCGCGCGAGGCCCTGGGCGTGCCCGCCGGCCGCTGGCTCGTCATCACGCCGGAGACCGCGGACGTCTTGCGCGACGGTCTGCTCGACCAGCTGCGGGCCAACGGCCTCGACGTCGTGCCCTGCGCGGTGGAAACCGGCCTGTCCAGGGACGAACTCGCCCGCAGGCTGGGCGGTTTCCTCACCGACGACGGGATCGCCGGCATCCTGTCCCTGCTCGCGCTCCCGGACCGGATGGAGAGCCACCGGCCGGATGCCGCGGCGCTCACCACCTCCACCCTGACCCTGATCCAGGCGCTCGCCGCGGCCGGTGCCACCGCGCCCCTGTGGTGCCTGACCCAGGGCGCGGTCAGCGTCGGTGTCCGCGACGCCGTCGCCGGGCCGGCCCACGTGGCCCAGGCGGCGGTGTGGGGACTCGGCCGGGCGGCCGCGCTCGAACGCCTGAACCAGTGGGGCGGTTTGATCGATCTGCCCGCCGAACCGGACGGCCGTGCCGTCCGGCACCTGCTCGGCGTGCTGACCGCGTGTCCGGTGAGGACCAGGTGGCGATCCGACGGACCGGCGTCCATGTCCGGCGCCTGCGGCGTGCCCCCCATCCGGCCGGGACCGGGGCGAACGGCAGTGGCGGCCGCACGGGACGGTCCTGGTCACCGGCGGTGCGGAGGGCCTCGGACGCTACGCCTCGCTGTGGCTGGCGCGGGCAGGCGCCGAGCGATTGGTGGTCACGACCAGCGGGCGCGAGCCCGGCGAGCGGGTCGAGTCACTGCGCGACGAGGTGGCGAAGCTGGACAAGGGCACCGTCGTCGAGTCGTGCGCGGACGCCGACCGGGACGCGCTCGCCGGCCTGGTCCACGCTCCGGGCCGCCCGTTGACCGCGGTCGTCCACGCCGCCGACCTGTCCCTGACCAGCTTGATCGACGAGACCGGTGACGCGGAGGTCACGGAGGTCTTCCGGGCCAAGGTGAACACCGCGGCTGGCTCAGCGAGCTGACGGCGGACCTTCCGCTCGACGCGTTCATCGTCTTCCCTCGATCGCCGGCATCTGGGGCGGTGGCGTCAAGCCGCCTACGGCGCGGCGAACGCGGTCCTCGACGCGCTGGTGCGGCGTCTGCGGGCGGACGGCGTCCCGGCGCAGGCGATCGCCTGGGGTGCGCTGACCGCGGGCGGCGCGGGATGGACGAGGAGACGCTGGCCCAGCTCCGGCGGCGCGGCGTCATCCCGATGCACCCGACACGGCGACAGCCGCGCTGGACCAGGCGGTCCAGGCCGCCACGGAATCGGTGGTCATCGCCGACATGGACTGGAGCGCCTTCATCGTGCCGTTCACGTCGGCCCGCACCAGCCCGCTCTTCGACGACCTGCCGGAGGCCGCGGCGGCGATCGAGGCGGCACAGCCCTCCGACGACTTTGCCGAGAGCGCGTCGTCGCTGATGACGTCGCTGCGCGCGGTCGGGGCCGAACAGGACCGGATCCTGCTCCGGCTGGTGCGCAGCCAGGCGTCCATGGTCCTCGGTCACGGTGGTGCCGACGGGATCGGCGCGGCCCAGGCGTTCCAGGAGGCCGGTTTCGACTCGCTGGCGGCCGTCAACTTCCGCAACAGCCTGATCACCGCCACCGGGCTGAGGCTGCCGGCCACACTGATCTTCGACTGTCCGACCCCGCAGGCGGTGGTCGCATACCTGCGCTCGGAACTGCTCGAGGCCGAGGACGACGCGGATGTCCGCGAGGAGGACGTACGGCGGATCCTGGCCTCGGTGCCCTACCAGCGCCTCAAGGAGGCCGGTGTCCTGGAGACGCTGCTCGGCCTGGCCGACGCCGAGGCGGGCGGGGCCAGGGCATCGGACGAGGGCCCCGGGCCGGAGGCGGCCGCCGACGAGCTCATCGACATCATGGACGTCGACAGTCTGATCAAGCGGGCGCTCGGCTCCGGCAGCTGATCGCCGGAGCCGAGCTGGACGGTGGCGCCGGGGCCGGCCGGAAACCGGCCGGCGCCACTGCCTGATGAGGACCAGGCACGCCTGCCGCGTGCCGGGGCCGGCGGCCACGCCCCGGCCTGGGGGCACATCGGCGAAGCCGGGCCGGAGCGAGAACTGGCCCTCGCCGTTGCAGAGCACGGGATATTCGCCGGACACCACCTCGAACGGATCGGCCGTGACGGTCTTCTCCGTCACAAGGCCATGGTTCACCCCACGCTGAAAGGGCGCCCGTCCGCGGGCTGTGGGGGCCGCTGAACGAGAAAAAGGCCCAGCAGGTGGGCAGCACACTTCGGCTGCTCCACCGCTGGGCCCGTGCTTCGGTCCGTCAGCCCTTGCGGACCTCGATGGGCAGCTGGTTGACGCCGATCATCGCCCAGGGGTTGCGCAGGTTGACCGGTAGGTCGTCGCGTACGCGGATGTCGCTGTACCGCTCCATCAGAAGGCGCAGGGCGATCCCCACCTCGAGCCGCGCCAGCGGCGCGCCGAGGCAGAAGTGCATGCCCTTGCCGAACGTCAGGTGCGGGTTGGGGGCCCGGTGGATGTCGAACCGGTCCGGGTCGGCGAAGACGCGGTCATCGCGGTTCGCGGTGGTCAGCCACGCCAGGACGAAGGCGCCGGCCGGGATCTTCTGCCCGCCGATCTCGACGTCCTTCGTCGCCTGCCGCCCGAGACGGGGGAACGGAGGCCGGTAGCGCATCGACTCCTCGACCGCGGCCGGAATCAGCGCGGGATCGGCCCGCAGCTGCGTCCACACCTCGGGGTTCTCGTGCAACGCGAGAACCGTGTTGCCCAGGGTGGAGGTCGCGGTGACGTGGCCGGCGAGCAGCAGCAGGCCGAGGAAGCCGACGGTCTCCTCGTCGTCCAGCCGCACACCGTCGACCTCGACCTCCAGAAGCTTGCTGGTGAGGTCGTCGCCCGGGTTCTTGCGGCGGCGGCGGACGAACTCCAGCAGGTGGGTGTTCAACTCGCGCAGCAGCGGCGCGACATTGTTCACCGCGCTCTCCCCGAGGGAATCCAGCGACTGTTCCGGATCGACGTTGTGCACCTCGAAGAAGGTGTCGGACAGCCGCCGGACGAACGCGCGGTCGCTGACCGGGATGCCGAGCATCTCGGCGATGACGATGAACGGCAGCGGGTAGCCCAGCTGCTCGATCAGGTCCCACTGGTCGCCGCCGGCGTCCGCGTCGTCGAGCAGCTGCAAGGTCACCTCGGTGATCCGGGGTTCAAGTCCGGCGATCATCTTCGGGGTGAACGCGCGGCTGACCAGGCCGCGCAGCCGCCGGTGCACCGGATCGTCCGCCCCGAAGTTGCCCTTCTTGAACAGATCGAAGTCTTCCTGCTTGGGAGCCAGCGGGGCGACGTCGGACGAGAAGGCCGCCGAGTCGGTCAGCACCTGCAGGACGTCGTGGTAATCGAGTACGTGCCACGCCTTGATCTTGTCGTCGAAGTGCACGGCTCCGCGCTCGCGCAGCCCGTCGAGATAGGCGAGAAAGTTGGACAGTATCCGTTCGGATTGTTTCACGCTCATGAAACTCACTTCTCTCGTACGGCCCGATTCCGCGCTACTCGCCAGCCACCGTAGAACCGGACCGAACCGGCCGGACATCCCTCACCTTGCTAAGCGTCTCAACAGCCGCCTTGCACGGACTCGTTGGACGCTCATGCCGAACCCGCTGGTGCGGCGTGTTCGCACCGCCAACCGTCAGGCCGGGGGATGGGGATCGCTTCCGGCGCGGCCTATTAATGGGGGCATGGGACTGAAGATCGGTTACAAGGCATCGGCCGAGCAGTTCGCCCCG
>NZ_BNEA01000014.1 GCF_016860525.1 Streptomyces rubradiris
GGCCGCGAGCAGTCGTCCGTTCCGCTCGTGCGCCGACCTCGGCAGGCGGCTGACGAGTTCGGCGATCGGGACCGAGCGCAGAGAGACCTGCCAGGGCGCTGTGCGCCTCCCGCGTGACGGAGTTCACCGGGCATGGGCGCAGGCGCTCCTCGGGGGTCGAGGCCCCGGTGCCGCGCCGCCGGATCTCCTGGCGCAGGAACGGCGGCGCGGTCCCCTCGATCGCTTCGACGATGTCCAGCACGGTGATGTGCTCGGCGGGCGGGGCCGGCGGGTCACGGCGCGTCAGCCCGCCCTCCGGGGCCTGCGCCGGCAGCATCGCGCGGTGCAGGCCCCACTCCACGCCCTGTGACAGCTTCATGGAGACAGCCTCGACACAGAATCCTGGACATCCGCCCTCTCTAAATACCGGCATGCGCCTCGCGCATACGGCTCAGGATGTCCCGCAGGATGGCCGGCGACGTACCGAAGTTGAGCCGGACGAAGCCCTCGCCGCCGGGCCCGAAGGCGCGGCCGTCGTTCAGCAGGACGCGGGCCTTCTCCAGGAAGAACGTATAGGGATCGGTGCCGAGGCCGAGCGCGCGGCAGTCCAGCCACGCGAGGAAGCTCGCCTCCGGGACCCGGTAGCCGATGCCGTCCGGCACCTCCTCGCGCACCAGCGCGGCGTTGCGTGCCAGGACCGGCCGCAGCCGCGACAGCCAGGAGTCACCGTCCCGCCAGGCCGCGAGGGTGGCGGCCACGCCGAACGTGTTGGGCTCGCCGTACAGATGCGTCGGGCGCGACAGGGCCGCGCGCACCTCGGCCGCACCGACGTGGGCGACGGCGCAGCGCACCCCCGGAACGTTGAACGCCTTGGTCGCGGACGTCAGGGTCACCGTCCGTGCGGCCACCTCCGGCGACAGGGAGGCGAAGGGGATGTGCCGGTGCGGATCGTGCACGAGATCGGAGTGGATCTCGTCGGAGACGACCAGCAGGTCATGACGCAGGGCCAGTTCGGCGAGCGTCTCCAGCTCCTCGCGGCGCAGCACCCGCCCCGTCGGGTTGTGCGGGTTGACCAGCAGCAGCACCCGGCAGCCGCCGTCCGCCAGTTCACGGTCGAGCCGCTCGGAGTCGAAGACCCAGCCCTCGTTGTGCAGGGTGTACGGGACGGGGTGGACGCGCCGTTCCATGCTCGTCACCGTCTCCAGGAAGGGCGGATACGTCGGCGTGTGCACGGCGACACCGTCACCGGGGCCGGTGGCGACCCGCAGGACGGCCTGGAGGCCCTGGTTGATGTCGGTGAACTCCCGTACGTGACCGGGGTCGAGCACCCAGCCGTAGCGCTCCCGCATCCGTTCGGCGAACGCCGTCCGCAGCGGGATCTGCGTGGGCCGCCCGTCCCACGAGGGGTATCCCAGATCCTCGTCCACGCACCGCAGCAGGGCCTCCCGCACGGCGGGGGCCGGCGGGAAGTCCATCTCGGCGATCCACGCCGGAAGCACGTCCGGCTCGGCCCGGCTCCACTTCACTCCCGGGCGACGGGTCAGCGCGTGGACGTCGAGGTCGTCGAACATGGCCTGGTCTTCTCCTGTCATCGGTGGCTCTCCGCTCCTGTCATCGGTGGTTCTCCAGCCGTTCCGGCCGGCTTGCCGCCTCTTCCCGCTGTCCGGCGGGCGACCCGCCGTGGTCCTCCGGTCCGGCGGACCCGCGCCGGAGCCGGTCGTGGAGGGCGGCGGCGAAGCCGTCCGGATGGTCATGGTGGACGACGTGTCCGCTGTCCGTCACGACGCCCACCTCATGGCCGAGCGGGCGCAGTTCGTCCGCGACAGGTCCGGGCACCGTCTCGCCGGGACCGGCGGGCGCACCGGCGACGGCACGGCGGGCGGCGGCTGTTTCCGGCGCGGCATGCCGTGGACGGCCCGCAGGGTTGTGGTGTCCCACCGCGCCAGTGCCCGAGGCCGGCCGCGCCGGACCCGGTCGGCCAGCGGGGATTCCCTGTGTCCTGGCTCGCCACGGGAGGCGAGCCGCCACCGGGGCGGCCGGCACGCGCGGCCGGCTCTCGCCCTCGGCACCCTGGCGGTCGCCTGCGTCGCCGGCTCTCGCCCTCGGCACCGTGGCGGTCGCCTTCGTCGTCGGCTCTCGCCCTCGGCGCCGTGGCGGTCGCCTTCGTCGCCGGCGGTGCGGCCGAACTGCTCAGCCGGCGTGTGATGTCAGCCCTTCCCACGGTGCCCGCCGCCGTCGCGCTGTTCGTGGCGGCCCTGTCGTCGGCACCTCGGCCGGCTCCCGGCTCGGGCACTACCAGGGGCCGTCTGCCTGCGCCGCCGCCGCGGTGCCCCTCACGGCGCTTGCCGCACTGTCGCGGACCCGGTACACCCCTACCGGCTCCTGACGGGAAAGGGCCGCACCTCGGGCTCCAGGGCGCCGTCTGCTCCCCCCGGGACGGCGTCCCGGTCACGCCGGGCCAGCAGCCAGTACAGCAGTGCCGGCAGCACCAGGCCCACGATCCACGAGATGTCCGCCCCGCCCAGCCGGGAGACGAGCGGCCCGGTGTACAGCTCGCTGGACAGGAAGGGGAGCTGGACGAGGATGCCGGCCGCGTACGTCGTCAGTGCCCGCATGTTCCAGGCGCCGTAGCGGCCGTGCGGGTCGGCCAGCGCCGCGATGTCGTACCGCTCCTTGGACAGCAGGTAGAAGTCGACCAGGTTGATCGCGCTCCACGGCGTGAAGAAGATCAGCAGGAACAGCAGGAACGTCGAGAACGACTCCAGGAAATGTCCCCGGCCGAGCAGCGCCAGTGCCGTGCCGGTCAGCATGATGCCGCCGACGTACAGGCTTCTGGCGCGCGGACCGACCGGGCCGAGCGGGCGGAATCCGCTGATGCCGGTGATCAGGGACATGAATCCGCCGTAGGTGTTCAGCACATTGACCGTCAGCTTGCCGAAGGCGACGGCGAAATACAGCAGCCAGGTCAGGACGGCCGCCGAGCCGCCCATGCCGATGACGCGCCCGACCTCGTCGCCCTCCCGGCCGCCGTGCCACGCCGCCGCCAGCGCACCGAAGCCCATCGACCACTGCGCGCCGAGCACGCTGCCGCCCATCGTCGCCCAGAACACCGAGCGCGGCGGGGTCTCGCGCGGCAGATAGCGGGAGGAGTCCGCGACGTACGGGCCGAAGCCCAACTGCCACGATGCGGACAGGGACATCGCGAGCAGGAACAGCGGCGCCGAGAAGTGATGTTCGCCGAGGATCGTTCCCAGCGGCGCCTCGTGCGCCATCCGCACGCCCAGATAGAGGAAGGCGACCACGCCGACCGCCGTCGCCACCTTGCCGACGCGATGGATCAGCCGGTATCCGACGGCCGCCGTGACCGCGGTGGCGAGGGCGAAGACCACGATCCCGGTGGTCTCACCCGTGTGCGTGAGGTGTCCCACCGCCTGCCCGGCGAGCACGCTGCCGCTCGCGAAGAACCCGATGTACATCACGATCGAGCAGACCAGCGGGATCGCGGCGCCTCGCACCCCGAACTGGGCCCGGCTGGAGATCATCTGCGGCAGTCCGAGCCGCGGCCCCTGAGCGGCGTGCAGGGCCATGACCGCCCCGCCGAGCAGATTGCCGAGCAGCAGCGCCACCAGGGACCATGACGCGTCGAGTCCGAAGACCACGGCGAGTGATCCTGTGACCACCGCGCTGATCTGGAGGTTCGCGGCGAACCAGAGGCTGAACAGGTTGCGGGGTCTGCCGTGCCGTTCGCTGTCCGGTATGTGGTCGATGGACCGTTGTTCGATGAGTCCGCCTGCCTGGCGGGCGTTGTTTTCCTTGGGCATGAAAGAACTCCGCAGGCTGTTTTCTGGTGAAAGGGGGTCGTCATAATGGCAACGATCATTGGGTGGGCGTCAAGGAAAGTGCGGGCGGGTTCGGTCCGTAGGAATTCGGCCGGATGACCGAAAAGGGTTGTAAAAACCGGTGGTTCACCCGGAAAAATCTTTTCCGGATCAAGGATGGGTAAAGTGAGCGGCTTGCGTGTGGGGGCGTGGTTACAGTAGGGAAGCTGTGGCTGACGGACCTCTTGTTGTGTGGTGCGGGGTAGGGGGTCCAGGGGCTGACCGGGTCGTGGTGGCGGGGGGTCGATCTGGCCTGTCCGTGCGTGTGTGGTGTCTGCGTTCACCCGCCTTTTCCAGGTCGTTGGATACGAGGTGTCCGTGCGAGGGGAGGCATGATGACCACGCGGTCGGGTGGGAGTACGCCTTTCAGCCGGGAGCTTGAGGCGTTGCTCGCCGAACGGCAGCTGTCCTGGAGGAAACTGGCTCAGCGGGTCGGTTACACGGCGGGCTGGCTGAGCAAGGTGAAGAACGGCCGTCCCCCTTCGGAGGACCTGGCCCGCTTGTGTGACGAGGCCCTGGACGCGGGTGGCCGGCTCATCGCGCTCGCCGGGGGCCAGTCGGTCAGACCGCAGGCCGCCCGCACCGGGAAGGCGCCTCTTGCCCAGCTTCCCGTGGTCACGGCCGGTTTCGTCGGGCGGGAGAGTGAACTCGCCCAGCTCGACGCGGTACTGAACGGTCCGCTCCAGCCGGGCACGCCGCGGACCGTCGCGATCGACGGTCCCCCCGGTGTCGGCAAAACGGCCCTCGCGCTGCGCTGGGCGCACAACGTCGCACCGTTTTTCCCGGACGGCCAGCTGTATGTGGATCTCCAGGGGTATTCCGGCAACGGACCGGATGTCTATCCCGAGGTGGTCCTGGAGAAGTTCCTTTTCGCGCTGGGCGTCCCGGCGTCGGACATACCGGAGGGGAGCGATGAGAGAGCCGCGTTGTACCGCTCGCTGCTGGTCGGCCGGCGGGTGCTGCTGATCCTCGACAACGCGGCCGATTCCGGGCAGGTGGAACCTCTCCTGCCGGCGGCCAGTGACTGTGCCGTCGTCATCACCAGCCGCAGCCGCCTGTTCGCGATGGCGGTGCGCACCCATGCCACGCGCGTCACTCTCCGGCCGCTGTCGAGGGCGGAGTCGCATCTGTTGCTGCGTACGGTCCTCGGTCCGGAGCGGGTCGCGGGGCAGATGCACGCGCTCGATGAACTGGCCCGTCTGTGCGGGCGTCTGCCGCTGGCCCTGCGTATCGTTGCCGAGCACGCGGTGGTGGATCCGCATCTGAGCCCGGAGCAGATGCTGAGCGGCCTCGTGGTCGAGGAGCGTCTGCTGGAACTGCTCTCGCCGGACGACTCCATCGCGGTGCGGGCGGTGTTCTCCTGGTCGTACCGCAAGCTCGACGACGACTGCCGCCGGATGTTCCGGCTGCTGAGCCTGCATCCGGGGACGGCCGTCAGTGCGCAGGCCGCGGCCGCGTTGGCCGGATGGGACCGCGCTCACGTTGTCTCCGTGCTGGAGAGGCTGCACAGTACCCATCTGCTGGAACGCCTTGACGGCGGTGCGTACCGGCTGCACGGGCTGCTGCGCCTGTATGCCGCCGAGCGGGCCCGGGTGGATGAGAACGAGGACGAGCGCCGTCGGGCCGTGGAGCGGCTGGTGCTGTGGTATCTGCGGGCGGTCACCGCCGCGCGTGGACAGCTGGCTCCCTTCCGGTCCCGTCTGGACTGGCTGCACCACGAGTCGGACGATGACGGCCCCGGGCCCTTCTGCGATGCCGAGGCCGCGCTGCGCTGGTGTGACGTGGAGCTCCCGAACTTCGTGCCCGTGTGCAGGCTCGCGGCCGAATGGGGCTGTCACGACGTCCTGGCCGCCTTCGTGCTGCGGCTTTTTGACTACCTGATGCTGCGCAAGCCGTGGACGGTGTGGGTGACCAGCCACCAACTCGGCCTGGAAGCGGCGGAGAAGACGGGCGATCAGCGGGCGCTCGCCTGGCTCAAGACCCATCTCGCCCATGCCCGCTGGTGGTTGCGCGACCGCGCGGAGAGCGGGCGGCTGTACGAGGAAGCCATGGCCCTGCACCGGGCGTGCGGGGACCGTTGCGGGGAGGCCTGGAGTCTGGCGGGCATGGCGACCGCCGCGCGGGACCGCGGTGACCCCGGGCAGGCCTACGGACTGTCGATGCGGGCCGTGCGGATCTTCGAGGAGGTCGGCGACGAGGAGGGCCATGCCGCGGCTCTCGCCATACTCTGCGACATAGAGACCCAGGCGGGCAAGTCCGATGCGGCGCTTGAGGCCGTGCGGCACTCGCTGCGGCTGTGTGAGGAGATTCGCGACCATCAGCGGCTGGGCCGCGGCCTGATCAAGATGAGCGGTATCTGCGAATTCCGCGGGGACGTCGAGCAGGCCCTGCGTTACGCGCGGCTCGCGATCGACCTGCACCGTTCGGACAACGACCGCTGGAGCGAGGCGGGCGGGCTGGTCTGGCTCGGTGACCTCCTGGCCCGCTTCGGGGAGAAGGACCGGGCCACCGAGGCGTGGAACGCCGCGCTGCGGCTCTACGACGAACTCGGCGACCCGCGCGCGGAGAGCCTGTCGCAGGAGCTGCAGCGCACGAGCTGAGGCTGTTGCGCCGGCTGTCCCGCCGGCGGGACAGCCGGTGCGCGGGCCGTTGGCACAGCCGGCGCGGATACCGCGGGAGGCGTCGGGCCACCGCGTGCTCAGGGCCGCGACCCCCGTCTGCGGCGCGTGTGCGGGAACGGACCCGCGCTGCCTGGGGGGCAGGCGGACGGGCGCCGTCACCGTCGAGGAGCTGACCGTCCGGCGGCCTCGCCCGGGTCACCGTGGACGGCTGCTCCCGGTGCTTTTGAGGTCCGGCTTGCTGAGGTGATGCGCGAGCGCGCCGGGATGGCCTCCGGTTCGGTGTCGCCGGCGGTGTGGTTGATGACGGACAGGAAGGCGCCCGACGCGCCGCTGCGGCGTGCTGCCGGCTGCCGGGATGCCCGCCCGGCTGCCGGAGCACGGGGCCGTGTCGAGGACGCCGGCGTCTGCCCCGGTCTGCTGCGGGCCGGGGGTGACGAGCGAGGCTCCGGTCGGCCGTGGTGGCACGGTGCCGTTCCCGGTGCCGGTCAGCGAGCTCGGAACGAGGGTGCCGCCGGCTGCCGCGTCGGCTTTCGGGGCCGGTGGTTGCGCCGCGAACGGCAGCGGACCCACCATGGTGGTCATCCCGCCGATGACGACCACAAGCCCGTGCTTGGGCACGAGCCGGAAGGAGACCATCGCGCCGGTGCAGGGCATCGCCGCGCTCGACGTGACCAGCGGGCCTGCCTGCAGCGGTGAGGAGCCGCGCCCGGCCTGGAGCAACTGCGACAGCACGCACACGGGGCCGCGAAACGGGCGAGGAACGCCGTGCCGGTGACCGGCCCGCAGGTGCGGGAGCGCACGCGCGACACAGTCAGGTGAAGGACGGGGCTGCCGCCGCGTTCCGGCAGGACGCGCTGCCGGCGAACGGTGGGCCGGCCCACCGGGACCGTGGCGACGAGGCAGATCCGCGTCCGCGCCGGCGCCGGCCTTCCTCCCTGCCCTGTCGACCGCGGCTGCGGCGTCCGGGCGGCCACCGGTTGCCACGGCTGCCGAGCGATCCCGTACAGCGGGCGGGCCACTGCGAAGGCGCTCGTGCCGGCCAGGTCACCGACCTGTCCGCCGGTGGTCGGCCCGCTCGCGTACGCGAACGCCTGGCTGCGGACGACGCGTTCGAGGGTGGCCGGGCCGCTGGTGAGGTCTGCCGTCTGTGGTGCTGCGCTCGGCTTCGAGCACGGGCAGAGAACATCGGGTAAGTGGGTCATCCGCGGTTTGCCGTGCCCCTGGGCGAGCGGGGTGCCGGCGGCTGCCGCGGCGGGAGCGGCGGGGATGCTCAGGCGGGCCCGGAGCACGCATGGTCGTCAGCACCGGCCTGCCCGCCCGGGGGCTTTTGTGAAGGAAAGACAACGACACGAGAAAGGCGCGAGGGTGGTCCCGCGACGGCATGCGGTGGTGATCGGCGCCGGGCTGACCGGTCTGCTGGCCGCGAAGGTGCTCACCGAGGCATTCACATGGGTGACGGTCCTGGAACGGGAACAGGTGACGGGCGGCGCCGACGCGTTGGACCGTCTGCCGGACGGGCGCCGTGTCTGCGTGCTGGCGCCATTGTTCGGCGACCTCGTCGAGCAACTGCTTCCCGGGTTCATGGACCTGCTGCGCGCGCAGGGCGCCGCGGCCGGCGACATCCTGTCCGACGTCCGCTGGTACCTGGGCGGACAACCGCTCAGACAGCGGGAGACCGGGCTGACGGGCCTGTCGGTGAGCCAGGCCTTCCTGGAGGGCGTCCTGCGGCGCGTGCTGCTGCAGTGCCCGGGCGTCGGCATCGTCGACAGCTGCGATGTCACCGGCCTGATGGCGACGGCCGACGGCCGCCGGGTGACCGGTGTCCGCGTCCACCCCTGCGGCGAACGGGAACAGGGCGTCGACGCCGACCTTGTGGTGGATGCCTCGGGCGAGGCCTCGCACCTGGCATGGCTGACCCGGCTGGGCGTCGCCCCGCCGCGTCCCGACACCGTCCATCTCGGTGTGAGTGAGGTTGTTCGGCGTTACAGGTTGCCTGTGGGTGTGCTTGAGGGTGATTTGGCTGTGGTGGTGGCTCCTACGTGTGCTGTGCCGCGTTCGGGTTGTCTGGTGCGTGAGGAGCGGGGTCGTTGGGCTTTGAGTCTGGGTAGTTTGGTGGGTGATTTGCCGCGTTTGGGTGACGACCGGTCTTTGCTTCGGTTTGCCGGGGGTCTTGCGGCTGGGGATATTCGTGAGGTGCTGGGTGAGGCGGAGCCGCTTGGTGAGCCTGCGTTCCCGTATGTGTCTGGGCGTGTGTGCTTTCGGTATGGCAGTGCTCGTGGTCTGCCTTCCGGGCTGTTGCTGATGGGTTTGGGTTGTGTCCACGGGGATCTGGTCGGTTCGCGGGCTGCGACTGTTGCGGCTTTGGAGGCGTTGGTCCTGCGTGAGTTCCTCGGTGCGGGGGGCACGGTTTCCGGGTACCGGTTCCATCATCGGGCCTGGCGTTTGAGGGACCGGATTTTTGCCCGGACGCATGCTTATATTCCCCGGTTTTCTGTCACTTTGCGGCATTTGCCGTTGTCTTTGAGGCTGCGTCATCGTCTGCTGGACCGGGTTGTGCAGGCGGCGGTGTGTGACGCGGAGGCGGCTTTGAGGCTGTTGGGTGCGTATGGTCTGGTGCGGTGGTAGGGGCGTGGCTGTGGGGCTGGGCCGGGTGTGGCCTTTGTGGTGTGCCTGGTGCGGGTTCGGGGTGGTTGGGTGTTTCCTTTCAGGAGTCAACAGGTCAACACTGGTGTTGGGCTTTGTGGTCCCTTCATGCTGGTGGCACGGCCGCGCGCGGCCTGTGTGGCCGCGGCCCGGCCGACGGACAGGGGACGACGGACGGACATGATCGGTGACTGCAGGCATGCAAGCGACAGACATCGTGCGCGGGGGGCGTCATGCCATGGCGCGTTCTGCTCCTCGCCGGGCGGGGCTTCCGCTTATCGACGCTGGAGGCGGCGGTCAGAACGCGGCCGGCGTGGCTGTGGCCGGGCCGGTGCCGGCCCGGGCGCGGGCTGGTCACAAGGGCCAGATCCTCACCACCCGGGTGGGATTGCGCCTGCCGGCGGCGCTGCCGTTCGAGACATGGCAGGCGGCCGGCCGGAAGCTTTTCCAGACGGCCGACTCCTTCGCCTGGTGTCTTGGGGACTGGCTGGTGTATGGGCAGGACAAGTACGGTGACCGGTACCGCCAGGCGGTGGAGGCGGCCGGCCTGGATTATCAGACGCTGCGTAACTATGCGTGGGTGGCGCGGAAGTTCGATGTCTCGCGCCGTCACCCTCAGCTGAGTTTCCAGCACCACGCCGAGGTGGCCGCGCTGCGACCGGGTGATCAGGACGTCTGGCTGGCGCGGGCGCATGACAACGGCTGGTCGAAGACAGAGTTGCGGCGCAGGGTGCGTGCCCACCGGGGCTCGGCGGAGCGCCGGGGTCTTGCCCGGTTGCCGCTGGTTCAGGTGGAGAGTGAAGCGCTGACGCGCTGGCAGGCTGCCGCCGAGCTCGCCGGTAAGCCGTTCGCCGACTGGGTCACGAGCGCTTTGGACGTGGCGGCCTGTGGCACGGCGAAGCACTGCGACGCGGGCTGAGCGGCCGGGGCCGAGGGCGGTCCGGCGGTGCGTTGCGCGGTGCCGGGCGGTCCGCCGGGCAACGCCGCCGGTCACGTGTCGTGGCGTCGGTCGTTCTCGCTGTCGTCGCTGTCGTCGCTGTCGTCGCTGTCGTCGCTGTCGTCGCTGTCGTCGCTGTCGTCGCTGTCGTTGCTGCCGTTGCTGTCGTCGCTGTCGGGGTGGGGTTGTTCGTCAGCTGATGCTGCGGGGGAAGCGGAAGAAGCCGTGCGGGTCGTAGGCGTGCTTGATGCGTGCCAGGCGGGGGTAGTTTTCGGCGTAGTAGGCGGTCCGCCAGTCTTCCAGGGCGGGGTCCATGTAGTTTTGGTAGCTTTCGGGCAGGGAGTGGCGGTCGAGGACGGCGAAGCCGTCTGCGAGCCAGTTTTCACAGGCTGCTGTGTCTTCGCTGGTGTAGGCGGGGTCGGGCAGTTCTGCGGTGAGTCCGGCCAGTATCTGGGTGGTGCGGTGTACGTAGGCGGTGTCGGTGCGGGCCGGTTCGTTCGCGGCGCCTCCGAGGGCCTCGAAGTACAGTTTGCGGGTCTGTCCGGTTCGCATGTGCGTGGGGTCGGTCAGGACTGTCAGGAGGTCCTCGATGTCGGCGGGGGGCACCGTTGAGTCGAACATCCGGGACCGGGTGCGGTAGTAGTTCCAGCGGGGCACCATCGATTCGGGTGTGGTGCCGGCCCGGTGGCATTGTGCGGTGGTGAGGGTCGCGCAGCCGTAGATCTGCATCATGCCTTGCTGAAGCGATCTTTCTGCGACGGTCCGGTTGAGGGGGTTTGTGCCGACTGCTGCGACGAGTTCGTCGATATGGCGGTCGAGGTCTTCCACGGTGCCGTACCAGGTGCCGGCGATGCTCACCATGGTGTCGGGTGAGGGGGGGCTTGCGGAGCCGGCTATGAGCAGCGAGGAGAGGTCGTTGGGTGCCCTTGTCACCCACTGCTGCCAGTTTTCGATCGTTGTGGCCGTGTCGCCTGCCGACCAGACCAGTCTGTAGCCGGTCAGGGTGGTGCGTCGTATGGGTTGCAGTGTGTAGCTGGTGACGACGCCGTAGTTGCCGCCGCCGTTGCCGCGCAGTGCCCAGTACAGATCGGGGTTGTCTTGGGCCGAGGCGCGTACGGCGCGCCGGTCCGCCAGTACCACTTCGGCTGAGACGAGCCGGTCGCAGGCCATGCCGTATTTGCGTGTCTGATGGCCGATGCCGCCGCCCTGGATGAATCCGCCGGCGCCTACGGTGGGGCAGAGGCCGCTGGCCAGGGCGAGCCCGTGCGGGGTGAGGGCTGCCAGCGCGTCGACTTGCTGGGTGCCGGCCCCGATCGTGACGAGTGTTTGGTCGGTGGTGACCCGGTTCAGCCGGGAGACGTCCAGTATTATGCCGGTCGTCGTCGAGTAGCCGCCGAAACTGTGTCCGCCGCTGCGGGGAACGGTGTGTATCCCTTTGTCCTGGGCGAACGCCAGGACGGTCTGGACATCCTGTGTGTTCTGGCAGTAGGCGATGGCCATCGGGTGGGTGGTGTCGAACTGGCGGAGTGACTGCTCGCGGGCCTGTTCGTAGCGTGCGTCCGACGGCAGGATGAGATCACCGTCGAGGTGACGCTCAGTGCGTTCCAGCCGGCCGTGCCGCGGCGCCGGGTGGTGTGCGCCGGCGGCGGATCCGGTCGGCCCGAGGAGGCCTGTCACCGCACCGGCCGTCGATGCGGCGGTCAGGATCAG
>NZ_BNEA01000015.1:4690000-4920000 GCF_016860525.1 Streptomyces rubradiris
GGCTCCGCTGTGGCCACTGAAGGCACTCCCGTGTCCCGTCTTCTGTTCTCGGCCGCTTCCACGGTGTACCCGGCCGCTTTCCGATTTCTTCCAGTTCGCGGCCCTGTCTCGCGTGACCGGCGACCTGCCCCGATTCGTGACGCTAGCACGCACCCCGTCGCAAAGGCTCCTGGGTTCGGCGCCGGCGACGGGGTGCGGTGGCGGGGGCGGGCCGGTGGTCAGCCCAGGCGGGTCAGCTTGGCGCCGAACCCGGGCTCGGCCAGATCCTTCTGGAGGGCGACCGGAACCTTGACCGCGGCGGCAGTGCCGTCACCGACGGTGAGGGTGCCGACGCGGGTGCCGGCCTTCGCGGTGTGCGGCACCGTCCCGGAGGCGAAGGTCAGCCTGACCTTCAGGCCCGCCCAGCCGGCCGCCGTGACGTCCTCGGTGACCACGACCGGGGTGTGACCGCCGAGCCGGTCGTCCACATAGCCGACCACATCGCCCTTCTTCAGGACCTTCGCCGAGGTCAGCGCCTCCTCGGCGGCGAGCAGCGCGGTCTTGCTGACCGCGTTGGCGGTGCCGAGGATCGGCGTCTTGTTCTGGCCGAGGATGGCGCCGACGATCGTGACCGTCTGCCCGCCGACCTTCTTGCGGGAGGCGAAGAGCAGGTTGCCGCCGGCCTTGGTGGTGCTGCCGGTCTTGATGCCGATCGCGCCGATGCGGTAGGGCAGCTCGTTGTAGTTGGGCCAGTTGCGGCCAGAGGGGTCCGTCCAGCTCGCCGCGCTGGTGATGGCGACCAGGGCCGGGTTCTTGACGACCGCGCGACCGAGCTTCACCTGGTCCTCGGCCGTGGAGACGGTGGTCTCCTTCAGGCCCGAGGGGTCGGTGTACGTGGTGCCGGTCATCCCCAGCTCCTTGGCGGTGGCGTTCATCTTCTTCACGAACGCCGCCTCCGAGCCCGCGTCCCAGCGCGCGAGCAGCCGCGCGATGTTGTTGGCGGACGGGATCATGACGGCGGACAGGGCCTGCTTCTCGGTGAGGTGATCGCCGGCCTTGACGGTGTTCAGCGTGGACTCGCCGTCCTTGTCGTAGCCGCCCTCCTTCTCCGCCTTCGGGTCCACCTCGATCTTCGGACCCTCCTGCCCCGGCTTCAGCGGGTGGTCGCGGAGGATGATGTAGGCGGTCATGGTCTTGGCGACCGAGCCGATGGCCACCGGCTTCTGCTCGCCGAAGCGCCCCATCGTGCCGATGCCGTCGCCGTCCACCCAGCCCTGGCCCTCGTCCGGCCAGGGCAGCCGGGTCGTACCGCCGTCGAACGTGTAGGTGTCCTCGGCGGTGAGCGCGAGCGCGGGCGCCGGCAGCGGACGGAACGTCTGCACGACCGCGAAGATGATCGCCAGGAGCAGGACCAGCGGGGTCCAGATCTTGATCCGGCGCACGAGCGTGCGGACCGGGGTCTCCGGGGGCGGCGGCGTGTTGGTCAGCTCCGCCAGCAGGTCCAGCGGGGGCTTGGGCGGCAGCGGCTGCTGGGTGGTGCGCTCGGGGCCGATCCGGGGCACGGCGGTGGTGGCCTCGGACACGGGCGCCTTGCCCTCCGGGGGCGTGCCCTCCTTGGGCGTGCCGTCCTTCGGCGCGGGGGCCTTGCCGGCCGGGCGCATGTCGTCCTTCAGCGCGACGAACTTGCTGGTGCGCTCGGACTCGGACTCGGCGGACCCGGGGCCGGCGGCCTTGGGCTTGCCGGTGTCGCCGACCTTGAGCATGGTGGTGGGCTGGTCGACGGCGGGCTTCTTGGGCTGTACGGCCTTGAAGACAGTGGTCGGCTGATCGACGCCCGCGGCGGCGGCAGCGGGCTCGGTGCCGGGGGCGGCGTCTTCCTTCGCGTCGGTGCCGGCGTCCGCGTCGTCCTTGGCGCCGGTGTCGTTCTTTGCGTCTGCGTCTGCGTCTGCGTCTGCGTCTGCGTCTGCGTCTGCGTCTGCGTCCGCGGCCTCGTCTATGTCGGCCTTGGCGTCCGGGGTCGCTTCGGCGTCCGTGTCCGCCTCGGGCTTGACGGCGGTGCCGGGCTGGCCGTCGGACTCCTCCTTCGCGTCCGCCGTGCCCTTCTCCTCGGCGTCGGCGTCGGCTTCCGCCTCCGGCTCGTCCTTCGCGTCGGCACCGGAGTCGTCGTCAGCGCCGTCCTGGACGTCATCCTTGCCGGCGACTTCGTCCTTGCCGTCGGTGTCGTCCTTGCCGTCGGTGTCGTCCTTGGCGCCGACCTGGCCGCCGGCGTCGGCCTTCGTCCCGGCATCCGCCCCGTCGCCGTCGCCGTCCCCGGCACCGGTGCCGGACGAACCCTCAGAACGGGAGTCGGCAGGGGAGCCGGACGACTTGTCATCCGCGCCCTCGGCCTCCCCGCTCGGCGAGTCGTCGGCGTCCGTGTCGGCATCGGCGCCGGCCGCGGGGCGGGACGAGCCCTCGGCCTCCCCGTCGGACGAACCCCCGGTCGCCGCGGCCTCCTTGGGCGACCCCTCGTCCTCGGCCCCCGCGGCACCGCTTCCCTTTGCAGTCGCGTCGGTCCCCGGCTTACGGATCCACGCCGAGACGGCCGCGCGCAACTCCTTGTCCCCGTCGGCCGGGACGGAGTCCTCCGCGCCGGACGGCTCGTCGGACCCGGCCGGCGTCGCGGGCCCGGCCGGGGTCTCGGGTCGTACCGTCAGGACCTGCGTCGCCGTGTCCCTGCCGCCGGCCGGGGAACCCTTTTCGCGGGCCACCGTCAGCCGCGGGTCGCGCGCCTCGGGAACCGAACCCGCGCTCTGTGACGTCGGTTCCGCCGACGACTCCGGCTGCTTCGACCTGTCGGGGGACTCGCCCGCCACCGATGCCTCCTCCATGCGCCGCACGCTTGCGCGCGCGCCCTGTCCGAACCATGTACCAGTGTCCTGTGTGAGGGCATGGCCCCTGCGGTAGACGAGAACGACATACCTACCGGTTCCCTTACGAACCGGTCACGCACCCTCGACAGACCAATGTGAGAGGGGTCACCCTGTCATTCATCCACGCGGGGAGGCATGGATGGGCAGGAGCCGCAGAACACTTCCGGAGGAGCTTCTGTTGCTGGCACTGGACCCGGCCACGGGTACCACTGCGCAGCCGCAGTCGCTCGACCTCGGTCTGGCCGGTGCACAGCTAGTGGAGCTGGCGCTGGCCGGACGGATAGCCCCAGACGGGGATCGTATCGCCGTGGTGGTGCCACGGCCGACAGGAGATCCGACTCTGGACAGCGCGTTGGAGTTGCTGCGCAGGCGTGGCGCTCCGGTACGTGCCGTCCACTGGATCGGCGGGCCCCGGCTGGGGCTCAGGCAGACCTATCTCTCGCATCTGGAGCGGTGCGGCATGGTCGCCGCCGTACCCGGCCAGATGTGCGGGGTGCTGCCGACCACGCGGTACCAGGCGACCGACACCGCCATCAGCCGGGAGATCCGAGCCCGGCTGGATTCCGCGATCCGCACCGGCGTACCACCGGACCCGCGGACCGCGGCGCTCGCCGCCCTGGCGCACGCCGTCGGGCTCGGTAAGCACCTGTATCCGGGGAACGAGGGGCGCTCGTCCCGCTCCCGGCTGCGGGACCTGATCCGGCACGACCCCATGGGCGGGCTCGTCGCGCACGCCGTCATGGACGTACAGAACGGCGCGGCGGCCCAGCCGCGCCGGGGCTCGGCCTCGGGCGGCCGGCAGGCCGCGTCCGGAGCCAGGGCCGCGGCGGAACCCGCACGCGGGGTTCCGATGCAGCCGCACCGCGGGCCCATGGCCCGTGCCGTGGCCCACTGAGCCGCACGCACGACCGCGTACCGGGCCGTGGCCTCGCCGCGCACGGACCCGGTACGCACAGACCCGGTTCGGGAGCCGCTGGTCGGAGCGGGACGGTGAGACCGCTGTCGTGGTCCCACCGTCCCGCTCGACTGCGTCCACCCGTTCGAAGGGCGTCGTCGGGGGCGTTGCATATCCGCCGTTTCCCAGCGCTGGCAAGCACCTTGGTGGCAGTCTGCTGAACAGCAGATACGGAAAGTGTTGAGTCACAGGCAGGCAGCCGGAGGTGCACGTCCCGTGGCGTCCAATGTCAATCCCACCGTAAGGCGACGCCGACTGGGCCAGGAGCTGCGCAGACTCCGCGAGCTCAAAGGCATGACGGCCGAGGAGGTGGCGGAGCGACTGCTGGTGTCGCAGTCGAAGATCAGCAGGCTGGAGAACGGCCGGAGGAGCATCAGTCAGCGCGATGTGCGCGACCTGTGCGGGGTGTACGAGGTCGAGGACAAGCGGATCGTCGACTCCCTGATGGAGATGGCCCGGGACTCGCGGCAGCAGGGCTGGTGGCACACCTTCGGGGACATCCCGTACAGCGTGTACATCGGCCTGGAGACCGACGCCGAGTCGCTGCGGGTGTACGAACCGCAGATCGTCACGGGCCTGTTGCAGACCCGCCCCTACGCCGAGGCGCTGGTGCGCGGCGCGTTGCCGGAGACCTCGGCGGACGAGATCGACAAACGCGTCGAGGTGCGGATGCGGCGGCAGGAGCGCATCACCACCGAGCGCAACCCGCTGCGGCTGTGGGTGGTGCTGGACGAGGCCGCGCTGCACCGGGTGGTGGGCAGCAGACTGGTGATGCGCGAGCAGTTGGAGCACCTCATCGAGCTGTCCGAGCTGCCGCACGTCACCGTGCAGGTGCTGCCGTTCGAGGTGGGCGCGCACCCGGGCATCAACGGCCAGTACGCGATCCTGGAGTTCGCCGACGCGGCCGACTCCAGCGTGGTGTACCTGGAGGGCGTCACCAGCGACCTGTACCTGGAGAAGGCGCAGGACGTGCAGAAGTACGCCGTGATGTACGAGCACCTGCGGGCGCAGTCGCACAATGTGGAGGTGTCCCGGCAGTTCATCGCGGAAGCGGCGAAAAGGTACGCCGACTGAGACGAGAGGGGCACGGGCGCGGGATCGTACACCGCCGGTCCGCTTCAGTGGAAGGCTCGCCTGGAATATGCCATCCGGTCGAGTGAACGGCTCCTCCGCCGAAGGAAGTTGCCCGCTAGCGTCGATCACGCCAATCGGACGACACGGTTGGCGCGTACCGGACCACCGCAACCGCAACAGGAGTGGACATGGCACTGATTCAGGGCGCTTCGGAGACGTGGATGAAGTCGTCGTACTCCGGGGGCAACGGCGCCTGCGTCGAGGTCAAGGCGCCGACCGCCGCCGAGCTCGCCGTCCGTGACTCCAAGGACATCGAGGGCCCGGTGCTGGCCTTCCCCGCCGACGCCTGGAACGCCTTCGTCGCCTCCGTCAAGGCGTAAGGGCCTTCGTCAAGGTGTAAGGGCCGCCTGCACGGCGCCAAGGGTCCTTCCCGGCCCTGCCCGGCACGACAACTGCACACGCACCACCGAAGAGCCCTCTCGACCAGTCGCCGTCCTTGCCGAGAGGGCTCTCTCCTTGTCCCGGCCGGCCGGTACGCGGCACGGGCAGCCGGGGTCAGCCCAGCTGGGACTCGATCGCGGCGACGACCTCGGCCGAGTCCGGCTCGGTCTGCGGCGAGAACCGGGCGACGACGTGGCCGTCCCGGCCGATCAGGAACTTCTCGAAGTTCCAGCGGATGTCCCCGCTGTGCCCCTCGGCGTCGGCGAACCCGACGAGCCGCTCGTACAGCGGGTGCCGGCCCGGGCCGTTCACCTCCACCTTCTCGGTCAGCGGGAAGGTGACGCCGTAGGTCGCCGAGCAGAACTGGGCGATCTCCTCGGCGCTTCCCGGCTCCTGCCCGAGGAACTGGTTGCAGGGCACGCCCAGCACGGTGAAGCCGCGTGCCGCGTACCGCTTCTGCAGCTCCTCCAGCGCCGAGTACTGCGGGGTCAGGCCGCACTTGGAGGCCACGTTCACGACGAGGACGGCGTTGCCCGCGAACCGCGGCAGATCCGCGGAACCGCCCTGGAGGGCACCGATCTCGACGTCCAGCGGGGAGCCGCTGTGCTCAGTAGTCGTCATGCCATCGGATGCTAGTCCCCCCGGCCCTCCCCACCCCTGGTACTCCCGGCCTTACGCGTCCGGCCCGCTTGGCTGGGGCTCGTGTGCGTCGGGTTTGCTCATCCGGGGCTTGTTCGCCTCGGGTTTGCTGCCTCGGGGCTGCTCGTCTGGGGCTTGTTCGCCTCGGGGCTGCTCGTCCGCGGCTCGTTCGCCCTGGGGTCCGCTTGCCTGGGCCCGCTCGCCCCGGGCCCGCCGCTCGCCCCGGGCCCGCCGCTCGCCCCGGGCCCGCCGCTCGCCTCGACCAGTACGTCCCCCGCCGTCGTCCGCACGTACAGGACCGCCCGTCCGGCCCGCCGCCGCTCCACCAGGCCCGCCTCGCGCAGCACCTTCAGATGCCGCCCGACGGAGCCGAGGCCCTGCCCGGTCACGGCGGTCAGCTGGGTCGTGCTCATGGGCGAGCCGAGCAGGACGAGCACCCCGGCCCGGGCCGGCCCCAGCAGGGCGCTCAGCCCCGCCGGCACCGCACGCCCGCCGTCCCCGGCCAGCACACCGGAGCAGGGGTAGACCACGGCGTACCGCTCCCGCTCCGCCCAGGACACCCAGCCCTGCCGCTGCGGGGTCACCGGCACGAAGAGCAGTTCGGTGCCGGAGATGTCGCGCGGCGGATACTCGTGCAGGTTGACCTGGAACCGGTTGTCCCCGAGCCAGCGCGTCCCGCCCCGCAGCCCGCCCAGCGCGCTCGCCCAGCCGCCCCGGCTCACCTGCGCGGTCCGCGCCAGCACATCCGCCTCCAGCACCCGCCGGCGCCGCTCCCAGGAGGGCAGTACGGTCTCCTCCCACACCCACTCCAACAGCGTGGCCGCCCGCTCCGCCAGGTCGTCCCGGTCGAGTACGGCGGGCAGCGGCCCGGCGAGCGAGAGCCGCAGATGGGCGCGGGCGGCACCGGGATCGACCGCGCGCACCCCGGCCGACCTCCGCGGCGAAGTCCTCCCCGGGGCGCGGGGCGGGAGTCAGGAAGTCGGCGTTCCACTCCCGGCCCAGCCCCGCCCGCACCAGCCGCGCGGTCACGGGGTCGGCCGCGAGCCGGGCCCGGTAGGCGGGCAGATGGGCGCCCAGCCACGCGTGCTCCCCGGGATGCGCGCCCTGCCCGGAGTGCAGCAGCTTCAGGCACCCGAAGGTCTCGGCGAGCGGAGAGACGACGAACCGGCTCCGGGCGAGCGTGTCGGCGTCGAGCTGCCACCACCCCACGAGCCGTACCTCCCCCAGGACCCCTCGCCGTACGACCTTTCGCGTGCGGGCGAAACGATAACGGGCGCTCGGCGGCCCGGCCGAGACTCCGGGACCATGACCGGCTACCGATCCCTGTTCCGTACCCCGGAGTTCACCCCGCTCCTCCTCGGCACGGCCGCGCAGACCGCCGCCCAGACCATCGGCGGCCTCGCGCTGGGCACGCTGGTGTACCGGGCTACGGGGTCCCCGCTGCTGTCGGCGGTGAGCATGTTCGGCCAGTCGCTCGCCCAGGCGCTGGGCGCCACCGTCCTGCTCTCCGGCGCCGACCGGCTGCCCCCGCGTACGGCGCTGTCGGCGATCGCGCTGGCCTTCGCGGCCGGTACGGCGGTCCAGGCACTGCCCGGCCTCCCGGCCGGCGCGCTCCTCGCCGTCCTGGTACTGCTGGGCCTGGCCGCGTCGCTCGGCGGCGGGGTCCGCTGGGGCCTGCTGAACGAGATCCTCACCAAGGACGGCTATCTGGCCGGGCGTTCACTGTTCAACATGGTGAGCGGCCTCTCACAGGTCGCCGGTTTCGCCACCGGCGGCGCCCTGCTCGCCGTATTCTCCCCACGGGCCTGCCTGCTGCTGGCGGCGGCCCTGTACCTGACGGCCGCGCTGACCCTGCGGCGCGGCCTGACCGCCCGCCCGCCCCGCGCGGCCGGCCGGCTCTCGGTATCGGCGACCTGGCGCGTCAACGCCACGCTGTGGTCGTCCCGGCCGCGCCGCCTGATGTACCTGGGCCTGTGGCTGCCGGGCGGCATGGTCGTCGGCTGCGAGTCGCTGTACGTGTCGTACGCCCCGCACGCGGCCGGCACCCTGTTCGCGTGCGGGGCGCTCGGCATGTTCGCCGGGGACCTGACGGTGGGGAGGCTGCTCCCGGCAGCGGTCCGCGCCCGCCTGGCCACCCCGCTGCTGCTCCTGCTGGCGACGCCGTACCTGGTCTTCTGCGCCCACCCGCCGCTACCGGTGGCGGCGGTCTGCGTGACCGTGGCATCGGCCGGCTACGGGGCGAGCCTGGTACAGCAGGAGCGCCTGATGCGCCTGACCCCCGACACCATGTCCGGCCAGGCCCTCGGCCTGCACTCGGCGGGCATGCTGACCCTCCAGGGCCTCGGCGCGACAGCGGCGGGCACCTTGGCCCAACTCGCCTCGCCCGCAACGGCGATGACGGCGATGGCGGCGGGCTCGGTGGGCGTCACCTTGTCGTTGGCCATGGCGTCCCGCCGACTGGGAGCCGGCCGGGAGAAGAGCCCCGTGCCCGCAAGCTGAGCACCGGACAGCCGCTCATACGCCAAAAAATACGTCACACCAGGTGCTCAATCGTGACGCCGCCCCAGCGTTCTGCGAAGTACTCCGCGACCAGACGGCGGTGGCAGTGATGCGGTTTGTCCTCGCTGCAGAGCAGCACTGCGTTTGCGAGAAGTTCCTTAGGGACGGATTCTTCGATCCTTCGCTGCCTTATGAGCGTCAGAAACCTTTCCTCGTAGGTTGCCCAACCGGAGCCCTGTTTTTTGAAGTCATCCAGAATCGATTGCGTCGGCGCCAGGTCGGGGCGGTGAACGTACGCCATGGAGCAAAGTTCGCCGAGGAAGTACTTGAGATCGTCGCGTTTCGCGAAACCCGCAAGTTGTGACACATTATTGAGCCGGACATCGACAAGTGTCGAGGCACCCGAATGTCGCAGGAGGTTGAAGAACTTCTCGGCAGGTTTTTTCGTGAAGCCGATAGTGTAGATCTTCATGCATCTGCCGCCCGTTCGGAATGGAGTTCCTGGTTGACGTAGGCGATGCGTTCTTCCTGGCGGCTCAGTGCTTCTTCGAGGCGCTCGGCAGGGGTGCGGAATAGTTCCGGGTCTGCCAGTCCGAACTTTGCCATGAGGCGCTCCATCGCCGCATCGTGACTTTCGACCCGCCCGTCGCCATGAATATGGTGAATCGTGACGCCGCGCTGCGTGAGAACCCGTGAAATGAGTACCGTGCGATGGCAGTTCAATGGTTCACCTTCGGTGCACATGATGGCAATTCGCTCGCGCCGCGCCCCCTTGATCAGGCGCTCAATGCCGCTGGCGAACGCATGCGTCTGTGCGAGGCGACTGTATTGTACTCGTCCGTCCACATAGCAAGTGGTGTCCTCTGTGCGCGCACCGAGTTCCTTACCCAAGAAAACGTACTTCAGGCCCGACGCGTGCAAGCCGGGATCGAGCGATCTCCTGTTGAACTGTGGTGCGAACTGGCTGGCGGGAGCCGATCGGACGTCAGCGACAGCCGTGACCTGGTTCTTTTGCAGCAATTCGATGAACGCCGCAAAATCGTGCGTGGAATGACCGATGGTCATTATCGTGCTGATATCCACCTGCTACCTACGTTCGCCTGGCGGCGTTCAATTATACCTGCCACCATCTTGTAGAGATACCCCTTGAATTCCTCGCCCAAGCTCACCGTCAGGAAGGATTCGGCCAGCCTGTACGTGCCTATGCCCCGCTTTCTGAACTTTTCTTCGTAGACGGAGTCGGTTACTTTCAAAATGTAATCCGATCCCGCATGGTGGAATTCGGCCCGCACATCGAGGTCTCTATTGGCGTCATAAGGTCGACCCACCGTTATTTTTAAGGAGTCGACTCGTATGAGCTTGAGGGAGTCGGTTATTTCCCCCTCGCGCTCTACTGGAATTCGATCGTTCAAGCCTCTTGCTGTGCTGTCTCCGCTGTTGATCCATAACTGCATGGGGCGCTGTTCTATGCGATACAGATCGTCCCATTCAATCCGTGTCAGCTTCGTCCACCGGACGCTGGAATCAAGGATCCAGTTCTCGCTTTGGTATCCGAACTGTCGTTGCCGGAGAAGCCGCATTGATATGACATCAAGAACGCGTGGCTCCGCGCCGTTTCGGTATGTCCGCTCTGATTCCGAGACTTCGTGGCCTGGTCGGCTGCTTATGGGCCGGATCCATGTGTTCGACTTGATGTCGATACCCGCGATACAGCGTCCGCGATGCTTCCGGGAATTTGCTAAACAGATCAACTGCTTAGTCGTCGCCACTTGCCCCCCCCGGGAATTGTGACACTCCTACGCATGGCACGGTAGCGTACGGGTCGGCGTGTGACAACGCTGACTTCGCATCGCTGTCTTCTCGACGAG
This sequence comes from Streptomyces rubradiris, assembly GCF_016860525.1. Classification (NCBI taxonomy): domain Bacteria; kingdom Bacillati; phylum Actinomycetota; class Actinomycetes; order Kitasatosporales; family Streptomycetaceae; genus Streptomyces; species Streptomyces rubradiris. The sequence continues at coordinate 4,700,368 of NZ_BNEA01000015.1, forward strand.
CGGGACCGGTGGCGAAATGCCATGAGGTCGACGCACTCGCCGACGCGGCCGGCGTCTACCGGGTCTTCATCCTGCTGCTGGCCTATACGGGGCTGCGCTGGGGCGAGGCGTCGGCGTTGAAGGTGGGACGCGTCGACCTGGACGCCTGCCGTACCCACATCGTCGAGGCGTACGTCGAGGACAACGGCAGGCTCTACCTAGGCACTCCCAAGAACCACGAGCGCCGGTCGGTGCCGATCCCGCGGTTCCTGGCCGGGGAGTTGAAGCCCCATGTCGAGGGACGGGACGAGGACGGACTCCTCTTCACCGCGCCACAGGGCGGGCCGCTGCGGGCCCGCAACTTCCGGAGGGCGCGGACCGCTACGACGTGCCCGAACGGCCAGTCCTCACGGTGGCGGAGGTCTTCGCCGTCGCCGACTCCATCGCGCCGCTCTACCGGCTGCTCGTGCTCCTGGCGGCCTTCACCACCCTGCGGTTCGGGGAGCTGGCGGCCCTGCGGCCACGGGATGTCGACCTGGAAGGGCTGACCGTCCCCGTGCGCCGCGCGCAAGCCGAGCTGCAGGACGGCCGGCTCTTCGACAAGGCGCCGAGATCCGCGGCCGGGGTGCGCTCCGTCTCCTTCCCGGCCGAACTGCTCGACGCGGTCACGCAGCACTTGGAGCACTTCGCCGCTCCCGGACGCGACGGGCACGTCTTCGTCGGGCCGCAGGGTGGGCAACTACGGCGGAGCAACTTCCGCGACGACTGGGTGAAGGCACGGAAGGCCGCGGGCGTCACGGACGAGCTGCACTTCCACGATCTGCGGCACACGAGCAACACGCTGGCCTCGACGGCCGGGGCCAGCACGCGGAGTTGATGACGAGGATGGGGCACAGCAGCTCCCGGGCCGCGCTGATCTATCAGCACATGACCAGTGACCGTGACCGGGCCATCGCGGACCGGCTCGGGGCCATGATCCGCAAGAGTGGAGGAAACGCTCCCGCCTAGATGAAAGGGGGTGATCGTGCCACCGCCTTCCCTATGGGCCGGGCACCGCCGGTCTACGGCGAGACAGCCGGACTGTAGGGTCCAGCAGAGGGGGAATCATGGCTGATCGCGGCTGGTACGACGACAGTGATTACCACGAAGCAGTTCAGCGGGCCGAACGGGCGACACGGTCCGGCTGGTCAGCGATCGCCTGGACTACAGGAGCGCTCGGTTGTGTGCTGATCGCCATCGCCGTTCTCTGTGTGGTCGCGGTCGTCGCGTGCCTCTACGTCGTAGTGGCGAGCGATTACTGAGTAGCCACCAAGCACGGGTGCGGTCACTGATTGTCCGGGGCGCTCCTTGGGAGATGTGGCATCCGCGTGGCATCAGTGGCACGCGTGCGGCACAACCCCGGACACGACGAAGGGCCGGCCTGGGAGGAAACCCCTCCTGAGCCGGCCCTTCTCTCTGTGCCCCCGGCAGGATTCGAACCTGCGACACCCGCTTTAGGAGAGCGGTGCTCTATCCCCTGAGCTACGAAGGCCGGGTGGTGATCGACCGGTGAGGGTCGGGTCGCCGTCGTCAGTGTAGCGGGTGGTGTGCTCGGTGTACCGGGGGTCCGGTCGGGCGAGGGGCGGGTCTTGTCGGGGCGTCGTTAGGGTGGGGGCCCGTGAGTGGGTGGAAGCGTGGGCTGGATGCCGCCGGTGTGCTGGAGCCGGGGTTGCGGCGGGACTACGGGGTGCAGCGGGAGCTGGTCGCGCGGGGCCGGCGGACCTCCCATCTCGCGGCCCGGACGCTGTTGCCGGGGGCGCTGCTGCCCCACGTCGTCGTGGCGACCGCCGTCATGCACCACGGGGACAACCTCCTGGACACCGGATCGCGAGCGCACCGGGCGGAGCGGTGGGCGGCCTGGGAGCGGCGGGTGCGGACGGCGTTGGAGACGGGGCGCGGGGATGATCCGCTGCTGCGGGCGCTCGTCCATACCGTTGCCGTCCATCCGCGGCTGCGCGCGGTACTGGACGAGTACCTGGTCTCCGCGCCGGCCGAGCTGGAGTTCGCCGGGTTCGCCGATGAGGACGACTACCAGGCCTACGTGGACGCCTACTCCCTGCCCGCCTTCATGCTGGTCGCCTGTCTGCTGGGCCCGGACGCCGGGGACGGCCCCTATCGCGCCGCCTGCCGGACGTTCATCGACGGCAGTCAGCGGCTCGACTTCGTCAACGACATCGCCGAGGACCTGGCCGAGGGTCGGCTGGGGATTCCGGACGAGACGCTGGAGCGGTTCTCGGTGCGGAGGGAGGACCTGGTGGCCGGGCGGGCGGTGCCCGGGGTGCGGGAGCTGGTCCGGCACCAGACCGGGCTGGCGGAGGCCGCCCTGCGGCAGGCCCGGGCGGTGTCCGGTCTCGTCCCGGCGTCCAGCCGGCCGTTGCTGGAGGCGCTGGTCGAGGTGGAGCTGCTGACCGCCACGGCCGTACGGGCCCGTGGCCCGCGGGTGCTGCGCGGTTCGGTGGGTCCGTCACCGGTGGCCGCCCTCGGGGTGCTTCTGCGAGCCCGTGCCCGGCGGAAGACGCGCGGAGTGGGAGTCGGGGCGTAGGCGAACGTCAGGTCGTAGGGACCTTGGTGAAGCGGGACGCCCGGCGGAGGTCCCGCTGGATGTCGTCCGCCGTCGCGCGGAGCGCGGGCAGGAGGTGGTGGACGCAGTCCTCCAGGGTGCGGCGGGCGGCGTGCGTGGCCACGTTCACGGCGGCGACCGCGCGGCCCGTGCGGTCCCGGACCGGTACGGCGACCGAGCGCAGGCCCGACTCCAGTTCTTCGTCGGCCAGGGCGTACCCCTGGGCTTTGACCTCGGCCAGTTCCGGGGGCAGGGGACCGTCCGTGTCCGCCAGGAGGACGCGGCCCAGTGAGGTCGCGGCGGCGGGCAGGCGCGCGCCCACCGGTATGCGTACGGTCAGGACACCGCTCGTGTCCGCGCCCGCCGTGTACTGGACCTCCGTGCCGTCGGCGGTCAGCACCGCCAGTGCCGCCGGCTCGCGCACCCGGTCCGCCAGCGCCCGCAGATGCGGTTGAGCCAGGCGGGGCAGCGTCGTCCGGGCCAGCGGCGGGAAGCCCAGGTCCAGGACGCGCGGGGTGAGGGTGAAGGCGCGGTCGTCGTGCGCGGCGGCGGTCACCAGGCCCAGGTGCTCGTGGGTGAGCAGCGCCCGGCGGGCGGTCGCCCGGGACAGGCCGGTCGCCCGGGCCACGTCGGTCAGGGACAGCGCCGGGCGTCCCTCGCCGAACGCGGTCAGCACCGTCAGGCCCCGGGCCAGCGACTCCACGAAGTCCCGGCCGAGTTCCTGCTTGGAGGCCGTGGTCCAGGTCGCGAGGCCGGCGGGCGCGGGTCCCGGCTCGGGTGGGGGCGCGGTGCGCAGGTCGGCCTCCATCGCCTCCACCGCCGTACGCAGCCGGGGCAGCAGGGTGGCGGGCAGCTCCGCCGCCGGGTGCCTGCTGGTGTGGCTGACCACGCTCGCCACGCAGGCCACGCGGCCGGTGCAGGGGTCGCGCACCGGGGCGGACACCGCGACCAGGCCCGGCTCGATCAGCTGGTCGTCCAGGGCCCAGCCGTCCCGGCGGGCCGCCCGTACCCGGTCCGCGAAGGCCGCGGCCACGGCGTCGGCGGTGGCATGGGCGGTGCCGTGGGCGGGTTCCGGGCGCGGGGGGACGGCCGGGAACGCCGTGTCCCGCGGGTCCTCGGCCCGGCGGGTCCGCCAGCGGGCCCAGTCCCGCTCCGTCCACTCGGTGGCGAACAGCGCGCCGGGCGCGGTCCGTTCGGCCGGCAGCAGGTCGCCGATGCGGAAGCTGACGGACAGCGCCCGGCGGCGGGTGGCCTGGTGGATGAAGCGGATGCCGTCGCGGTCGGCGACCGCCAGCGACACCGACTCGTCCAGCTCGTCGGCGAGGGCGTCGGCGCGCGCGCCGAGCAGGGCGGGCAGCCGCAGCGCGGCCAGGTAGGCGTTGCCCAGCTCCAGCACGCCGGGGGTGAGGACGACGTCCCGGCCGTCGAGGCGTACGTAGTCCATGCGGGCCAGGGTCGCGGTGATCCGGTCCACCGTGGAGCGGGCGAGTCCGGTGGCCCGTTCCAGCGCGCTCGGGCTGAGTGTGCCGCCCGCCTCGGCCAGCCGGCGCAGCACCCCGACCCCGCGCACCAGCGGCCCGACCGCCTCCGCCGGCATCCCGGCCCCGGTGGGGGCGTCGGCGTCCACTGCGGTCATCGCGGGCATCGTCTCTCCGGTACGGCGTCGGGGCACGCCTACGGTAAACCGGGCGGGCACCGCCCGCGCCCCCTCAGGACTCGTCCGCCACCCGCACCACCCCGCCGCCCCGGCTCACCCGGACCCGGTGATTGCCCTCCGCGTCGGTCGAGACCACCCGCACGCTGATGCCGTGCCGCGGGTCCTCGAAGGTCTCGCCGGGGGCGAACGGGGCGTCGGAGAGTTCCGCGTGGACGTTGGGGCTGCGGGTGCAGCCGCCGCTGCCGCGGTGGCTGTCGAAGACGGTGACCGGGCCGCGGCCGGTGTCCACCGCCGCGTCGATCCGGTAGACGAGCACCCCGGGGCGGCACACCGCCTCGTCGTTGCCGCCCTGGGCGCGGACCTCCAGCGCGTAGGTGGTGCGCGCGGTGACGGGGATGAGGACCAGCTTGCCGCCGCCCTGCTGGTACAGCGGGGAGAGGGTGAACTCGACGCTGCCCGGTGCCGCCGCGCAGCCCACCTGCCCGCCGTCCAGCCAGCCCAGTTTCCACTTGTGCCAGCCGAGCAGGTCGTTGTTGGCCCCCCAGTCCTCGCTCATGATGTCCCAGTGCCCGACCGCGCCCCCGCCGTCCTGCGTGTACAGGTCGGGCAGGCCGAAGGTGTGGCCGTTCTCGTGCGGCAGCACCCGGTAGCCGGTGCGGTCGTAGGACCCGGAGCCGTCGTCCTGGCGGGAGTAGACGAAGGAGGCGTTGGAGATGCGCACGCCGTCGGCCACCGGGGCGTCGTCGTTGCCGGCGAAGGTCACGGACAGCACGGTGTCCAGGGCGGAGGGGCCGGCGTTCGGGGTGACGAGCACGTTCAGCAGGTCGTAGTCGCGGAAGTCCACGGCCGGGTCGGCGGCGGCCACGAGGTCCTGCACCAGGCTGCGGTAGCCGGGGTCGAAGGGCGCGCCGCGCTCTATGCCGTACTCCTGGAAGGGCTTCGGCATGCGCAGCCAGGTGGTGACGGGGGTCTCGGGACGGTAGTCGAGGCGGCCGTACGACGCGGTGTGGAACCAGTCCTGGGTGCGCGGGAAGAACTCGTGGAAGCGGTCCATCGCGTCGCCCTCGCCGGGCGCGTCGGGGAAGTCGACCATCAGGGTCAGGGCGTGGACGGTGCCGGTGGAGCGGGAGTAGCCGGGCGGGGTGGGCAGGCCCTCGGTCATCTGCACGTCCAGACCGCCACGGATCATGCAGGGCAGGAGCGCGGAGGAGCGGGCCGGTCCGAGGGGTCCGGCGGCGGTGGGCGCCGTCAGGTGTCCGCTCCCGGCCGAGGTGCCGACCGCGAGGGTCAGCGCGCTCACCAGGGTCAGGGCGGCCACCCGGCGCGGGCGTATGCGGCGGCGGGGCTGCGGCTGCGGCTGCATGCAGGGACCTTTCGCGCCACGGCAGCCACCGGTGTGTCGGCTGCACCCTTGCGCTCACCCTGGGGCGGCGGGGCGGCGGGCGCGCGCTGGGGGAGACCGATGGGGGGAAACCGGGTCCGCGAGCGGGTGAAACCCGGCGGACGGTGATTGTGTCCCAGGTCACAGCCATTCTCGGGCTGGGTGGGAAATAACCGGGGACGCTTTCCCCGTTTAGCCCTGTGTCCGAGCGAAATGGGGAGTCCTTCCCCGGATCGCCCCCTCGAACCAAGGAGTACGCCGTGTCCGCCGCCACCGCCCCCGCCGAGCGCAAGGCGACCCGGCCGCGCGCCGACGCCCTGCGCAACCGGGAGCGGATCGTCGGCGCCGCCCGGGAGATGCTCGTCGAGCACGGCCCGGAGGTGCCGATCGACGAGATCGCCCGCCGGGCCGGCGTCGGCAACGCCACGGTGTACCGCAACTTCCCCGACCGGGACGCCCTCGTGCGCGAGGTCGTCTGCTCCGTCATGGACCGCACGGCCGCGGCGGCCGAGCTGGCCCTCGCGGAGAGTGGGGACGCCTTCACCGCCCTGGAGCACTTCGTGCACGCCGCCGTCGACGAGCGGATCGGTGCGCTGTGCCCCATGGTGTCCGGCACCTTCGACCAGCACCACCCCGACCTGGTGGCCTCCCGTGAGCGCGTCGAGCGGCTCATCGAGGAGCTCATGGGCCGGGCCAAGGCGGCCGGGCAGCTCCGGCCGGACGTCGGCGTGGGAGATCTGATGATCGCCGCGGGCCAGCTGAGCCGGCCCCCGGCCGGCACGGACTGCCCGCGCGGCGACCGCTTCGTCCACCGCCTGCTGCAGTTGTTCCTCGACGGCCTGCGGGCCCCCGCCCGTTCCGTCCTGCCGGGTCGGTCCCTCAGCATCAAGGAGCTGCGCGCCGTCTGACCGATCAGTTCAGCTCCCGCGCCCGGTCTACCGACAGTACGGCGGTTCGTACGGCCGTTCCCTTCCTGTTCACTGTTCCGTCTTACTCCGTTTTCTCAGCATTTTTCGCCACGCCGACCCTCTCCACGCCGTCCGTCACCAAGCCCTGAGTTCCACGGCTTCGAAGTCCTGAAGTGGGTATCTCCATGTCCGAAACAGCCCGCAAGGCTGCCGGCCGCGCCGCCCCGAGCGGTGACGCCAACCGCTGGAAGGCGCTCGTCTTCATCGCGCTCGCCCAGCTGATGGTCGTCCTGGACGCCACCATCGTGAACATCGCCCTGCCCGCCGCCCAGGAGGACCTGGGCATATCCGACGGCAACAAGCAGTGGGTGATCACGGCCTACGCGCTCGCCTTCGGCGGTCTGCTGCTGTTCGGCGGCCGGGTCGCCGACCTGTGGGGCCGCAAGCGCACCTTCGTGCTCGGCCTGGCCGGCTTCGCCGTCGCCTCCGCGCTCGGCGGCGCCGCCACCACCGGCCCGCTGATGTTCGGCGCCCGCGCCCTGCAGGGTGTCTTCGGCGCGCTGCTCGCCCCGGCCGCGCTGTCCCTGCTCGCCGTGATGTTCACCGACGCCAGGGAGCGCGCCAAGGCGTTCGGCATCTACGGCGCCATCGCGGGCGGCGGCGGTGCCGTCGGCCTGATCCTCGGCGGCTTCCTCACCGAGTACCTGAACTGGCGCTGGACCTTCTTCGTGAACGTCCCGTTCGCCGTGGTCGCCGCGGCCGGCGCCTACTTCGTCGTCCGTGAGCCGGAGGGCGGCCGCAACCGCAACCCGCTCGACATCCCGGGCGTCCTGCTCTCCACCCTCGGCCTGGTGGCGCTCGTCTACGGCTTCACCCGCGCCGAGTCCGACGGCTGGAGCGACACGGTGACCGTGGCGATGTTCGTCGCGTCCGTCGTGCTGCTGCTCGCGTTCGTGCTGGTCGAGGCCAAGGTCAAGGCCCCGCTGCTGCCGCTGCGCGTGGTGACCGACCGCAACCGCGGCGGTATCTACCTCTCGCTGGGTCTCGCGATCATCGGCATGTTCGGCCTGTTCCTCTTCCTGACCTACTACCTGCAGATCGTGAAGGGCTACTCGCCGGTCAAGACCGGTTTCGCCTTCCTGCCGATGGTGGTCGGCATGATCACCGGCTCCACCCAGATCGGCACCCGGCTGATGACCCGGCTGCCGGCCCGGCTGCTGATGGGCCCGGGCTTCCTGGTCGCCGGCGTCGGCATGCTGCTGCTGACCCAGCTGGAGATCGACTCCTCGTACCCGGCGCTGCTGCTGCCCGCCATGCTGCTGCTCGGCCTCGGCATGGGTACGGCGTTCATGCCGGCGATGTCCCTGGCCACGCAGGGCGTCCAGCCCCGGGACGCCGGTGTCGCCTCCGCGATGGTCAACACCTCGCAGCAGGTGGGCGGCGCGATCGGCACCGCCCTGCTGAACACGATCGCCTCCTCGGCGACCACCTCGTACGTCAAGGACCACCTCGCCGGCGCCACCGGCAAGCCCCAGCAGCAGCTGGTGGGGCTCCAGGGCATGGTCCACGGCTACACGGCCGCGATCTGGGTCGCCGTCGGCATCCTCGCGCTGGCCTCGCTGATCGCCTTCACCTTCGTCAACGCCGGCCGTCCGAACGCGACCGCCGTGATGACCGGCGAGGGCGCGGAGGACGAGGTCCCGGTGCCGGTGGTGGCCCACTGACCGCCCGGAGCTAGCTAGCGGAGCCAGGGCAGGTCCGCACCCGCTTCCTTGGGCTGGAGGCCCTCGGCGACGATCTCCATGATCTCGCCGAGGGCCTTCTGCTGTTCCGGGCTCAGCCGGTCGAACAGCGCCTGGCGCACGGCGGCCACATGGCCGGGCGCGGTGCGCCGCAGCACCTCGGCGCCCTCGTCGGTGAGCACGGCGAACTGGCCGCGCTTGTCGGCGGGGCAGTCCTCCCGGCGGACCCAGCCGTTCTTCTCCAGCCGGGCGATGGCGTGCGAGAGCCGGGACCGGGTGATCTTCGCGTGCATCGCCAGCTCGGTCATCCGCAGCCGGCGGCGCGGTGCCTCGGCGAGGACGACGAGCAGGCCGTAGTAGACGTGCGGCATCCCCGCGTCGCGCTGGAGCTGCCGGTCGAGGTGGTCCTCCAGGAGGGTGGTGGCGTGCAGGTAGGCGCGCCAGACGTACTGTTCCTCGGCGGTCAGCCAGCGGGGCCCTGCGGCGGAGTCCGGTGCCTTGTTCATGTATCCACTCTACGAGGCGGCTTCTTGAAACTTGAACAAGCGACGGGTAGGGTTCCGGGCTGAAACTTTAGAGTTCAAGCAGGGTTCAGATCCCCGGGAGCCGCCTCGATGTCCGCCACCGCCCACGAGCGCATGCCCGCCCTGTACCTCAGCCACGGCGCCCCGCCGCTCGCCGACGACCCGGTCTGGCCCGGCCAGCTCGCCGCCTGGGCCGCCGCCCTGCCCCGTCCCCGCGCCGTCCTCATGGTCTCCGCCCACTGGGAGGAGGCCCCGCTCGCCCTCGGTGCGGTCGAGACCGTCCCGCTCGTCTACGACTTCTGGGGCTTCCCCGAGCGTTACTACACGGTCCGCTACGCCGCTCCGGGCGCCCCCGCGCTCGCCGACTCCGTCCGCAAGCTGTTGCGCGCCCCCGGGCTCCCCGTACAGGACATCCCCGACCGGGGCCTCGACCACGGCGCCTACGTCCCGCTCGTCGAGATGTACCCGGACGCCGACATCCCCGTCCTGCAGATCTCCCTGCCCACCCTCGACCCGGTCCGCCTGATGGACCTCGGCCGCAGGCTCGCCACGCTGCGCGACGAGGGCGTGCTGATCGTCGGCTCCGGCTTCTTCACCCACAACCTCGCCGCCCTGCGGCACACCGGACCGGGCGTGCCGAGCTGGTCGGCGGAGTTCGACGACTGGGGCCGGCGCGCCCTGGAAGCCCGCGACTGGGACGCCCTGCTCGACTTCCAGGACAAGGCCCCGGCCGGCCGCTACGCCCATCCGCGCACCGAACACTTCGCCCCGCTCTTCGTCACCATGGGCGCGGCGGAGGCCGGCGGCGAACTGGATGAACAGAAGTCGGTGATCGACGGGTTCTGGATGGGAATGGCGAAGCGGTCCGTGCAGTTCGGATGAGAAGCGGCCCCGGGTGGAGCGCCCCGCTCAGAGTTCCTTCTCGTACCAGGCCACGTCCCAGTAGCGGCCGAACTTGCGGCCGACCTCGTGGAACGTGCCCACGTGCCGGAAGCCGAAGCGGGCGTGCAGCCGCTCGGAGGGCTCGTTGGGCTGGGCGATCCCCGCGTAGGCGCGGTGGACGTCCTGTCCGGCCAGGGCCTTGAACAGGGCGTCGTAGAGCAGCGTGCCGATGCCGCGCCGGCCCGCTTCGGGGGCGACGTACACCGAGGTCTCCACGGACGTGCCGTACGCCGGCTTCGGCCGGTAGGGGCTGGAGGTGGCGTAGCCCAGGATCCGCCGTGAGCGGGCGTCCTCGGCAACCATCAGCCGGTGCGGGCCGTCTTCAGGGTGGGAGAGCAGCCAGGGGCGGCGCTCCGCGGGAGTGAACACCGCGGTGTCGAATGTGATGGCCGTCTCACGGACGTAGTGGTTGTAGATCGCCGTCAGGGCGTCGAGGTCCCCCTCGATTCCCGGCCTGACCTGGACTTCGGCATCTTCCGGCGGCATCTCGCCTCCCCGTGTGGCGGACAGGGTACTGCATGATCAGAAAAATCGCGGGCCGGGTTGGGAATTCTGTCCTGATTCCAGTCGTTGTTTCCCTCGGATGCAGGGCACTCGGAGAGAGTCCCAGAGACAGCCCCTTCAGTGCCGCGCGTTCGCAGGACCACCCGCCCGACCACCATCGCAAGGGAGCACGCATGGCAACCCGTGCCGTCGCCCGTCGTCAGTCCGCCACCGGCGAGACGGCCGACTCGGCAAGCAGTGTTCGCGCTCATGGCGGCGAGATCGCAGACCGCGACCTGGTCGGCATGTACCTGGACGAGATCGCGCGTACGCCGCTGCTCGACGCCGCCAAGGAAGTCGAGCTGTCCCAGACCATCGAGGCGGGTGTCTTCGCGCAGCAGGTGCTCGACGGCGAGGAGGAGTCCCGCACGGACGCCACCCGCGAGGAGCTTGAGGCCCTGGTGGCCGCCGGTGAGCGCGCCAAGGATGTCTTCATCCGCTCCAACCTCCGCCTGGTCGTCGCGGTCGCCCGGCGCTACCCGCGCAGCGGCCTGCCCCTGCTGGACCTGATCCAGGAGGGCAACGCCGGCCTGGTGCGCGCCGTGGAGAAGTTCGACTACCGCAAGGGCTTCAAGTTCTCGACGTACGCCACCTGGTGGATCCGTCAGGCCATCACCCGCTCCATCGCCGACCAGTCCCGCACGATCCGGCTCCCCGTCCACCTGGTGGAGGAGCTGGGCCGCATCCGCCGGGTCCAGCGCGAGTTCAACCGCGAGCACGGCCGTGACCCGGAGCCCGCGGAGGTCGCCGCCGAGCTGGGCTCGACGCCGGAGCGCGTCGTCGATGTCCTGGACTGGGCCCGCGACCCGGTCTCGCTGAACATGTCGGTGGACGACGAGGGCGAGACCCAGTTCGGCGACCTGCTGGAGGACACCTCGGCGGTCTCCCCGGAGCAGTCGGTCCTCACCCTGCTGCGCAGTGAGGAACTGGACGACCTGATCGGCCGCCTGGACCAGCGCACGGCCTCCATCATCAAGATGCGGTACGGCATCGAGGACGGCCGCGAGCGCACCCTGACCGAGGTCGGCAAGGAGCACGGACTGACCCGTGAGCGGATCCGGCAGATCGAGAAGCACGCGCTGCTGGAGCTGAAGAAGCTGGCCCGCGACACGGGGTTCGACGCGGCGGCGTGACGGCGGGCCCCGGGGCCCGCCCCGTAGGGGAAGCGTTCCGGGGCGCACCGCGTGACGCGGTGCGCGCGCCGGGTGGTGCGGGTGGCGAAAGACGGCGCAAACATGGCGCGGTCCCGTCGCTTCAACGGCCGGGCCCGAGGGAACAACCCTTCCGGGCCCGCAAGCGGGTCCGGGGCCGCACTCCCCACACCCCCACATCGCGATCCCTGGCCGACGACGACGCCGGCCGCCCCACGAGAAGCCACGTCCCGACGCGAACCCCCCCGGCGCCGGGACCTCCCGAGCCGGGCTTCGGCGCCTATCCCCCCCCGGGCGTCGGAGCCCGGCCTCCCTCTTTTCCGGGGTCTGTTTTCCGGGTCTGTCCGTTTTCCGGTTCGTCCGACGAGGTGCTGTCCGTGCCTGGGAGCTTCCGCGTCCCGCGAGGGCCCCGGGTACTGGAACGGCGGCCCACCCCGTACCTGAACCCCGGGGTGGACCGCCGGATGGCAGATTCTGCCACACGGGCATAGCCTGCCGGGCATGAGCACCACCCAAACCCCCGCCCACCAGCCGTTTTCCGTCTCCGCGCCGGTGTCCCTCACCGAACGCCGGAAGGCCGAGACACGGATGGAGATCGCCCGGGCGGCGGCGGCCCTCTTCGTCCGGCAGGGCCTGCGGGCGACCCGCGCCGAGGACATCGCCCAGGCCGCGGGCATCGCCCCGCGCACGTTCTACCGCTATTTCGCCACCAAGGAGGAGGCGGTCGCCCCCCTCTACGCCGCCGGAGCCCGGCGCTGGATCGAGGCGGTCCGCACGGCCCCGGCCGGCCTGCCCGTCCCGCAGGCCCTGGAACACGCCGTCCGCCACACCCTCACCCCCGGCCTCGGCGTCTCCGCCGCGTCCTGGGAGTGGCTGCGCACCCTGGTCCGCCTGGCCGACACCAGTCCGGCCCTGCGCAAGGTCTGGGCGGAGGTGTGCCTGTCGTCGGAGGGCGCGCTGGCGGAGATCCTCGCGGCCCGGGAGAGCGGCCCGACGGCACCGGCGCCCCAGGGCGCCCCGGCTCCGGCGCGGCCCGGCGGCGTGGAGTGCGGCAGCCCGGAACCGGCAGGGTCCGGCGCGGAGCGCGGCACCCAGGGCCCGGCGCTCACCCCGCGGCTCCGGTTCGCGGCGGCCGTGGCCGGGGCCGCCGTACGCGTCGCCGTGGAGTCCTGGGCCGGAACGGCGGCCCGCCCCACCGGCCCCGAGGGCCCGGCGAGCCTGGCCGTACGCAACCTGCGCGCGCTACGGGACTTCGAGTGGCTCGGGAACCCGCCTTGCGCCCCTGAGATCCCCTAGGTCTCCTAGGTTCCGTACGGCCCTTCCGGCCCGGCGTTCGCCGCCCTGGTCAGGCGGTCGCCCAACCGTCGTACGCACTCCGCCAGTCCGCCCGGCCCGCGCACCGCGAACTCCACCTCCGTCATCGCCAGCCGGACCGCCAGCCACTCCATGGGGTCGCCCGTGGTGCCCCGCAGGACGCAGCCGCCCGTGCCGTCGTCCTCGGGCACCCCGAGCCAGGCGGGAAGGCGCGCGGAGACCTGTTCCGCGGGCGCGGCGAACCGCACCTCGAAGGCGTACGTCTCCTGGCGCCCGTGGATGGACTGCCGCAGGTACTCGGCGGCGCTCCCCGTCGGCGGTTCCCGCGGCGCGAACCGGACGCCGGTCGCGAGCGGTTCGCTCACCCGGTCCACCCGGAAGGTGCGCCAGTCCGCCCGGTCGACGTCGTAGGCCACCAGGTACCAGCGCCGTCCCGTCGACACCAGCCGGTGCGGCTCGGTCAGCCGGCGGGAGGCGCTGCCGTCCTTGTCGCGGTAGGCGAACCGCAGCCGTTCGTGCCCCGCCACCGTGGACGCCATCACGGTCAGCGTCTCCGGCGCGATGCCCGGCCCGTCGCCGAGGGTCAGCGGTGTCGTCGCGGCCTGGAGCGTGGACACCCGGTGGCGCAGCCGGGACGGCAGCACCTGCTCCAGCTTGGCCAGCGCCCGTACGGCCGCCTCGTCCACCCCCTCGATGGCGTGCCCGGCACCGGCCCGCAGCCCCACCGCGATCGCCACGGCCTCCTCGTCGTCCAGCACCAGCGGTGGCATCGCCTTGCCCGCGACCAGCCGGTACCCGCCGTCCGCGCCCCGCGTCGCCTGCACCGGATACCCGAGCTCCCGCAGCCGGTCCACATCCCGCCGCACGGTCCGCCGGGACACCCCCAGCCGGTCGGCCAGCTCACCCCCGGGCCACTCCCGGGGCGTCTGGAGCAGGGACAGCAGCTGAAGCAGCCGGGCGGGCGTGTCGGTCGTCATGGCTGTGAGCATGCCGCACCTATAGGTCAAGAGCTGACCTATAGGTGCCCTAGGTTTCCCCTCATGACCACTCCGACGGCGCTCTCCGCCCCACCTCACGACCGAACCCGCTGGCTGGCCCTGGCCATCGTCATGACCGCGGCCTTCATGGACCTCGTGGACGTGACGATCGTCAACATCGCCATCCCGTCCATCCAGCGGAACGAACACGCCTCGGTGGGCCAGATCCAGTGGATAACCGCCGGCTACGCCCTCGCCTTCGCCGCCGGCCTGATCACCGGCGGCCGGCTCGGCGACATCCACGGCCGCAAGCGGGTGTTCCTCGCCGGCATCGGCGGCTTCACCCTCGCCTCCGCCCTGTGCGGCTTCGCGGCGAACCCGGAGATGCTCGTCGCCTCCCGCTTCCTCCAGGGCGGCATGGCCGCGCTGATGGTGCCGCAGGTGCTGTCGATCGTGCACGCCACCTTCCCCGCCCACGAACGCGGCAAGGTCTTCGGCCTGTTCGGCGCGATCGTCGGCCTCGGTGCGGTGTCCGGCCCGCTGCTCGGCGCGCTGCTGACGGAGTGGAACCTGTTCGGCCTCGAATGGCGGCCCATCTTCCTCATCAACCTGCCCGTCGGCGTGCTCGCCTGGCTGCTGGGCCGCCGGTTCATCACCGAGTCCCGTGCCCCGAAGGCGCTGAAGCTGGACCTCGTCGGGGTCGCCCTGGTCACGCTGGGCCTGCTCATGCTGCTCTACCCGCTGACCCGCGGGCGCGAGCTGGGCTGGCCGCTGTGGGGGTACCTCTCGATGGCCGGCGCCCTCCTCGTCTTCGCGGCCCTGGTGGCGTACGAGCGGCGCAAGGCGGCGCGGGACGGCTCCCCGCTGGTCGAGCTGTCGCTGTTCCGGGTGAAGAGCTTCGCCGCCGGTATCGCCGTACAGACCGTGTTCGGGGTCGCGCTCGGCATCTTCTTCCTGGTCTGGACGCTGTACATGCAGATCGGCCTGGGCTGGAGCCCGCTGCGGGCCGGGCTGACCGGGGTGCCGTTCTCGCTCGCGGTGTCCACGGCGGCCGGGCTGTCGGTGCAGCGACTGGTTCCGCGGTTCGGCCGCAAGGTGCTCCAGACGGGCGCGCTGGTGATGGGCGCGGGCGTGCTGCTCTACCTGTGGGAGGCCGACCACTACGGCCTCGCCATCGCCTCCTGGCAGATGGCCCTGCCGCTGGTCGTGATGGGTCTCGGCATGGGCCTGATCGTCGCCCCGCTGACCGACGCGGTGCTCTCCGAGGTGCCGCGCGAGCACGCCGGTTCCGCGTCCGGGCTGATCAACACCGTGCAGCAGATGGGCAACGCGCTCGGGCTGGGGCTGGTGTCGGTGGTCTTCTACGGGCAGATCGGCGACCGGCTCGCCGCCGCCCAGGTCGGCCCGGCCTTCGTGCACGCCTTCCAGCACGCGCTGTGGTACGTCGCCGGGATCATGGGCGCGATCTTCCTGCTGATGTGCGCCCTGCCGAAGCGCCCGGCCCAGCACGTGGAGGGCGCGGGGGAGGAGACGCCGGCGGAGGAGACGCCGGCGCCGGAACGGGAGCCCGAGCCGCAGCCGGCGGGCTGACCGCGTACGACGAGGGGCCCGGCACCGGAGAGGTGCCGGGCCCCTCGTCGTACGCCCGCACGCGACCGGGTCCGGCCGGAAGTCCGTTCATGCCCGATTGAAGTCCGAGCCTGTTTACTTTCCGGATATCCAGACGTAGCCTCCCTGAGAAACCACACGTTCGGGCACGAGGCGGAGGCGAACGGACATGTACGCACCGGAGCGGCAGCAGGAGATCCTCCGGCTCGCCCGGGACGGCGGCCGGGTGGACGTGCTGTCGCTGGCCGAGGCGTTCCAGGTCACCGCGGAGACGATCCGCCGCGACCTGAAGGCCCTCGACCGCGCCGGTCTGGTCCGCCGGGTGCACGGCGGTGCCATCCCGGCCGGCCGCTTCGACTTCGAGCCGGACCTCGCCGAGCGCGAGTCCACCGCCGCCGACGAGAAGGACCGCATCGCCAGGGCGGCCCTCGCCGAACTGCCCGCCGAGGGCACGGTGATCCTCGACGCCGGTACGACGGTGGCCCGCCTCGCCGCCACCGTCCCGCTGGAGGCGTCCCTCACCGTCGTCACGCACAGCCTGCCCATCGCCGCCCGGCTCGCCGACCACCCGGGCATCCAGCTCCACCTGGTCGGCGGCCGGGTACGGCACCGCACGCGCGCCGCCGTGGACGCCTGGGCGCTGCGCGCGTACGGCGAGATCCGCGCCGACGTGCTGTTCGTCGCCGCCAACGGCTTCTCCGCCGAGCACGGGCTGACCACCCCCGACCTCGCCGAGGCGGCGGTCAAACGGGCCGCGGTCGGCGCCGCGCGGCGGGTGGTGCTGCTGGCCGACTCCGGCAAGCACGGCCAGGAGCACTTCGCCCGCTTCGGCGGCCTGGGCGATGTGGACCTGCTGATCACCGACAGCGGGCTGAGCCCGGACGACGCCGCCGCCATCGAGCGCGGCGGCACGGAAGTAGTGCGCGCATGATCCTCACCGTCACCCCCAACCCGTCCCTCGACCGCACCTACGAGGTGCCCGCACTGGAGCGCGGCGAGGTCATCCGCGCCGCCGGTGAGCGCGTGGACCCCGGCGGCAAGGGCGTGAACGTCTCCCGGGCCGTCGCCGCCGCCGGCCGGCGCACCCTCGCCGTACTGCCCCTGGGCGGTGCGCCGGGCGCGCTCGTCGCCGGCCTGCTGGACGCGCAGGGCATCGAGGTCGCGCCGGTCCCGGTCGCCGGCGCCACCCGCTCCAACATCGCGCTCGCGGAAGCCGACGGGGTGCTCACGAAGATCAACGCGCCCGGACCGGAACTGTCGGCGGCCGAGCAGGAACTCCTGCTGGACACCGTACGGTCGCACTCCCGTGCCGCCGACTGGATCGCCTGCTGCGGCAGCCTGCCCCGGGGGCTCGCGCCGTCCTGGTACGCCGACCTAGTCACCCGGGCGCACGCCGCCGGCGCGCGGATCGCGCTGGACACCTCGGGGCGCGCCCTCCTGGAGGCGCTGCGCGCCCGGCCCGACGTGGTGAAGCCGAACGCCGGGGAACTGGCGGAAGCCGTCGGCAGCCCACTGGCCACCGTGGGCGACGCGCTCAAGGCGGCCGAGGAACTGCGCGCGCTGGGCGCCCGCGCCGTCCTGGCGAGCCTGGGCGCCGACGGACAGCTCCTGGTGGCGGACGCCGGTGCCTGGTTCGGCAGCGCCCGGGTGTTCGCCGTCCGCAGCAACGTCGGCGCCGGGGACGCCTCCCTGGCCGGCTTCCTCATCGCCGGCGGCACCGGTCCCGAGGCCCTGGCCTCCGCCGTCGCCCACGGCGCCGCCGCGGTCCGGCTCCCCGGCAGCCTGATGCCGGCGCCCGCCGACCTGGACCCGGCGGCGGTGACCGTCACGGCGGACATACCGCTCGGCCGCGAACTGACGGAGCCGGTCGGATGACCGCGCTCGGCCGTGAACTGAGGGAGCCGGTCGGATGATCCCGCTCGGCCGTGAACTGAGGGAGCCGGTCGGATGATCCCGCTCGGCCGTGAACTGAGGGAGCCGGTCGGATGATCCCGCTCGGCCGCCACGGCACCCGCCCGGGCGCCCGCCCGCCGGGCGGACGGGCCGGTCCCGTCCCCCGTACCACCCCGCCCCCTCACCGCACCCCCGTCCCCACACCCGCCGACCCCTGCCCCTGGGCGGCACGCGCGCGAAGGAGCCCGCGATGAGCGACATGATCGGCGCGGACCTGGTCGACCTCGACCTGTCCGCCGGCACCAAGGAGGCGGCGGCCCGCGCCCTCGCCGAACGCATGGTGGCCCGGGGCCGGGTGACCGACCTGGAGGGTTTCCTCGCCGACGTGGCCGCCCGCGAGGCCCAGATGCCGACCGGGCTCGACGGCGGCATCGGCATCCCGCACTGCCGCAGCGCCCATGTCACCGAGCCGACCCTCGCCTTCGGCCGCAGCGCCGCCGGTATCGACTTCGGCGCCCCGGACGGCCCGGCCGACCTCGTCTTCCTGATCGCGGCACCCGCCGGCGCCGACGACGCCCACCTCACGATCCTCTCCTCCCTCGCCCGCAAGCTGATGAACGCCGAGTTCACGGCCGCGCTGCGGGCGGCGGACTCCGCGCAGACGGCGGCGGCCCTGATCCGGGGCGACGAGCCGCCGACGGGGGCCCTGGTCCGGGACGGTGAGCCGCCGACGGGGGCCCTGGTCCGGGACGGTGAGCCGCCGGCGGGGGAGGGAGCGCGGGCCGCGGGCGTCCCGGGCGCCCCTGAGGAAGCTCCGGGTGTCGTCCCGGACGCCCCTGAAGACACCGCTGTGGCTC
The DNA here is from genome assembly GCF_016860525.1 of Streptomyces rubradiris. Lineage (NCBI taxonomy): Bacteria > Bacillati > Actinomycetota > Actinomycetes > Kitasatosporales > Streptomycetaceae > Streptomyces > Streptomyces rubradiris. The sequence continues at coordinate 4,718,443 of NZ_BNEA01000015.1, forward strand.
CGGCGGCGGCCTCCGCCGGAGCCACAGCGGGCAGCACGGCGGAGACGGCCGCGGCGAGCGCGGCGGGTACGTCCACCAGGACCGGTACGTCTGCTGGGCCCGGTGCGCCCGACGAGCCCGGTACGAGCGGTGAGCCGGGTGCACCCGGCGCCCCCGGTGTTCCCGCCGCCGGAGCCGCCGGAGCCGCCGGAGCCGCCGGAGCCGCCGGGGGTGCCGTCCCCGCCCCCGGCACGGACCAGCCCCGGCCCTTCCGGATCGTGGCCGTCACCTCCTGCCCCACCGGCATCGCCCACACCTACATGGCGGCCGAGTCCCTGGAGAACGCGGGCCGGGAGGCGGGGGTCGAGCTGGTCGTCGAGACGCAGGGCTCGGCCGGTTTCGCCCGGCTGGACCCGGCGGTGATCGCGGCGGCGGACGGCGTGATCCTCGCGCACGACGTCCCCGTACGCGACAAGGACCGTTTCGCGGGCAAGCCGACCGTCGACGTGGGCGTGAAGGCCGGCATCAACCGCCCCGCCGAACTCATCGCGGAGGTCCGCGAGAAGGCGGCGCGCGGCGAGGCGAGCGCTCCGGCGCACGCACCGGCGGGCACGCCGGTCGAACGCGCGGGCGACGCCACGGAGGGCTACGGCACCAAGCTCCGCACCTGGCTGATGTCCGGCGTCAGCTACATGGTCCCGTTCGTCGCCGCAGGCGGTCTCCTCATCGCCCTCGGCTTCGCGATCGGCGGCTGGCAGGTCGACAAGGCACCCTCGGTCATGGACCACTTCGTGTGGACGCAGACCGACAGCTGGGGCGCGCTGCTCTTCCAGATCGGGGGCGTCGCTTTCAAGTTCCTCGTCCCGGTCCTGGCCGGCTACATCGCCTACGGCATGGCCGACCGGCCCGGCCTCGTCCCCGGCTTCGTGGGCGGCGCGATAGCGCTGGACGCGGACGCGGGCTTCCTCGGCGGCCTGGCGGCCGGTCTGATCGCCGGTGGCGTGGTGCTGGCGATCCAGCGGGTGCGTATCCCGGCGGTGCTGCGCGGCATCATGCCGGTGGTGGTGATCCCGCTGCTCTCCTCGGCGGTCACCGGCTTCCTGATGCTCGTCGTCATCGGCAAGCCGATCGCCTCCGCGCAGAAGGGCCTCACCGACTGGCTGAGCGGGCTCACCGGCAGCAACGCCGTCCTGCTCGGCGCCCTGCTCGGCCTGATGATGTGCTTCGACCTGGGCGGCCCGGTCAACAAGGTCGCCTACGCCTTCGCCACCGCCGGCATCGCCGTCACCGACCCCAGCGACTCGGCGATGCGGATCATGGCGGCGGTGATGGCGGCCGGCATGGTCCCGCCGCTGGCGATGGCCCTGGCCACCACCGTGCGCGGCCGGCTGTTCACCCCGGCCGAGCGCGAGAACGGCAAGGCCGCCTGGGTGCTGGGCGCGTCCTTCATCTCCGAGGGCGCGATCCCGTTCGCGGCGGCCGACCCGCTGCGGGTCATCCCGTCCGCCATGGCGGGCGGCGCGCTCACCGGCGCCCTGTCGATGGCCTTCGGCGCCACCCTGCGCGCCCCGCACGGCGGTGTCTTCGTGGTCCCGCTGATCGGCAGCCCGCTGCTGTACCTGGTGGCCATCGCGGCCGGGGTGTGCGTCACTGCGGCCTTGGTGGTCCTCCTCAAGGGAATGCGCGGGCAGGCCCCCGAGTCCGGGACCACCGGCCCGGCCGCGGAGCAGGCCGGTGCCCGGAAGGACACCGGGCAGCCGGTGGCCGCCTGACCGCGCGGCGCCGGCCGCGACCCTTCACGGCGTCTTGTCCCTTTGCACCGCTGTGAGTTGTTCACGGCACCTGCGAGATACGTCACGGTCCGGGGCGGAAGTCCCGGACCGTGGTGTGTACTGGGGTGCATGCCTGAGCACGCCCCGACTCTCCAGCTGATCGGTGTGACCGTCCTCGCGGTGGCGGCCGTCGTGTGGGCCGGCGTCCTGCTGCGCCTGCTGCGCCGCGCGGGTCTCGCCGCCGGGGCGGCCGGCGCCCGGCGCCGCACCGTGCCGCTCCCGGCCGTGCCGCGCCAGTCCCCGGTCGGCCCGCCCCGGGAGTCCGTCGAGCTGACCCCCGCCGAACAGGACGCCTTCGCGGGCCTGGTACGCCACCTCGCCAACGGCTGACCCGCGGCACCACCCGGCCGGCCCCGCGCCCGGCGGACTCCGGGGCCGCCCGCGTCACCCCTGCCGCGCCGCGCGCCGCTCCATCGCCTCCCGGGCCGCCTCCTCCGACATGTACACCTCGCACATGTGCCGCCCGTCGGGCGTGGCGGTGTGCTCCACCTCCCACAGGGAGATCTCGGAGCCGTCCGGCAGCAGGAAGGCGTGCTCGTACAGCGCGTAGCTCAGCCCCGCCCGGCCGGCCCGTCCCGGCCTGCCGAACGCCTGGGTGATCTCGTGCGCGGTCGCCGTCGCCAGCAGCGCCGCCGTCTCGGCGCCGGGGCGGTCGGGGTTCTCCGCGCGGCGCAGCAGCCGGCGCGCGTGGTCCGCCGAGTCGTCCGAGGCGAACACGTGCCGGGGCTCGGGGATCGCCCACAGCCGCATCAGCGCGGGCAGTTCCGCCTCCGGGGTGTCCGTCGGCATCCCGAGCCGGTCCGCGGCGGTCCGCAGCTCCTCCTCGTCCAGATACACCTCGTGCTCCGGCGCGCTGCCCGGAGCGGAGTTGTGCACCAGCTCCCACAGCGTGACCGCCGAGCCGTCGGCGAGCAGCCAGGTGTGCCGGTACGTCTCCCGGCGCAGCCCCGAGCTGTGGTAGGCCGAGTGCAGCGAACTGTCGTGCGCCAGCGCGCAGTCCAGCTGCCGTATCACCTCGTCCGGCAGCTCGAAGGAGTTCAGGGCACGGCCGAGGAGTCGCGCGAGATGCTCCTCCGGAGACTCGGGCGACTCGGCTGGTTCGTACGCTTCGGTCTCGTACGGAACGCTCAAGGTTTCTCCCGGCGTCGCTGCATGTCACCTTGTGGGTGCATACCGTAGCCCCTCGGCCGGACATCGTGCCCGGGAACCGAGAAAACGTACGCCGGGAAAACGCGCGGGCCGCGCGAAGAGTTCCCGCGCGGCCCGTCACTGAGTCAAAAACCGCCGGTCAGACGGCACTTCCCGCAGTCCAGGCGCTCCACTGCATGTTCCAGCCGTTGAGGCCGTTGTCGGGAGCGACCGTGGTGTCCGGGGAGTTCTTCACGATCACGACGTCCCCGATGAGCGTGTTGTCGTAGAACCACTTGGCCGACGTGGCGCCCTGCGCCCCCTGGACGTCCGCGAGGCCGACGCAGCCGTGGCTGGTACCCGATCGGCCGAACGGCGGGTTGCCCTTGTTGTACCAGTAGTTGCCGTGGATGAACGTCCCCGACGTCGTCAGCCGCATCGCGTGCGGCACGTCCGGTATGTCGTACTCCCCGCCGAAGCCGACCGTCGAGCCGTTCATGCGGGTCTGCGTGAACTTCTCGGAGATCACCATCTGCCCGTTGTACGTGGTGTGCTCCGGGCTGCCCGCCGAGATCGGCACCGACTTGATGGTCTGCCCGTCCCGCACGACCGTCATCGTCTGCGTGTTGGCGTCGACCGTGGAGACCTGCGACCGCCCGACGGTGAAGGAGACGGTCTTCTTCTGCACGCCGTAGACGCCCTGCGCGCCCTGCACGCCGTCCAGGTCGATGTTCATCGTGACCTTGGAGCCGGCCTTCCAGTACTCCTGCGGCCGGAAGTCCAGCCGCCGGTCGCCGAACCAGTGCCCGACCACCTGCTGGCCGCTGCTGGTGTTGACCGTGATGTGCGACTGCACGGCCTTCTTGTCCGTGATCGACTTGTCGAAGGTGAACGACACGGGCATGCCCACCCCGACCGTCGCGCCGTTGTCCGGCGTGTAGGTGCCGATGAAGCTGTTCGCCGAGCTGACGGTGGTGAAGATGGAGTTCGCCGCCGCCGTGCGCCCCTCGGGGTCCTTCGCGGTCGCGTTTATCTCGTACTTCGTCCCGCGCTCCAGCTGCCGCTCGGGCTTCCAGGTGTGACCGTCCGCCGATATCGCCCCGGGCACGGCCTGCCCCGAGCCCGCCACGGTCATCTTCACCTCGGTCAGCTTGCCGTCGCTGACCTTCACCCCGGTGGCGTTGATGGACGCCCCCGTCGAACCGTCCTTGGCCGATATCGCGATCTTCGCCGTCGACGTCTTGGGGGAATCGCCGCCCTTGCCGTCGTTCCCGGCGCCGGCGTCGCCGCCGCAGGCGGTCAGGGTGAGGGCGCCGACCATCAGGGCGGCACAGGCCACCAGTGCGCGCCGCGCTGCAATGTCCGGCGTTGTCACGGGCTGCTCCAGGTTCGTGTGATGTGCGGGAATCCGTTCCGTCGTGAGGGAAGAGGGCGCGGGCGCCGGGGAAGGTTCCCGGCGGTCCCCGTTGACGCCATCACGTGACAGAACCGCGACAATCCGGCCCCCGGCGCTACCCCTCCCCGTACAACTGCGCGTACGACGGCCAGACTCCGCCCGGCCCGTCGACCGGCCCGGCGGCCCGCACCGCCCGTACGATCGCCCGCGTCACCAGGTCCGCGCCGGCCGCCAGGATGTCGTTCAGCGCCAACGGGTGCGCGTCGAGCGGGCGGTCGCCGGTCGCCAGCGCGAACACCGTGTCCCCGTCGTGCAGGAGGTGTACCGGCCGCACCGCCCGGGCGATCCCGTCGTGCGCGGTGCCCGCCAGCTTCTGTGCCTGCGCCTTGGTCAGGGCTGCGTCCGTCGCGACCACCGCCAGCGTCGTGTTGAGCGGCGGCGGCGCGTTGCCGGCGGCGGCCTTCGCCAGCCGCTCCCGCGCGGCCTCGTGCACCCGCTCCTCCGGGTAGGCCACCCGGCCCTGGAACAACTCCCCGTACAGCACCCCCGTCTCCGGATCCAGCACCGCTCCCGCCGCGTTGACGACCACCAGCGCGGCCACCGTGATCCCCGGGCCGAGCACCGTGCTCGCGGTGCCCACTCCGCCCTTCAGCTGCCCGGCGACCGCGCCCGTGCCGGCGCCCACGCACCCCTCGGGCACCGGCGCCCCCGGCGCGCTCGCCGCCGCGGCCTCCACCGCCGCCCGGCCCGTCGCCGCGTCCGGCCGGGCCCGGAAATCCCCGCCGCGCCCCAGGTCGAAGACGCACGCCGCGGGCACCACCGGCACCACATGCGCCGGGTCCGGCCCCACGGGCACCCCGCGGCCCCGTTCCTCCAGCCAGGCCATCACCCCGGACGCCGCGTCGAGCCCGTAGGCGCTCCCGCCGGTCAGCACCACCGCGTCGACCCTCTGGACCACGTCGCGCGGGTCGAGCGCGTCGGTCTCCTTGGTGCCGGGGCCGCCGCCGCGCACGTCCACGGCGGCGACGGCGCCGCCCTCCGGCGCGAGGACCACCGTGGTCCCGGTGAGCCAGCCGTCACCGACCCGGGTGGCGTGACCCACCCGCAGCCCGGCGACATCCGTCAAAGCGTCAGCTGTCATGGACGCCAGTGTGACCGAGTGCCCTCCCCGGAGGGCTCAGCCGGCCGGGGCGGCGGTGCCCGGACGGCCCTCCCCGGCGGCCGTGCGTGCCGTCAGCGCCACCCCGGTCACCACCGAGGCCGCGGACACCAGTCCCGCCGCGAACACCGCCCAGTCGCCGAGGAACGTGCAGCAGATCACCAGCAGGGCCGTGACCGGAAGCACCAGCTGCTGGGCGAGGCCCACCTTGAAGTGCCGGGAGTGCAGCGCCCACACCGTCAGCAGATACAGCGCCGTCGGCAGGGTGACGGCGGCCGACGCGGCGAGGGTGGAGATGTGCGCTTTGCCGGTCGCCTGCTCCACGGCCACCTCCAGCCCCGCGCCGACGGCCGCCGCCGAGGCGAACACCACGTAGTGGCCGTAACCCCAGACGAACGCCCGCCTGCTGGAGCGCAGATGTCCGTGGATGGGGACCGCGAAGTAGATCCACCACGCGGCGAAGACGATCAGCAACCCGCCCGCCGCGATGGGCAGCAGCTCGGCCGGTGTGCTGCGCTCGGCCAGGGCGGACTTCACCGCGACCGTGGCCGCGGCGATCGTCTCGCCGAGCACGATGATCGTGAACAGTCCGTAGCGTTCGGCGATGTGATGCGGGTGCCAGGGGGTCATCCGCTGCCGCTCGGCGTACAGCGGCACGCACAGTTCCACGAGCGCCATCACCAGGAACACCCAGGGCCGCGCGGGCTCCGGCAGCAGCACCAGGCCGAGCCAGCCCGCCTGGCACAGCAGCACCCCGCCCGCGTACCGCAGTGCCGTGGTCCGCTCCGTGCCGCCGGCCGATCTCGCGGCTCTCAGCCACTGCCAGACCATCGCCAGCCGCATGATCGCGTAACCGAGCCAGACCAGCAGGAAGTCGCGGTCCGTGAAGGCCCGGGAGACACCGGCCGCCAGGACCAGCACGCCGGCGATCTGCACGAGGGTGACGACCCGGTAGAGCGCGTCGTCGTTGTCGTACGCGGAGGCGAACCAGGTGAAGTTCATCCAGGCCCACCAGATCGCGTAGAACACCATCGCGTAGTCCAGGATTCCGGTGCCCGCGTGTCCTTCCGCGACGGCGTGCACCAGCTGCACGCCCGCCTGCGCGACCGCCACGACGAAGCACAGGTCGAAGAACAGCTCCAGCGGGGAGGCGACGCGGTGCGCCTCCTCCCGGCCGCGTGCGGTGAGCCGTCGCAGGGGGCCCGGGGGCCGCGGTGCGCCGGAGGGGGCGGGCGGGGGCGCGGAACTCGGCGTCATGATTCCCAGGACAGCAGAAACCGGCCGCGAAATCCTGTTCACGCCCTCGTGCGCGCGAAGGGCGGGCCGGCCGTCCGGCGCCGGGGGCGGGCAGCCCGCCGGGCCGCCGGCACGGGAGCCGTACCCTGGTGGCATGAGCACCGCTCCCGAATCCGCTCCCGAGCCGCGCGCCCCGAAGCCCGCGCTGGTCTTCGACGATCCGCTGGACCAGCAATCCTCGGACGACACCGACCGCGGGTGGGGCGAGCGGACCGACGGCGACAGCGCCGCCGACCTCAAGCGCTTCCTGGACGAGAAGCCGCCGCACCACCTCTGAACGGACCACCGCCGCTGAGCGGACCGCTCCCTCCGCACGGGCAGCCGTCTGCGGGCTGGCGTCCTCTTGTGGGCGGGCCTCCTCTTGTGCGCGGGCGACCGCCGGTGAACGGTCTCCCGGAGCGTCGCTAGCGCTCGCCGGTCCGTCCCGGGCCGCGCTGTGCGACCAGGGCGTCCCGGATCTCCTTGAGCACCTCCAGCTCGCTCACCTCCACGATCTCCTTGGTGCCCTCGCGCGCCGCCTTCCGGTCCGCCTGCCGGGCCAGGTACTTGGACATCGGCAGGACCATCAGGAAGTAGACCACCGCCGCGGTGATCACGAAGGAGAGTGTGGCGCCCAGGACGGAGCCCCACATGATCGGCACACCGCTCTGCACCGTGCCGTCGGCGGCCACCTTGCACGGGGACTTCAGGCAGGAGCTGTAGTGGTCGAGGTTCTGCGTGCCGATCGCCCCGACCAGCGGGTTGATGACTCCCTTCACCACCGAGTTGACGATGTTGGTGAAGGCCGCGCCGATGACCACCGCGACTGCCAGATCGACGACGTTGCCGCGCATCAGGAAGGCCTTGAAGCCCTGCCAGACGCTCGGTTCCTTCTTCGCGCTCACCTCGGGGACTCTCCTCGTATGCACAGGGTGTGGAACGAAACGCTCCGCAACCTACGGCAGGGTGCGGCCCCGGTGCCCACTTCGGTAACTCGATCGAGCGACTTGACAGCAATCCGTTGACGGGGTGTGCACGCTGGTTCAGCACAGCGTCACCGCCAGGCGCGCGGTGGCACTCGCGCCGACCAGCCGGGCGGCCGTGGCCCGGGGCACCGACAGCACGATCAGGGCCCCGCTCTCGGCGGTGCCGCCCGGCGGTTCCGGCACCTTCGTCACCCTGACACCGCGCGCGAGCACCCGGGCGCCGTCGGCGGGCGGTTCCTGCGCCGCGATGACGTCGACGCGATCGCCGGGCCGGAGCAGCCGCACCGTGGCGGCGTCCGCGATCCGCACCGGGGCCGTCACCAGCTCCGCCGCCGGGCGCGGCCGTACCGGGCCGACGGGGTGCCCGCGGGGCCGCTGCGGTCCGTGCGGCTCCGGCGCCGTCCCCGGACCCGCGGCCACCAGCGCCGCCGCGGTCACCGCGAGACCGACGGCCAGGGCGCGCCTGCGGTGTCGCACCAGCCGTTGCAGCTGATACCGCCCGCCGCGCACCCGTACCGGATCGAAGGGGGGTACCTCGCGGATCGCCGGGGCGTCCGTACCCAGCGGGCGCGGCGGCCGGAAGGGGGCTGGGAAGGAGGAGCGGGCGGGTGAGCGCGGGTGGGGGAACGGCGGGTACGGGGACGGGGCCGGGCGGAGGGAGAGGGGAGGTACGGGCGAGGTCATGGGGTCACCGCCTGCGACGAGGATTTCGGCTTGCGGTGCCACGATGACGGCTCCCGCCGGATCGCGCCGGGACCGGTGGACGACGAACGGCTTGTGGATAACTCGCTCACCCGAACGAGAGATTCCGCCCATTACCCGGCTGGGCCCGGCAGCCAAGCCTGTGCCGGCACCCCCGAGCAAGCCCCGTCAGCAACCCCTTGCCCACCCCGCCCTACGGCAGCGCGAACCCTGGGTCCGTCTCCCGTACGGCAGCGCGAACCCTGGGTCCGTCCGCCCTACGGCAGCGCGAACCCCGGCTCCATCCCGCCGAGGGCGTTCACGCACAGGCAGTCCCGGGCGTCGGGGGCCGGCAGGGCCGCCACCGCGTCGAACAGGACGCCGCGCAGGCGGTCGACGTTGGCCGAGAAGACCCGCAGGACCTCATCGTGCGAGACGCCCTCGCCGGTCTCGGCGCCCGCGTCCAGGTCGGTGGCCAGGGTCAGCGACGTGTAGCACAGCTCCAGTTCCCGGGCGAGCGCCGCTTCCGGGTGGCCGGTCATGCCCACCACCGACCAGCCCTGGGCCTGGTGCCACAGCGACTCGGCGCGCGTCGAGAAGCGCGGGCCCTCCACCACGACCAGCGTGCCGCCGTCCACCGGCTCCCAGTCCCGGCCGCGCGCCGCCTTCAGCGCGACGGCCCGGCCGGTGGGGCAGTAGGGGTCGGCCATGGACACGTGGACCACGTTCGGCACGGTGCCGTCGGGCAGCGGCAGCCCGTCGAAGTAGGTCTGCGCCCTGGACTTCGTACGGTCCACCAGCTGGTCCGGGATCAGCAGGGTGCCCGGTCCGTGCTCGGGGCGCAGCCCGCCCACCGCGCACGGGCCGAGCACCTGCCGGACGCCGACCGAGCGCAGTGCCCAGAGGTTGGCGCGGTAGTTGATGCGGTGCGGCGGCAGATGGTGGCCGCGGCCGTGGCGGGGCAGGAAGGCGACCCGCCGCCCGGCGACCTCGCCGAGGAAGAGGGAGTCGCTGGGCGCTCCGTAGGGGGTGTCCACCTGGACTTCGGTCACGTCGTCCAGGAAGGAGTAGAACCCCGAGCCGCCGATTACGCCGATCTCTGCGTTCGCCATGACCAGCACACTAGCGGCCCGCGGAAGGGCGGGGGAGCCGGTGCGCGGACAGCCGGTCCGGTGCCGGGACGCCGAAGACCCCGCCGTCGGGCGACGGCAGGGTCCCGGGTGAGAGGTCTCAGGCGGCGGAGCTGCTGGTGGAGCTCGACGACGAAGACGACGAAGACGAGGCCGACGACGTCGAGGCCGACTTCGTGTCCGACGACGAGGCGGCCGGCTTCGAGGCCGGGCTGCTGCTCGACGTGGAGCCGCGGGAGTCGTTGCGGTAGAACCCGGAGCCCTTGAAGACGATGCCGACCGCGGAGAACACCTTCTTCAGGCGCCCGTTGCAGCTGGGGCACTCGGTCAGGGCATCGTCGGTGAACTTCTGCACCGCCTCAAGGCCCTCGCCGCACTCGGTGCACTGGTACTGGTAGGTCGGCACTGTCTTCCTCCTGGCACTCTCACTCAATGAGTGCTAACGACGGTCCATAGTGACGTATTCCCGGGGATCAGTCCACCGCTACCGGGGTGCGGTGACCCACGCCACGCGCGACGGTGCGGTTCCGGTCCGGTGTGACCAGCCGCGAGCGCAGGGCCACCAGGGTGATCAGCGCGAGCACGGTACCGCCCATGGGCACCAGGAACCCGGCGCCGTCCCACAGCCGGTCCTCCAGCTGTCCCGCGACCGTCACGGCGGCGGCCTGGCCGAGCGCGACCGCGCCGGTCAGCCAGGTGAACGCCTCGGTACGGGCGCCGGCCGGGACCAGTCCGTCGACCAGCGTGTAGCCGGTGATCAGGGACGGGGCGATGCACATGCCGACCAGCAGGCCGAGCGCGGCGAGCAGCGCGACGGAGTGCGCCGGCCACAGCGCCGACGCCGCCACCGCGAGCGCCGCGTAACCGATCAGCAGGCGCTTCTGGGGCGCCGTCTTCCAGGCGATCGCGCCGCAGACGATGCCGGACAGCATGTTCCCGGCGGCGAAGACGCCGTACAGGACGCCGTTCAGGCCGGGCTCGCCGATCGACTCCGTGAAGGCCGCGAGCGAGACCTGCATGCCGCCGAAGACCGACCCGATGCCCAGGAAGATCACGATCAGCACGCACACGCCCGGGACGCGCAGGGCCGAGGCGTGCCGCACGCGCGCGTGCCCGGCCTCCTGGGACACCGACGGCTCGGTGCTCTTCTGGGCGGCGAAGAGGAGACCGCCGACGAGGGTCAGCGCGCCCTCCGTGATCAGGCCGGCGGCCGGCGCCACGGTGGTGCACAGCGCGGTCGCCAGCAGGGGACCGAAGACGAAGGTCAGCTCGTCCGTGACCGACTCGAAGGCCGCCGCGGTGGTCATCAGGGGCGAGCCCTGGAGCTTGACCCCCCAGCGCGCCCGCACCATGGGGCCGACCTGCGGCACCGAGGCGCCGGTCGGGACGGCCGCGACGAACAGCGCCCACAGGGGGGCGTGCGCCAGCGCGAGCGCGGTCAGGGAGATGCCGGAGACCGTGTGCACCAGCACGCCCGGCACCAGGACCGCGCGCTGGCCGTAGCGGTCGGCCAGCCGGCCGCTGTAGGGCGCGAACAGTGCCATGGAGACGCCGGTGACCGCGGCGACGGCGCCCGCGGCGCCGTACGAGCCGGTGGTGTGCTGGACGAGCAGCACGATGGAGAGGGTGAGCATCGCGAACGGCTGACGTGCCGCGAAGCCGGGCAGCAGGAACGTCCAGGCGCCGCGGGTGCGCAGCAGCTGTCCGTATCCGGGGCGGGAGGACGCCGGCGAGGTCTTCTCCGGTTCGTTGGTGGTGACCGTGGATCCCACGGCCCGTGCCTTTCTGCCGCCTGGTAGCGCGCGACCCCGTGCGGGCCGGGCGCCGAGAGCTGTCCTCTTGCGCGGACTGCGGTAGATGCCGGTGCCCGCTCAGGTGGGGGCGACCCGGCCGCCATACGGTCGCGCCAGCTCTGCGTCAGGCAGAGTTGGTTCGATCAGGGTGCGCCCCAATCGTACAGGGATCACCGCTTGCGCGACTGTGAAAACGAGCACCATCCGGTCGTCCGCCTGAGTTTCCACGGGGAGCGGCCACCAAGAAACGCGTCCTGCCAGCGCCTTCCCAGCATCCTCCCAGCGCCCTGCCAGCGCCTTCCCAGCGTCCTTCAAGAGCCCTTCAAGCGCCCCCTAGCGCCCTTGACACGCGCACCATGCTCCTACGCGGCCTCGCGGCGGACCCTCAGCGCGAGCCGTTCGTCCCCAGCCAGCCCGCCAGCTTGCCGCCGTGGGCGACCGCGCGCAGGCGCCGTTCCGCCGCGTCACGGACCGGATCGGTGGCGACGACCAGCAGCTCGTCGCCGCGCCGCAGCACCGTCGTGGGCAGCGGGACAAACGATTCCTCTTCGCGGACGACCAGCGTGACGGCCGCGCCTGGCGGCAGCCGCAGCTCGCTGATCTCCACGCCGTGCATCCGCGACCCCTCGGGAACGGTGACGGACAGCAGATGCCCGCGCAGCCGCTCCAGGGGCGCCGACTCGATGCCGAGGTCGGACGCCTCGCCCTGCTCGCCCAGCCGCAGCAGGCGCGCCAGCCAGGGCAGGGTCGGGCCCTGGACCAGGGTGTAGACGACGACCAGTACGAAGACGATGTTGAAGATGCGGCGGCTGGCGTCGACGCCGTTCACCATGGGGATGGTGGCCAGGATGATGGGCACGGCGCCGCGCAGCCCCGCCCACGACATCAGGGCCTGCTCCCGCCACGGCACCCGGAACGGCGCCAGGCTGCCCACCACGCTCAGCGGGCGGGCCACCATGGTCAGGACCAGCCCGATGACCACGGCGGGCAAGATGTCGTCGCCCAGCTCGTGCGGGGTGACCAGCAGGCCGAGGACGACGAACATGCCGATCTGGGCGATCCAGCCGAGCCCCTCGGCGAAGCCGCGCGTGGCCGGCCAGTGCGGCAGGCGCGCGTTGCCGAGCATCATCGAGGCCAGGTAGACGGCGAGGAAGCCGCTGCCGTGCGCCAGGGCGCCGGCGGCGTAGGCGGCGACGGTGATCGCGAGCACGGCGATCGGGTAGAGGCCGGAGGCCGGCAGCGCCACGTGCCTGAGCCCCCAGGACCCGAACCAGCCGACGGCGATCCCGATGGCCGCGCCGATGGCCAGCTCCAGGGCGATCTCGCCGAGCAGCAGGTACCAGTGCTCGACCGGGCCGGCCGTGGAGAAGGCGACGACGAGGATGACCACCGGGGCGTCGTTGAAGCCGGACTCCGCCTCCAGCGTGCCCGTCACGCGCGCGGGGAGGGGAATCCTGCGCAGGACCGAGAAGACCGCCGCCGCGTCCGTCGACGACACCACCGCGCCGATGATGAGCGCCTGCCGCCACTCCAGCCCCACCAGGTAGTGCGCGCCCGCCGCGGTGACCCCGACGCTGATCGCGACGCCCGCCGTGGCCAGCACGGAGGCGGAGGACAGGACCGGCCGGATCTCCTTCCACTTCGTGCCGAGGCCGCCTTCGGCCAGGATCACGACCAGGGCCGCGTACCCCATGACCTGGGTCACCTCGGCGCTGTCGAAGTGGATGCCGCCGATGCCGTCCTGGCCCATGAGGACGCCGATGCCGAGGTAGACGAGCAGGCTGGGGAGCCCGCTGCGGGAGGAGATCCGGACGGCCGCGACGGCGACGAGCAGGACGGCGGAGCAGACGAGCAGGAGCTGGTTGAGGTGGTGAACAGTCAGCGGGCGTTCCTCCCTCGTATCTGGGGCTGGGGACCTCCGTATGTGGGGTCGGCGCCTCCGGTTACTTCGTTACCTTACCTAACTCTTGACGCTTTCTTGACGTTCGGCAGGGCAAGATCGAACGCTCGTGCGCGCTGGTTCGCGACTCCGCGTCAAGCGGGACGGGGCCCTGCGCCTATGGTTGCTCCAGCGCTCATTCAAAGTCACAGCCCGACCTGCCGCTCGCGTTAGGACAGCAAGGACAGCGATGCCCCCCAACACCACCGCCACAACGGGTGACACCGCCACCACGGGTGCCACGTCCGTCAAGTCCGGCAGGAAGAAGGGGCGCAAAGCCCGCCTGATCGTGCTGGTGCTGGTCCTGGCCGTCATCGGAGGCATCGCCTACGGGGCGTACTGGACGATCAGCACCGTACGCGCCTCCTTCCCGCAGACCACCGGCACGCTCCGGCTCGACGGCCTGTCCGGTCCGGTCGACGTGAAGCGGGACGGCTACGGCATCCCGCAGATCTACGCCTCCTCGGACGCGGACCTGTTCATGGCGCAGGGCTACGTGCAGGCGCAGGACCGGTTCTACGAGATGGACGTGCGCCGGCACATGACCTCCGGGCGCCTGTCGGAGATGTTCGGCAAGAGCCAGGTCGAGAACGACGAGTTCCTGCGCACCCTCGGCTGGGACCGGATCGCCGAGCAGGAGTACGAGACCAAGCTGTCGGCCGCCACGAAGAAGTACCTCCAGGCCTACGCCAAGGGCGTCAACGCCTACCTGGAGGGCAAGAACGGCAAGGACATCTCCCTCGAGTACGCGGCCCTGGGCCTCACCAACGACTACAAGCCGCAGAAGTGGACCCCGGTCGACTCGGTGTCGTGGCTGAAGGCGATGGCCTGGGACCTGCGCGGCAACATGCGCGACGAGATCGACCGCGCCCTGATGACCAGCCGCCTCGGCCCGCAGCAGATCCAGGACCTGTACCCGGCCTACCCGGCCGGCCGCAACAAGCCGATCGTGCAGGAGGGCCAGTACGACGAACTGACCCAGGCCTTCGAGCAGAGCGGCGCCACGGGCACGTCCGGCGGCACGGGCGCGACGGGCAGCACGGGCGCGACGGGCGGCACGGGCACGACCGGCGGCACGGGCACGACGGGTACCACCGGTACGACCGGCACCACGGGCACGACCGGCCTCACCGGCGGCCTCACCGGCTCCTCCCAGGGCGCGGCGGGCACCTCCGGCTCCGCCACCGCCACCGGCGGCGGATCGACGCTCAGCGGCCAGCTGGAGGGCCTCACCGAGGTCCTGGACGACCTGCCCACGGCCGTCGGCGTGAACGGCCAGGGCATCGGCTCCAACTCCTGGGTGGTCGCCGGGAAGCACACCATCACCGGCAAGCCGCTGCTCGCCAACGACCCGCACCTGTCGGCGTCCCTGCCGTCCGTCTGGTACCAGATGGGCCTGCACTGCCGGAGCGTCTCCGACAAGTGCCAGTACGACGTCTCGGGCTACACCTTCGCCGGCATGCCCGGTGTGATCATCGGCCACAACGCGAAGATCGCCTGGGGCCTGACCAACTCCGGTGTCGACGTCACCGACCTCTACCTGGAGAAGGTCAGCGCGAACGGCTACCTCTACGACGGCAAGGTCCGCCCGTTCAAGACCCGCGAGGAGACGATCAAGGTCGCCGGCGGCAAGTCCAAGACGATCGTCGTCCGCCAGACCCAGGACGGGATGCCGCTGCTGTCCGACCGTGACGACGAACTCGTCCAGGTCGGCAAGAAGGCCACCGTGAACACCGCCGCGCCCGACCGCGGCGACGGCTACGGCATCGCGCTGCGGTGGACCGCGCTCGACCCGGGCACCACCATGGACGCCGTGTTCGCGCTGGACAAGGCGTCCGACTGGAGCGAGTTCCGCGCGGCGGCGGCCCAGTTCGACGTGCCCTCGCAGAACCTGGTCTACGCCAGCACGGACAACCACATCGGCTACACGCTGCCCGGCCGGATCCCCACCCGCTCGGAGGGCGTCACCGGCGCCGTCCCGGCACCGGGCTGGGACTCGAAGTACCGCTGGACCGGCTTCGTCGAGCAGGACGAACTGCCCTACGAGTACGACCCCGAGCGCGGCTACATCGTCACCGCCAACCAGGCCGTGGTCGACCCGGAGAAGTACCCGTACACGCTGACCACCGACTGGGGCTACGGCACCCGCAGCCAGCGCGTCACCGACCTGATCGAGTCCAAGATCAAGGGCGGCGGCAAGGTCTCCACCGACGACATGCGGCAGATGCAGCTGGACAACAGCAGCGAGATCGCCAAGCTCCTGGTGCCCAAGCTGCTGAAGATCAACCTGTCCGACCCGGAGGTCCGCCAGGCGCAGAAGCTGCTGGAGGGCTGGGACTACACCCAGGACGCCGACTCGGCGGCGGCGGCGTACTTCAACGCCGTCTGGCGCAACGTCCTCAAGCTGGCCTTCGGCAACAAGATGCCCAAGGAGCTGCGGGTCAAGGGGCAGTGCCTGTGGGTCGACAAGATCGACAGCACCGGCCCGGTGGACGACGACACCAAGGTGCGCGAGTGCGGTCAGCGCGACGCCGACCAGGCGCAGCCGGACGGCGGCGACCGCTGGTTCGAGGTCGTGCGCACCCTGATGGACAAGCCGGACAGCGACTGGTGGAAGGCGCCCAAGTCGGGCACCCGCCCCGGCGCGGCCAACCGCGACCAGCTCTTCGCCCGGGCCATGATCGACGCCCGCTGGGAGCTGACCGCCAAGCTCGGCAAGGACATCGACACCTGGAGCTGGGGCCGGCTGCACCGGCTGTTCCTGAAGAACCAGACGCTCGGCACCGAGGGTCCCAAGGCCCTGCAGCTCCTGCTGAACCGCGGCCCCTGGAAGCTCAGCGGCGGCGAGGCCGCGGTGAACGCGACCGGCTGGAACGCGGCCGGCGGCTACGACGTGGTCTGGGTGCCGTCCATGCGGATGGTCGTCAACCTCGCCGACCTGGACAAGTCGAAGTGGATCAACCTGGCCGGCGCCTCCGGACACGCGTTCAACGCGCACTACACCGACCAGACCGGCAAGTGGGCCGAGGGCGAGCTGCTGCCCTGGTCGTTCTCGGGCAAGGCGGTGGACAAGAGCACGAGCGACACCCTCGTCCTCAAGCCGTGATCTCGACGGCGCCCCGCTGAAAACGGCCCTCCACGCGCGCGTGGAGGGCCGTTTCCGTCCCGCAGGCGGGTTTTCCGGCCCTCCAGGAGGCGGGTCTCCCGGGTCAGGTGACCGGGAAGCGGCGCACGCCCGACGGCGTCACCACGGCGTGCACCGGCCTGTCGTGCGCCTCGGCCGGGACGCGCGGGACGACCTCGGTGTCGTAGAGCAGCACCACGAGCAGGGGGCGCGCGCCCGCGCGTTCCAGCCGGGCCAGCACCCGGTCGTAGGAGCCTCCGCCGCGCCCCAGGCGCATCCCGCGCGCGTCCACCGCGAGACCCGGCAGCAGGACGACGTCCGCGCCCGTCACGGCGTCCGGGCCGAGACGCGGGCCGGAGGGTTCGAAAAGCGCCATCTTTCCGCTGTGCCGGATTTGTTCGAGCGAGTCCGGACCGGTGTATGCGCCCCAGTCCAGGTCGTTGTCGGGCAGCAGCGCGGGGAGCAGCACGCGCACCCCTCGCGCGCGCAGCGCCTCCAGCAGCGGGAGGGTGGACGGTTCGCCGCCCACCGAGACGTACGCGGCCACTGTCCGCCCCGCGGCCAGCTCGGGCAGTTCCAGGGCGCGCTCGGCCAGCTCGCGGCCCGCCTCGCGGACGCCGGCCGCCGTCAATCCGCTCCTCGCGCCGAGCAACTCCCGCCGCAGCGCGCGCTTGTCGGCACCGCCCGCGGGCCCGTCGTGTTCCACTGGCCGTCCTCGCCGCCTTTCGTCATGCCGCTCATATGAGCGGCAATCCACCCGAGTCACAGTTTCCGCACAAAGGCACCCGATATTGTGGCGGGCATGACTCAGTCCCACCCCAGGATCAGCAAGGCTGTCATTCCCGCAGCCGGCCTCGGCACCCGGTTCCTGCCGGCGACCAAGGCCACTCCCAAGGAGATGCTGCCCGTCGTCGACAAGCCCGCGATCCAGTACGTGGTCGAGGAGGCCGTGTCGGCGGGGCTCGACGACGTCCTCATGATCACCGGACGCAACAAGCGCCCGCTGGAGGACCACTTCGACCGCAACTACGAGCTGGAATCCGCACTGGAGAAGAAGGGCGACGCCGAGCGGCTCGCGAAGGTGCAGGAGTCCAGCGACCTGGCCACCATGCACTACGTCCGCCAGGGCGACCCCAGGGGACTCGGTCACGCCGTGCTGTGCGCCGCCCCGCACGTCGGCCACGAACCCTTCGCCGTCCTCCTCGGTGACGACCTGATCGACCCCCGCGACCCGCTGCTGCGGCGCATGATCGAGGTCCAGGAGCAGCACGGCGGCAGCGTCGTCGCCCTCATGGAGGTCGCCCCCGAGCAGATCCACCTCTACGGCTGCGCCGCCGTGGAGGCCACCGCCGACGGCGACGTGGTGAAGGTGACGGGACTGGTGGAGAAGCCGGACCCGGCGGACGCCCCGTCCAGCTACGCGATCATCGGCCGCTACGTCCTGGACCCGGGTGTCTTCGGCGTCCTGCGCGAGACCGAGCCCGGCCGCGGTGGCGAGATCCAGCTCACCGACGCCCTCCAGCAGCTCGCCCAGGACGAGAAGGTGGGCGGCCCCGTGCACGGCGTCGTCTTCAAGGGCCGCCGCTACGACACCGGCGACCGCGGCGACTATCTGCGTGCCATTGTCAGACTCGCGTGCGAACGTGAGGACCTGGGCCCGGACTTCCGGACCTGGCTCCGCAGTTATGTAGCCGAGGAGATGCAGCAGTCTTGAGCAGCGCCGCGACCCGTCCCGCCGGCCCGGACGACCTGTGGTCGGTGGACGAGCACCTGGACGACATCCTCGCCACCGTCCGCCCCCTGGAGCCCATCGAGCTGCAACTGCTCGACGCCCAGGGCTGCGTCCTGGTGGAGAACGTCACGGTGCCGGTCTCCCTGCCCCCGTTCGACAACAGCTCCATGGACGGGTACGCGGTGCGGGTCGCGGACGTCGCCGGCGCGAGCGAGGAGTTCCCGGCCGTCCTGGAGGTCGTCGGGGACGTCGCGGCCGGCGCCGCCGATCCGGTACGGGTCGGCCCCGGGCAGGCCGCGCGCATCATGACCGGCGCCCCGCTGCCGCCCGGCGCCGAGACCGTCGTCCCCGTCGAGTGGACCGACGGCGGGCTCGGCGAGGGCCCGGCGAGCGGCATGCGGGCGCGCAGCCTGGCCCCCGAGGGCGCGGAGGGGCAGGTGCACGTGTACCGGCCCGCCGAGGCACGCGCGCACGTGCGGGCCGAGGGCAGCGACGTACGGGCCGGCGAGCTCGCCCTGGAGGCCGGTACGGTCCTCGGCGCGCCGCAGATCGCGCTGCTCGCCGCGATCGGCCGCGGCACGGTGCGGGTCCGCCCGCGCCCGCGCGTGGTCGTGCTGTCCACCGGCAGCGAACTCGTCCAGCCCGGTGAGGAACTGGCCCCCGGGCAGATCTACGACTCCAACAGCTTCGCCCTCACCGCCGCCGCGCGGGACGCGGGCGCCATCGCCTACCGGGTGGGCGCGGTCGCCGACGACGCCGAGACGCTCCGCACCACCATCGAGGACCAGCTCATCCGCGCCGACCTGCTGGTGACCACCGGCGGGGTCAGCGTGGGCGCCTACGACGTCGTCAAGGAGGCGTTGTCGTCCGTCGGCGACGAGGACGAGGCGGGCAGCGGCGTGGAGTTCCGCAGGCTCGCCATGCAGCCCGGCAAGCCGCAGGGCTTCGGCACCGTCGGCCCCGACCACACCCCGCTGCTGGCCCTGCCCGGCAACCCGGTGTCGTCGTACGTCTCCTTCGAGCTGTTCGTCCGCCCCGCCATCCGCGCCCTGATGGGCCTGACCGGACTCCACCGCCCCCGCACCCGGGCCACGCTGAAGGCGGACGCGGCGCTGCGCTCGCCCCGGGGCCGCCGCCAGTTCCTGCGCGGCCGGTACGCCGACGGCGAGGTGACCCCCGTGGGCGGGGCCGGATCCCACCTGATCGCGGCGCTCGCCAAGGCCGACGCGCTGATCGTCGTCCCCGAGGACACGGAGTCCGTGGAGCCCGGCGGCGAGGTGGAGGTCGTGCTGCTCGGCTGAGGCACGCGCGCGTGCCCGTCCACGGGACGATCCTGG
Source organism: Streptomyces rubradiris (assembly GCF_016860525.1). Lineage (NCBI taxonomy): Bacteria > Bacillati > Actinomycetota > Actinomycetes > Kitasatosporales > Streptomycetaceae > Streptomyces > Streptomyces rubradiris. The sequence continues at coordinate 4,737,934 of NZ_BNEA01000015.1, forward strand.
TCCGCTGTCCGGCCCGGCTTGGCGGTACCGTTGCGCGCACAGCAGGCCCGCGCCGCGCACCGCGCGGGCCCGGACCGGGAGCGCCACAGCATGAGTACGCAGGAACGGCTGACGCACATCGACGAGGCGGGTGCGGCCCGCATGGTCGACGTATCCGGGAAGGACGTGACCGCGCGCACCGCCCGTGCCAGTGGCCGGGTCCTCGTGTCACCGCGGGTGATCGAGCTGCTGCGCGGCGAGGGGATGCCCAAGGGTGACGCCCTGGCCACCGCGCGCATCGCCGGGATCATGGGGGCCAAGCGGACCCCTGAGCTGATCCCGCTGTGCCACCCGTTGTCGGTGTCCGGTGTGACACTGGACCTGTCGGTCACGGACGACGCCGTGGAGATCCGGGCCACCGTGAAGACCACGGACCGCACGGGCGTCGAAATGGAGGCCCTCACCGCGGTGACGGTCGCCGCGCTCACCGTGGTCGACATGGTCAAGGCGGTCGACAAGGGGGCGGTCATCACGGACGTGCGCGTGGAGGAGAAGACGGGCGGCAAGTCGGGCGACTGGAGCCGGGCATGAGCTACCGCGCCCTGGTGATCACCGCCTCCAGCCGGGCCGCCGCCGGCGTCTACCCGGACAAGGGCGGCCCGCTGGTCGCCGACGGTCTCAGGGGCCTCGGCCTCGACGTGGCCGGGCCGCGGGTCGTCCCCGACGGCGCCCCCGTGGAGGAGGCCCTGCGGGCGGCCGTGGCGGCCGGGTACGACGTGGTGGTCACCACCGGCGGCACCGGCATCTCGCCCACCGACCGCACCCCGGAGGCCACCCGCGCGGTGATCGACCGGGAGGTGCCGGGCATCGCCGAGGCGATCCGGGCCCACGGGCGGGAGAAGGTGCCCACCGCCGCGCTGTCCCGGGGCCTGGCGGGCGTGGCCGGGCGGACGCTGATCGTGAACCTGCCCGGGTCGACCGGCGGAGTGCGCGACGGCCTGGCCGTGCTGGAGCCGCTGCTGGTGCACGCCGTCGACCAGATCCGCGGCGGCGACCACCCGAGACCCGGCAGCGGGGGTGCGAGCTGAACAGCCCTTCCTGGCCCGTCGTGCTGGCGGACGGAGAGGTCGTCCTCCGGCCGATAAAGCTGCGCGACCAGCGGGCCTGGCGTGAGGTGAACCGGCGCAACCGCGACTGGCTGCGCCCCTGGGAGGCGACCATCCCGCCGCCCACGCCGAGCGGTCCGGTGGCGCACCGGCCGACCTACCGTCAGATGGTCCGGCACCTGCGCTCGGAGGCCGGCGCGGGCCGGATGCTGCCGTTCGTCATCGAGTACGAGGGGCGGCTGGCCGGGCAGTTGACGGTCGCCGGGATCACCTGGGGCTCGATGTGCTCGGGGCACATCGGGTACTGGGTGGACGAGGCGGTGGCCGGGCGCGGGGTGGTGCCGACGGCGGTCGCGCTCGTGGTGGACCACTGCTTCCGCACCGTCGGCCTGCACCGCGTAGAGGTCTGCATTCGTCCCGAGAACCGGCCGAGCCGCCGCGTGGTGGAGAAACTCGGATTCCGCGAGGAGGGGCTGCGGCCGCGCTATCTGCACATCGACGGCGCCTGGCGCGACCATCTGGTCTTCGCGCTCACCGCGGAAGAGGTGCCCGACGGTTTGCTGACGCGGTGGCACCGGGCACGCTCTCAGCGGGCTCAGCACACCGAGAGCCCGTGAATTGAAAATATGTTCGATTATTGAAAATCGCATCGTCGCGAAAAATGCTGGAAATATCAGCCAGATCGTGCGACACACCGGCCCAATTGGCGGATGGCCTCACGCAAACCCCTCTACCGTGTGAGGCGTGAGCAGCAGCGGCCTCATCTACGCAGTCATTGTCGGGGCCTGGGCCGCCTACTTGGTGCCGATGTGGCTCCGTAGGCAGGACGAGCTGAACGAGGCCCGTCCGACGGAACGCTTCAGCACCGCCATCCGGCTGCTTTCCGGACGGGCGGGCATGGAGCGCCGGTACGCCAGGGACCTGCGGGCGCGCTCCGCCCAGGAGGGGGAGCCGGACGCCGTCGGCCCGGACGCCGTCACCGACTCGGTGGACGTCCGGGCTTTCGCCGTGCCTCCGACCCGCCGTCAGGAGAGCCTGGACGCCGAGCCCCTGGACGACGGGCCGGAGGTGGCCGCGGGTGCCGAGCCGGACCCCGGCCGGTCCCCCGCGCCGGCGCCCGACCCCGCCTCCGTGCCCGCCCCGCAGCGTGAACCGGTGGCACGGCGCGCGTCCTCGGCGCAGACGGCCGCCGCGCGCGCCCAGCGCTCGAAGGTGCTCGCGCGCCGCCGGCGCACCACGGTGATGCTCTTCCTCGCCTTCACCCTCGGCACGGTCATCGCCGCCGTCGGCGGGCTCGCCTTCCTGTGGGCGCCAGGCATCCCGGCCGTGCTGCTCAGCGCCTACATCGCCTACCTGCGGACGCAGGAACGGCGCCGCTTCGCCTACCAGATGGACCGCCGCCGCGCCGAGGCCGCCGCCCAGCGCCTGCGGGAACGCCGGCCGCGCAGCCGCGCGTCCCTGGAGGAGGACGCGGGCGCGGACGAGGCGGACGCGGGGCAGGACGCCGGCCCGGACGACGCGGAGCTGTCCGCGCTCGCCGCCGACCGGCGGGCGCTCGTGGAGCAGACCGACCACGCCGAGTGGGTCGACCAGCAGCGCGAGCGGCAGCGGCGGCCCGGGCACGGGGAGAGCTGGGACCCGGTGCCGGTGCCCCTGCCGACGTACGTCACCGCGCCCGTGGCCCCGCGCGCCACCTCCGACGTGGACCTCGGGGCGCCCGACACCTGGAGCTCGGCGCGGTCCAGCGCGGTCGTGCCGGAGCAGGAGGCGGACCGTGCGCCGCGGGACGGGACGGGCGAACGCCCGGAGCCGGCCGCGGCGGACCAGCCGGCGGAGGGCCGCGGAGAGGCCCGCCCGCAGCCGCGGACCCGCTCGCGCGGCGCCGGCCCCGCCGCGGCCCGCCGGGCACGCGAGCGCGGCCGTACGCCGCTGTTCGACCAGTACGAGGACGGCGACCGGCCCCGCGCCGCCAACGAGTGACCTCGGTCACGCCCGCCCTGACCAGTCAGGGAGCGGATTTCCGAGCACCCGGATCGGGATGCTAGAGTTTCACTCGTTGCAAGGGCCTGTGGCGCAGTCCGGTAGCGCACCTCGTTCGCATCGAGGGGGCCAGGGGTTCAAATCCCCTCAGGTCCACTGCACGATGAGATCCCGTCGGTCATCACGACCGGCGGGATCTTCGTCGTTCAGGAATGCCGGAGGTGCCCCTCCCGCGAGGGGCGGCCGGGTGGCTCACAGGGGCTTGGCGTAGCAGAGGCTCTCCTCGTGGTGGCGGTAGTAGCCGAACTTGGCGCACGGCTCGTAGCCGCTGGAGGTGTACAGGGCGATGGCCTCCGGCTGCTTGGTGCCCGTCTCCAGGACCATGCGGACCCGGCCGGCCGCGCGGGCGTCCTCCTCCAGGGCCGCGAGGATGCGGCGGGCCAGGCCCCGGCCGCGCATCTCCTCGATGACGAACATGCGCTTCAGTTCGGCGTCGCCGTCCTCGTAGCCCTCGTCGTTGAGGTCCTGGCTGCGCCAGCCGCCGGTCGCCACCGGGCGGTCCCGCTCGTCGTACGCGATGAGGTACACGCCCCGGGGCGGGTCGAAGTCCTCGGGCGCCAGGGCCGTGGCGTCGCCCCCGTCGCCGTAGCGCAGGTGGTACTCGGCCTGGACCTCGTCGTTGAGCTTGACGGCGTCGGGGTGATCGAAGCGAACGCGGCGTATGTTCATGCTGGACATCGTATTTCTATGTGGTCGGCGGGAGCCCGGATTTTCGGACCCCGACCAGTGTGCCGGTATCGTGCCGGGGTGCTGACTGTGACCACCGTGAACGTGAACGGGCTGCGGGCCGCCGCCAAGAAGGGCTTCGTGGAGTGGCTCGCCGGAACGGACGCGGACGTCGTCTGCCTCCAGGAGGTGCGCGCCGAGCCGCACCAGCTGCCCGAGGAGGTCCGGCAGCCCGACGGCTGGCACGTCGTGCACGCCCCGGCCGCCGCCAAGGGCCGTGCCGGTGTCTCCCTCTACACCCGGCGCGAGCCCGACCGGGTCCGGGTCGGCTTCGGCTCCGCCGAGTTCGACGGCAGCGGCCGGTACGCGGAGGCCGAGCTGCCCGGCGTCACCGTCGCCTCCCTCTATCTGCCCTCCGGCGAGGTCGGCACCGAACGGCAGGACGAGAAGGTCCGCTTCATGGCCGAGTTCCTGGTCCACCTCAAGGAGCTGCGCGAGCGCGCCGCCGCCGACGGGCGCGAGGTGCTGGTGTGCGGCGACTGGAACATCGCCCACCGCGAGGCCGACCTGAAGAACTGGCGCGGCAACACCAAGAACTCCGGCTTCCTGCCCGAGGAACGGGACTGGCTCGGCCGGGTGTTCGCCGCCGGGGAGGGCGGCTACGTCGACGTGGTGCGCGCGCTGCACCCGGACACCGAGGGGCCGTACAGCTGGTGGTCCTACCGCGGGCGGGCCTTCGACAACGACTCCGGCTGGCGCATCGACTACCACGTGGCCACCCCCGGGCTCGCCGGCCGGGCGGTCAAGGGATTCGTGGAGCGGGCCGCCACGCACGCCGAACGCTGGTCGGACCACGCGCCGGTGACCGTCGTCTACGACCTCTAGGGGACCTCGGGCTCCACGGGGTCTCGCGCTCCAGGGGCCTCGGGGCCGGCTCAGTCCCGCTTGTTCAGCCGGCGGTCCAGGGCCAGGGAGAGTTCCGCCTCCACCACGCTGCGGGCCAGCGGGCGCAGCCGTCGTAGGTCGTCCTCGGGGGCGTGGCGCGAGATCACGTCGGCGAACAGGTCGGCCAGCGCCTCGGCGTGCTCACGGACGCGGGCGGCGGCGGCCAGGACCTCGGCGAGCGGGATGCCCTCGCGCACCAGCGCCGAGGAGACGTCCAGCAGCCGCCGGCTGATGTGCACGATCTCGTCGCCGTCGGTGCCGAGATAGCCCAGCTCCATCGCGGCGGCCAGGTTCTCGGGCGTGACCTCGCCCTCGAAGCGGGCGGCGAGTTCCTCGGGGGTGAGGCGGACCGGCTCCTCCTCGGTGGGCGGCCCCACGCCCAGCAGGTCGGCGACATCGCGGCCCTGGTCCAGCGCCTCGGCGAGTTCCGCTATACCGCTGAGGGTGTGGCCGCGCTCCAGCAGGGCCGCGATGGTGCGCAGCCGGGCCAGGTGGTGGTCGTCGTACCAGGCGATGCGCCCCTCACGGCGGGGCGGCGCGAGCAGCCCCCGCTCGCGGTAGAAGCGCAGGGTGCGCACGGTGATGCCGGCCAGCCGGGCCAGCTCCTCCATGCGGTACTCGCGCGGGCCTTCCCTGTGCTCTGCGTCCTCTGCCACGCCCGCAGCCTAAGGTGTACCCCCGGTAACTTTCCCTTCCCCGCCCCCTACCGCTCGGTACGGAGCTGCTCTACAGTCCCATTGCGCCAGTGTTCACTGGCACAGTTCCTAGGTGATGCGTGGAGGCTTCGGGATGGCCGAGCACGAGCATGTACGGGTGGCGGTGATCGGGTCCGGGTTCGGCGGGCTGGGGGCCGCCGTGCGGCTGCGCCGGGAGGGGGTCACCGACTTCGTGGTCCTGGAACGGGCCGGCAGCGTCGGCGGCACCTGGCGGGACAACAGCTACCCCGGGTGCGCCTGTGACGTGCCCTCGCACCTGTACTCCTTCTCCTTCGCGCCCAACCCCGACTGGCCGCGCACCTTCTCCGGGCAGCGGCACATCCGCGCCTACCTGGAGCACGTCACCGACCTGTTCGGGCTGCGCCCGCACATCCGGTTCGACTCCGAGGTCAAGCTGATGACCTGGGACGCCGAGAACCTGTGGTGGACCATCGAGACCACCCGCGGCACCCTGCGCGCCGACGTCGTCGTCTCCGCCACCGGGCCGCTGTCCGACCCGAAGATCCCCGAGATCCCGGGCCTGGACTCCTTCCCGGGCAAGGTGTTCCACTCCGCCCGCTGGGACCACGACTACGACCTGCGCGGCAAGCGGGTCGCCATGGTCGGCACCGGCGCCTCCGCGATCCAGATCGTGCCCGCCATCCAGCCGCAGGTCGGCCGGCTCACCCTCTTCCAGCGCACCCCGCCGTGGGTGATGCCCCGCGTGGACCGCGCCATCAGCGGACCCGAACGCTGGCTGCACCGGCGCCTGCCCGTCACCGCGCAGGCCCGGCGCGGGCTGCTGTGGGGCATCCGGGAACTCCAGGTGCAGGCGTTCACCAAGCACCCCGACGAACTCGGGCTCGTCGAACAGCTCGCCAAGCGGAACATGGCCCGCGCCATCAAGGACCCCGCCCTGCGCGCCAAGCTCACCCCGGACTACCGCATAGGCTGCAAGCGAATCCTGCTGTCCAGCGAGTACTACCCGGCGCTCGCCCGGCCCAACGTGGACGTCGTCGCCAGCGGGCTCACCGAGATCCGCGGCTCCACGGTCGTGGCGGCCGACGGCACCGAGGCCGAGGTCGACGCGATCATCTTCGGCACCGGTTTCCACGTCACGGACATGCCCATCGCCGAGCGGGTGGTCGGCGCGGACGGGACCACGCTCGCGGAGACCTGGAAGAACGGCATGCGGGCGCTGCGCGGCGCCTCGGCGGCCGGGTTCCCGAACTGGATGACGATCATCGGGCCCAACACCGGCCTGGGCAACTCCTCCATGATCCTGATGATCGAGTCCCAGCTGAACTACCTGGCCGACTATCTGCGCCAGCTCGACGTCCTCGGGGGCCGCACCGCCCTGGACGCCCGGCCCGCCGCCGTGGACGCCTGGAACGAGCGGGTCCAGGAGCGGATGAAGCGGACCGTGTGGAACACCGGCGGCTGCACCAGCTGGTACCTGGACCCGAGCGGCCGCAACACCACCATCTGGCCCGGCACGACCACCGAGTTCCGGCGCGCGACCCGGCGGGTGGACCTCGCGGAGTACGAGGTGATCCGCAAGCCCGCGCCGGTGGCCGGCCGCAGGAGCGAGGCGCTCGCGTGAGCCGCCGCACCCCGGCCGCCCCCGGCCCGTACGTCCCGCCCGAGCCCGCCCGCACCCTGACCGCCGTCTCCGCCGACGGTGCCCGGCTGCACGTCGAGGTGCACGGCCCCGAGGACGCGCCCGCCGTCGTGCTCGCCCACGGCTGGACCTGTTCGACGGCGTTCTGGGCGGCGCAGATACGGGAGCTGGCCGCCGGTCACCGGGTGATCGTCTACGACCAGCGGGGGCACGGGCGCAGCCCCGCGCACCCCGTGTGCACCACCGACGCGCTGGCGGACGACCTGGAGGCGGTGCTCGCGGCGGCCCTCGCGCCCGGGGAGAAGGCGGTGATCGCCGGCCACTCCATGGGCGGCATGACGGTCATGGCCGCCGCCGGGCGCCCCGGCTTCCGGGAGCACGCCGCCGCCGTCCTGCTGTGCAGCACGGGCAGTTCGCGGCTGGTCGCCGAGTCCCGCGTGGTGCCGTTGCGCGCCGGGCGGGTGCGCACCTGGCTCACCGGGCGCGTCCTCGGCTCGCGCGCCCCGCTCGGACCGGTCACGCCGGTGGCGAAGAGCGTCCTCAAGTACGCCACCATGGGCGCTGGTTGCGCCCCCGACCGGGTCGAGGCGTGCGCGCGGATCGTGCACGCCTGTCCCCGCGCGGTGCGCCACGCGTGGTCGAAGGTGCTGGCCACGCTCGACCTCGACCACGGCGTACGGCGGTTGACCGTGCCCACCGCCGTGCTGTGCGGCGCCGCCGACCGGCTCACGCCCCCGGTGCACGCCCGCGCGCTGGCCGCCGCGCTGCCGCACTGCCTCGGCCTCACCGAGCTGGCCGGCGTGGGCCACATGACCCCCGTCGAGGCGCCGGAGACGGTGACCGCCCGCATCCGTGAACTCGTCGGCACGTATGTCACGGGGGCCGCCCCCGTGCGGATCAAGGAGGGCGCATGAGCAGGGTGAGCCTGGAAGGACAGGTCGCGGTCGTCACGGGGGCCGCGCGCGGTGTCGGAGAGCTGCTGGCGCGCAAACTGTCAGCGCGCGGGGCGCGCCTGGCGCTGGTCGGGCTGGAGGAGGAGGCGCTCAAGGAGGTCTCCGGGCGGCTGCACCACGACAGCGCCTACTGGTACGCCGACGTCACCGACCACGAGACCATGAGCCGGGTCGCGCGGGAGGTGAAGGAGCGCTTCGGGAAGGTCGACATCGTCGTCGCCAACGCCGGTGTGGCGACCGGCGGTCCGTTCACGGACTCCGATCCGGTGGCCTGGCGGCGGGTGATCGAGGTCAACCTGATCGGCTCGGCGGTGACCGCGCGCGCCTTCCTGCCGGTGCTGGCGGAGAGCCGGGGCTACCTGCTGCAGATCGCCTCGCTGGCCGCGCTCACGCCCGCGCCGATGATGACGGCGTACTGCGCGTCCAAGGCGGGCGTGGAGGCGTACGCGCACAGCCTGCGCGCCGAGGTCGGCCACCAGGGCGTGCGGGTCGGCGTGGCCTACCTGTCGTGGACCGACACCGACATGGTGCGCGGCGCCGACCAGGACGACGTGATGCGCGAGCTGCGGCAGCGGCTGCCCTGGCCGTCGAACAAGACCTACCCGCTGGGTCCGGCGGTGGACCGGCTCGTCGCCGGGATCGAGCGGCGCTCGGCGCACGTGTACGGGCAGGGGTGGCTGCGCGGCATGCAGGGGGTGCGCGGCTGTCTGCCGGCGCTCATCGGGACGGTCGGGCAGCGGGAGATGAAGCGGTTCGCGCCCCGGCTGCGGGGGATGTCCTCCGGGCTCGTCGGCGCAGGTGGGGCGGCCGACGAGGCGGCCCGCGCCACGCACGGTAACTGATCGACATGCGGAGGGTGTTGGGCCGTGTGAATCTGGTCGAGGCCCCAGCGAGGGGCCGAATCCCCACCCACTTCGGGAGTGAACCCACATGGGTATGAAGGACCAGATGCAGGACAAGTCCCGCCAGGCCAAGCAGAAGGCCCAGGAGGAGGCGGGGCAGGCCCGTCAGAAGGCCGGTCAGCAGGGCCGGCAGGGCCAGCCGCAGCGCGGCACCCAGAACCACCGTGACATCGAGGACACGGAGCAGCAGGTGCGGGACCGGTTCAACCAGGACTACGACGCCTAGTCCGGTCCTATGACGTGGGGTGCCCTTCGCCGGGGGCACCCCACGCCCCTGTCTGTCCGGCCGGCCTCGGGGGCAGCTTCGGGCGGGTCCGGTCGGGCACGCCGGAGTAGTCCGGGGGGACCGCCGCCGGGCGGGTCTCCAGCAGTTCCAGGGCCAGCCGGACGGCCTCGCCCAGCACCGGGTAGCGGCCCTCGGCCCAGTCCACGGGGGTGCGCAGCACCTCGACGTCGGGGGCGACGCCGTGGTTCTCCACGGACCAGCCGTAGGCGTCGAACCAGGCCGCGTTCATCGGGACGGTGATGACGGTGCCGTCGCCGAGGCGGTGCCGCCCGGTCATGCCGACGACCCCGCCCCAGGTCCGCTGGCCGACGACCGGACCGAGCTCCAGCAGCTTGAAGGCGGCCGTGATCATGTCGCCGTCCGAGGAGGTCGCCTCGTCGGCCAGGGCCACCACCGGCCCGCGCGGGGCGTTGGAGGCGTACGACACCGGTTGTGCGTCCCGGGTCAGGTCCCAGCCCAGGATCGTACGGGTCAGCTTCTCCACCACGAGTTCGCTGATGTGCCCGCCCGCGTTGCCGCGCACGTCCACGATCAGCGCCGGCCGGGACATCTCCATGCGCAGGTCGCGGTTGAACTGGGCCCAGCCGGAGCCGCCCATGTCGGGGATGTGCAGATAGCCGCACTTGCCGTCGCTCAACTCCCGTACGACCTCACGGCGTTTGGCCACCCAGTCCTGGTAGCGCAGCGGCCGTTCGTCGACGAGCGGGACGACGGCGACCCGCCGGGGTCCGCCGGGCTCGCCGTCCGGCGGGGTGAACGTCAGCTCCACGGTCGTGCCGCCGGAACCGGCGAGCAGCGGGTAGGGGCCGGTCAGCGGATCGACCGGGCGGCCGTCGACATGGGTGAGGACGGCGCCCTCGCGGATGCCCGTGCCGGCCAGCGGGGAGCGGGCCCGGGAGTCGGAGGAGTCGCCGGCCAGGATGCGCCGCACCAGCCAACGGCCCTCGTGACGGACGAAGTTGGCGCCGAGCAGGCCCTGCCAGCGCTGGTAGTGGGCCGGGCCCTCGTTGCGGCGGGCGGCGGTGACATAGGCGTGGGAGGTGCCCAGTTCGCCCAGGACCTCGCGCAGCAGGTCGGCGAACTCGTCGGGGGAGGCGACGCGTTCGACCAGCGGGCGGTACTGGTCGAGGACCGCGTCCCAGTCGATGCCGCACATGCCCGGGTCCCAGAAGTAGGCGCGGATCAGCCGGCCCGCCTCGTCGTACGCCTGGCGCCACTCGGCGGGCGGGTCCACCTCGTGCAGGATGCGGCGCACGTCGATCCACACGGTCGTGTCGCCGTCGCCCACCTCGGTCGACGGCACCGCCCGCAGGTCGCCCTCGTCCACCACGACCAGCCGGGTGCCGTCGCCGCTGACCGCGAACCAGTCCAGGTGGTCGACCAGTTCGGACTTCTTCGCCTTGGTGATGTTGAAGTACTCCAGGGTCGGGCGTCCGCTGACGTCGGCCGGGTTGACGAAGGTCTCGCCGAGCGCGCCGGAGATCGGCCAGCGCAGCCAGACCAGGCCGCCGCCCGCGACCGGGGCGAGCCCGGAGTACTTGGAGGCGATCACCGGGAACGGGGTGACCCGGTTCGCCAGCCCCTCCACCTCGACCGTGACCGTGCCGGCCTCGCCGGTCTCCTCGTCCTCCAGCGGGTCCAGCCCGCCGGCCGCCGGCCGGCCCTCCGGATTGAGCGCGAAGGGGGAGGGGGTCGCCGAGGACAGCGGGACGAGGTAGGGGCGGCAGCCGAGCGGGAAGGACAGGTCGCCGGTGTGCACGTCGTAGACCGGGTCGAAGCCGCGCCAGGACAGGAAGGCGAGGTAGCGGCCGTCGCGGGTGAAGACCGGGTTCTCGTCCTCGAAGCGGCCGTTGGTCACGTCCACGATCAGCCGGTCCTTGATGCGGGCCAGCTTGATCTGCCTGAGCGAGCGGCCGATGCCGGGGTGCGACCAGGTGAGCCAGGCGCCGTCCGGGGAGAAGGCGAGGTCACGGACGGGCCCGTTGCCGGAGCGGACCAGCTCGGTGACCGTGCCCGTGTCCTCCGCAGCCGTCTCTTCGGGCTCGTCCGGTACGTCGATGAGCAGCAGCCGTCCGTCGTGCGAGGCGACCGCGAGCCGTTCGCCCAGCGGGTCGGAGGCCAGTTCCAGGACCCGGCCGAGGGCGCCGGAGGCCAGCCGGCGGGGGGCGCGGTCGCCGGTGGCGCGCGGGAGCCGGGAGATCTCGACGGCGTCCGCGCCCTCGGCGTCGGTGACGCAGGCGACCTGCCCGGTCGAGCCCAGCATCTCCGGCAGCCGTACCCGTACGCCGGGTGTCTCGGTGAGGGTGCGGGCCGGGCCGTCGCGGTGGGTGAGCCAGTACAGGCTGCCGCGGACGACGACCGCGCTGGCCCGGCCGGTCTCGTCCACGGAGATGCCGTCGACGTGCTGCGCGGCCGGCACCTGGTAGGGGCGGCGGCCGGTGCGGGGCCCGGCGAGCCGGACGTCGAGCCGGCGCGGTCCGGCGCCGGGGGAGAGGTCGTCCACCAGCCACAGGTCGCCCGCGCACTGGTACACCACTCGGCTGCCGTCGCTCGCGGCGTGCCGGGCGTAGAAGGCGTCGTGGTCGGTGTGGCGGCGCAGGCCGGTGCCGTCGGGCGCGCAGGAGTAGAGGTTGCCGACGCCCTCGTGGTCGGAGAGGAAGGCGATCCGGCCGGCGACGAACATGGGGCAGGCCAGATGGCCGCCGAGGTCCGCCAGCAGCCGCCGCCCGTGCAGCCACAGGCGGCCCGTGGCGCCGCCGCGGTAGCGCTTCCAGGAGGCCGGTTCGTGCGGCGGGGTGCCGGTGAGCAGCAGCGTCCGGCGCTCGCCGCCGGCGCCGGTGACCTGGATGTCGGAGACCGGTCCCCAGGGCAGCCGGCCGCCCGGGTCGCCGTCGGGCGGCACCTTGTAGGCCCAGGTGAAGTGGGAGAAGGGCTGGCCGTGGGAGGCGACGGCCAGGATGTCGCCGTCCGGGGTCCAGCCGCAGACCTGGGTGTCGACGCTGCCCCAGTAGGTCAGCCGGCGCGCGGGGCCGCCGCCGTCCACGTCGACGAGGTGGATCTCGGGGACGAGGCTGCGCCAGGAGGTGTAGGCGATGTGGCGGCCGTCGGGGGAGAAGCGCGGATGGCCGGCCTTGGTGCGGTCCGCGGTGAGCCGCCAGGCGCGCTCCGGGGCGCCGAGGCGGGTCAGCCAGAGGTCGTCCTCGGCCACGAAGCACAGCAGGTCGCCGCTGAGGTGGGGGAAGCGCAGATAGCTCACCCTCCCCATGCTTTTCCGGGCACCGGGCACCGGCAACTCGTGACCGGGGCGCCCGTGGCGGAGGCGTCTCCTTACGGGCTCTTCACGTTCGTGACCCAGCCCACGTACGAAACCGTTTCGTTTCGCTTAGTCCGCGGGGTATCTTCGGTGATACGAAGGCGGAAGACCCGGAGCGGAGGTGAGTGGCATGACCGAAGGCGTCGCGACGACGCGCCGCAGTCGGATCACGCCCGAGCGCGAGGCCGAGCTGTACGAGGCCGTGCTCGACCTGCTCCGGGAGGTCGGCTACGACGCCCTCACCATGGACGCCGTGGCCGCCCGCACCCGCTCCAGCAAGGCCACGCTCTACCGCCAGTGGGGCGGCAAGGCCGAGCTGGTCGCGAAGGCCGTCCGGCATCACAAGCCGGGCCGGGCCGCGGCGGTCGACACCGGGTCGCTGAAGGGCGACCTGCACGCCCTCATCCTGCACGCCGACGACTGCGAGATGGAGCAGAACTCCGCGCTGATGCGGGGCCTGGCCATGGCGGTGCACGGCAACCCGGACCTGCTCCAGGCATTCCGGGAACACCTGATCGAGCCGGAGCTGGCCGAACTGCGCCGGATGCTCCAGCGGGCGGTCGAGCGGGGCGAGGTCCGCGCGGACAACCCCGCGACCGGGTTCGTGCTCCACATGATGATCGGCGCGTTCGCCGCCCGCACCCTGATCGACGAACAGCCGCCGACACAGGACTTCCTCCTTTCGTACATCGACGCCGTGGTCCTCCCCGCCCTCGGCGTCTGAAACCGACGCAACCCCCCACCTCCCCAGCAAGCCCACCACCTGACGTCACCGCTCACGTCGTCGGGCTGATCACCCCTGCCCAGCTGAACCCACGACTTGACCGGGAGAACGCCTTAAGTGGCTACGTTCCTGTACAAACTCGGCCGCCTCGCCTTCCGGCGACGGCACTTCGTCGCCCTGATATGGGTCGCTCTGCTCACCCTCGCCGGGGTGGGCGCCGCCTCCGCGCCGGCCCCCGGCAACACCTCCTTCTCCATCCCCGGCACCGAGGCCCAGAAGGCCTTCGACCTGCTGGAACAGCGCTTCCCCGGGATGAGCGCCGACGGCGCCACCGCCCGGGTCGTCTTCAAGGCCCCGAGCGGCGAGAAGATGACGGACGCCGGCAACAAGGCGGCCGTCGAGAAGACCGTCAAGGAACTGGGTGGCGGCCCCGAGGTCGCCTCCGTCGCCGACCCCTACACCGGGCACGCCGTCAGCAAGAACGGCACCATCGCGTACGCGTCGGTGAAGTACAAGGTCTCCGGCATGGAGCTGGCGGACACCACCCGCGACGACCTCAAGGAGGCCGCGCAGCACGCGCGGGACGCCGGACTGACCGTCGAGATCGGCGGTGACGCGCTGAACGCGACGCCGGAGACCGGCTCCGGCGAGATCATCGGCATCGCGATCGCCGCCGTCGTCCTCGTCATCACCTTCGGCTCGCTGCTCGCCGCCGGCCTGCCGCTGCTGACCGCCATCATCGGCGTCGGCATCGGCGTCGCCTCGATCACCGCGCTGGCCTCCGCGCTGGACCTGGGCTCCACCACCTCCACCCTGGCCACGATGATCGGCCTCGCCGTCGGCATCGACTACGCGCTGTTCATCGTCTCCCGCTACCGAGCCGAACTCGCCGAGGGCCGCGAGCGCGAGGAGGCCGCCGGCCGCGCCGTCGGCACGGCGGGCTCCGCGGTGGTCTTCGCCGGCCTGACCGTCGTCATCGCCCTGGTCGGCCTGTCCGTCGTCAACATCCCGATGCTGACGAAGATGGGCATCGCGGCGGCGGGCACGGTCGCCATCGCCGTCCTCATCGCCCTGACGATGATCCCGGCGCTGCTCGGCTACGCCGGCCGCAAGGTCAAGCCGGCCGGCGAGAAGAGCAAGCTGCTCGGCGGCGGCCGTACGCCGGGGCGGCCCGGCCGCCCCAACATGGGCACCCGCTGGGCCCGGTTCGTGGTGCGCCGCCCGGTCGCCGTGCTGCTGCTCGGCGTCCTCGGCCTCGGCGCGGCGGCGCTCCCGGTCGCCTCCCTGGAGCTGGGCCTGCCCGACGACGGCTCCCAGCCCGTCTCCACCACCCAGCGCCGCGCCTACGACCTGCTCTCCGAGGGCTTCGGTCCCGGCTTCAACGGCCCGCTGATGGTCGTGGTCGACGCCAAGGACAGCGCCCGGCCCAAGGAGGCGTTCGCCGAGGTCGGCGCCGAGATCAAGGGCCTGAAGGACGTCGTCACGGTCACCCCGGCCGCGCCCAACAAGGCCGGCGACACCGCGACGATCACCGTGGTGCCCAACTCCAAGCCGTCCTCGGTGACCACCGAGGACCTGGTGCACGCCATCCGTGACAAGGGCGCGGAGATCACCCGGGACACCGGCGCCGAGGTGCTCGTCACCGGTTCCACGGCGATGAACATCGACGTCTCGCAGAAGCTGAACGACGCGCTGCTGCCGTACCTGGCCCTGGTGGTGGGGCTCGCGTTCCTGCTGCTGATCGTGGTGTTCCGCTCGGTGCTGGTCCCGCTGAAGGCGGCCCTCGGCTTCCTGCTGTCGGTGCTCGCCGCGCTCGGCGCCGTCGTCGCGGTCTTCCAGTGGGGCTGGCTGTCCGGCCTGATGAACGTCGAGCAGACCGGCCCGGTGATGTCGATGATGCCGATCTTCATGGTGGGCGTCGTCTTCGGCCTCGCGATGGACTACGAGGTGTTCCTCGTGACCCGGATGCGGGAGGCGTACGTCCACGGCGAGACGCCCGGCCAGGCCGTGGTGACCGGCTTCAAGCACGGCGCCCGGGTCGTGTCCGCCGCCGCCGTCATCATGATCGCCGTCTTCTCCGGCTTCATCGGCTCCAGCGAGTCGATGGTCAAGATGATCGGCTTCGGCCTCGCGATCGCCGTCTTCTTCGACGCGTTCGTCGTCCGCATGGCCATCGTCCCGGCGGTCCTCGCGCTGCTCGGCAAGCGGGCCTGGTGGCTGCCGAAGTGGCTGGACCGCGCGCTGCCCAACGTGGACGTGGAGGGCGAGGGCCTGCGCACCCACGCCGAGCCGGAGGAGGAGAAGGAACTGGTACGCGCCTGACGTACCGCTTCCGGCACCGGTCGGCCGGTGAGGGTGCCCGTGGGGACGGGGACGCACCCTCACCGGCTTCTCGCCGTCCGGGGCCGCTCAGGTGCGCCGCAGGCGGAACGTGGGGCACACTTCGGGGTCGTCGTCCTCGTAGAGGTACATCCGCCGGGAGTCCTTGGCGATCGACAGGCTGTCCAGGGTGTCCTCCTGGAGGAACCGTTCCGGCTCGGTGAAGGAGAGCCGGACGTGCCCGTACTCGTCGGAGCCGGTCGGCCAGTTGCGCACGGTCACCTTCCCGCCGGTGCCGTCGTCCGACGCCTCAAGGGTGAGCGTCACGCCCTTGGCGTGGGCTTCCCCCACGTAGGTGCCGGCGAGTTCCCCCGAGGTGGCCGAGACGGCCCGCTTGCCCATGCACGCCTCGACGGCGGTGGCCGCGGAGGAGCAGCCGGCCAGGGGGGACAGCAGCACCAGGGCGGCGGCGGCCGTCACCAGGCGCGCCCCGCCGCCCGTCAGGGAAACCCGGGTCACCGTCACTTCTCCTCCGCCGGGATGCGTTATGACGACGGACCGGGGTCCCCTCCGGTTCCGGGGACCGAAACCCGCGTGAGCGGCGGCCGGGTGTGTCGTAGCGTGCCCCGCATGACGACGACAGACGCCGACACCGAGGAATTCGGAGCCCACCCCCGGTTCGCCGAAGCGCTGCGGGAGCTCGGGCTGGAGGACCTCCTCGCCCGCACCCGCCGCTTCCCGGAGGCCACCCGGACCGCGGCCGAGGCCGCCGCCGCGATCGGGTGCGGACTGAGCCAGATCTGCAAGTCCCTGGTCTTCGCCGCCGACGGGGAGCCCGTGCTGGTGCTGATGGACGGGGCCTCGCGGGTGGACGTGGAGCGGGTGCGCGAGGAACTGGGCGCCGGGAAGGTCGGCCGGGCCGACGCCCGGGTGGTGCGGGAGACCACCGGGTACGCCATCGGCGGGGTGCCGCCCTTCGGGCACCGCACCCGCACCCGGGTCCTCGCCGACCGCGCTCTGCTGGAGCACGACCTGGTGTGGGCGGCGGCCGGGACGCCCCACACCGTCTTCCCCGTGGCGCCGAAGGACCTGGTGATGCACGCCGGCGCCACCGTCGCGGACGTACGCGAACGCACCGCCTGACACCGCCGACATGACGGGGCGGGGGGACAGGGCGCACCCTGGAAGCAGCGATTCTCGGAGGTGGTCGTGATGACGCACACCCCTGTCGGCTGGCACGTCGAGCTGGAGTTCAAGGAGGAGGACGACCAGCACACGCGCGCGGCGGCCCTGGTACGCCTGCCCGACGGCAGCGAGGTACGGGCGCACGGCCGGGCCAGCAGGCACCAGGTCGACGCCAACCAGCCCCGGGTCGGCGAGGAGATCGCCGGCGCCCGCGCCCTGAACGACCTGGCCATGCAACTGCTGACCAAGGCGCACGAGGAGATCGACTCGGCGTCCGGGCGGACCTCCCACCCGATCCACGTGTGATCCGCGCCCGGCGTGCGCCGGGCGCGGTCGTGGCTCAGGCGAGCGCCGTGCGGACGGCCCGTACCAGCGCCTGCGCTCTCGGGTCCGCCGTCACGCTCGCGCGGAAGCCGTTGGTGACGTAGCCGAAGGCGATGCCGGACTCCGGGTCGGCGAAGGCGAGGGCCCCGCCGCGGCCGGGGTGCCCGAAGGAGCCGGGGGACAGCAGCGGGGACGCGGCGCCGTGCAGCATGTAGCCGAGGCCGAAGCGGGTGCCGGCCACCAGCACCCGGTCCGGCCCGGCGGACCGCTCGGTACGGGCCAGCTCCATGGTGTCCGGGGTGAACAGGCGGGTACCGCCGTCCACCTCGCCGATCAGCGCGGCGTAGAAGCGGGCCAGCCCGTCGGCCGTGGCGATGCCGTTGGAGGCGGGCAGGGCGGCGGCGCGGTAGCCGGGGTCGTTCTCGTCCGGCTGCGGGGTGATCGCGGCGAACGCGCGGCGGGTGAGGGAGTCCGGGTCGGCGTAGGCCTCGGCCACCGCGCGCTTGGGACGGGTCTTCAGACCGCCCGCCGTCTCGGGCGTCGCCGCCGGGCCGACCCGGCCGGCGCGGGCCCGCTCCGCCTCCGGCAGCCCGAGCCACAGGTCGGCACCGGCCGGCCCGGCGATCTCCTCGGACATCCACTCGCCCACCGGGCGGCCGGTGATCCGGCGCAGCAGTTCGCCGGTGAGCCAGCTGTAGGTCTGGGCGTGGTAGCCGTGGTCGGTGCCCGGCTCCCACACCGGCGCCTGGGCGGCCACGGCCGCGGCGCCGAGGTCGGGGTCGGCGGCCTCGGCGGGGGACAGCGGGCGGTCCAGGACGGGTACGCCCGCCCGGTGCGCGAGCAGGTGCCACACCCGCGCCCGCTCCTTGCCGGCCGCCTTGAACTCCGGCCAGTACGTGCCGACGGGGGCGTCCAGGTCCAGTTCGCCGCGCTGGTGCAGGAGCAGCAGGCCGGCGGCGGCCACGCCCTTGGTGGCCGAGCGCACGATCTGCGCGGTGCCGGGCTCCCAGGGCGCCGTACCGTCGATGTCCCGGGTGCCTGCCCACAGGTTCACCACCCGGTGCCCGTCCCGGTAGACCGCGACGGCCGCGCCGCGCTCGCCGAGCCGTGCGAAGTTCCCGGCGAACGCCTCCCTGACCGGCTCGAAGCCCTCGGCCACTGTGCCGTTCACGTCCACGTCCGCCATCCCTTCCCGATCGCCTGCGACAGTGGGTGCAACAGGGCACGCACGCCTGCGATTCCTCGGTGGAACCGGCCCAGCGGAATCGTTACATCGACGTTGCCGGGGTGGGGCGGGGCGTCAGGCGCCCATGGCCACGGACTTCGGGTCGAAGCCGAACGGCAGCTCCAGCCGGTGCGCCCGCATCAGCTCCTCGTCGGAGAGCAGCTCGCCGGTCGGGCCGTCCGCCGCGATCACGCCGTCACTGAGGATCAGGGAGCGGGGGCACAGCTCCAGCGCGTACGGCAGGTCGTGCGTGACCATGAGGACCGTCACGTCCAGCGAGCGCAGGATGTCGGCGAGCTCACGGCGGGAGGCCGGATCCAGGTTGGACGACGGCTCGTCCAGGACCAGGATCTCCGGTTCCATCGCGAGCACGGTGGCCACCGCGACCCGGCGGCGCTGCCCGAAGGACAGGTGGTGCGGCGGCCGGTCGGCGAAGTCCCGCATGCCGACCCGCTCCAGCGCGGTGTTCACCCGTTCCTCCAGCGCGGCGCCCTTGATCCCGGCGGCGGCCGGGCCGAACGCCACGTCCTCCCGCACGGTCGGCATGAATAGCTGGTCGTCCGGGTCCTGGAAGACGATGCCGACCTTCTGCCGGATCGCGGCCATGTGCTGCTTGCCGACCGGCAGCCCGGCCACGGTCACCGTGCCCGTGCCGCCGCTCAGGATGCCGTTGAGGTGCAGGACCAGGGTGGTCTTGCCGGCGCCGTTGGGGCCGAGCAGGGCGACCCGTTCGCCGCGCGCGAGGGAGAAGTCCACGCCGAACAGGGCCTGGTGTCCGTCCGGGTAGGCGAAGGCGAGGCCGGAGACCTCCAGAGAAGCAGTCACAGGAACCATCCCAGCAGACAGACGACGAGGGCGGCGCAGGGGAGGGCGAGCGCGTGCCGCCACTGGGCGCCGGAGGCGGTCACCTCGTCGATGACCGGCATCGATCCGGCGTAGCCCCGGCTCACCATGGCCAGGTGGACCCGCTCCCCGCGTTCGTAGGAGCGGATGAACAGCGCGCCGGCTGACTTGGCGAGCACGCCCCAGTGCCGCACGCCCTTCGCCTCGAAGCCGCGCGACTCCCGGGCGATCCGCATCCGGCGCATCTCGTCGGTGATGACGTCGCCGTAGCGGATCATGAAGGAGGCGATCTGCACGAGCAGCGGCGGCAGCTTCAGCCGTTGCAGGCCGAGCAGGAGTTCACGCAGCTCGGTGGTGGCGGCCAGCAGTACGGAGGCGGCGACGCCGAGGGTGCCCTTGGCGAGCACGTTCCAGGCGCCCCACAGCCCGTTCACGCTGAGCGAGAGCCCGAGGACGTGCACCCGCTCGCCCTCCGCGACGAACGGCATGAGCACCGCGAACGCCACGAACGGCACCTCGATCAGCAGCCGCCGCAGCAGGAAACCGGCGGGCACGCGCGCGTGGTACGCGACGGACGCGAGCAGCACGGCGTACGCCGCGAACGCCCACATCGCCTCGCGCGGGGTCGACACCACGACCACCACGAACAGGAACGTGGCGGCCAGCTTGGTGTGCGGCGGCAGCCCGTGCACGGGCGAGTGCCCCTGCCGGTACAGCCGGTGCGCGTGTCCCGCTCCCACCTCAGACGCTCGTGTTCACCGGGGAGGCGTCGTCACTGCGCCGCCTGCGCAGCGCCCAGAACACCGCGCTGCCCGCGACGACGGTGACGCCGACGCCGATGACGCCCGCGAGACCGCCGGACAGCCGGGCGTTGGAGATGTCCTTCACGCCGTAGTCGGCCAGCGGCGAGTCGGCCGTGGCGTGCTCCTCCTCCTTCTTGTCGATCCCCTTGTCGTGCGCGACCTTCTCCAGGCCGTCGGGGTTGGCGGAGGCGTAGAAGCTGACGAAGCCGGCCAGGACCAGGGAGGTGACCAGGCCGGTCACCCACAGCGTGCGCCGCGAGGTGCGGGCCGCGGCGGGCGCCGGGGTGACGGGCTCGGCCGCGGGGGCGTCCACCAGGGCGCCGTTCACCCGCAGCTGGAGCCGCTGGCGCAGGCCGCGCGCGCCGTGCACCAGGTCGGGGCGGACGGCGATGACGGCGCCGACCGTGAGCGCGGTGATGACCGCCTCGCCGATGCCGATGAGGACGTGGACGCCGATCATCGCGGTGGCGACCTTGCCGATGGGGACGTCCGTGGTGCCGCCGACCGCGTAGATCAGGGTGAAGGCGACGGCGGCCGCGGGCACGGAGACCAGCGCGGCGACGAAGGACGCCACGGTCACCGAGCGCCGCTTGCGGGGCAGCACGGCGAGCAGGCCGCGGAAGACGGCGTACGACACGACGGTGGTGACGAGCGCCATGTCGGTGATGTTCACGCCGAGCGCGGTCAGCCCGCCGTCGGCGAACAGCACGCCCTGCATCAGCAGCACCACGGACACGCACAGCACGGCCGTGTACGGTCCGACGAGTATCGCCGCCAGGGCACCGCCGAGGAGGTGTCCGCTGGTTCCGGCGGCGACGGGGAAGTTGAGCATCTGTACGGCGAAGATGAACGCGGCGACCAGACCGGCCAGCGGTGCGGTGCGCTCGTCCAGCTCGCGGCGGGCACCGCGCAGGCTCACCGCGAGGGCGCCCGCGGCGACCACTCCGGTGACCGCGGAGGTCGGGGCGTCTATGAATCCGTCAGGTACGTGCACCCGACGATTTTAGGCCCTTGTTGCGAACCCCTCGCAAGAGAGACAAAGTCTCGTCTCCCACCGGGGCGCGAACCGGAAAATGTGCCACTCTGGATGGAAGCGGAAGAACAGCTTTCACATAGGTCACCGTGCGTGAAAGGGCGGTCCGATGTCTGTGGTCGAACAGTACGCACGCGCTCACATCGTCACGGACGAGGAGGGCCCGGGGGCCGTGCCCGTCGTGCTGCGCTACGACCCCGACCGCGATCCCCGCTCCGTCCGCATCGGACTGCCCGGGCCGCACGAGTGGACCTTCTCCCGGGCGCTGCTCGAACGGGGACTGCGCGCGCCGGCCGGGACCGGCGACGTGCGGGTGTGGCCCTGCGGGCGGGTCCAGGCCGTCGTGGAGTTCCACACCGGCCACGGCGTGGAAGTCGTGCAGTTCGACTCCAAGACCCTGCTGCGGTTCCTGCGCCGCACCTACACCGCCGAGCCGGTCCGCGGCTGATCAGCCGCCGAGCTTCAGCAGCGACGCCACGATGGGACCGGCCGTGTCGCCGCCGTGGCCGCCCGCCTGGACCACGCCCGCGGCGGCGAGGTCGCCCCGGTAGGCGGTGAACCAGCCGTTCGGCTTCTTCTGGCCGTCCACCTCCGCCGAGCCGGTCTTCGCGCCGTAGTCCGGGCCGAGCCCCGCCATCGCCTCCGCCGCGGTGCCGGAGGCGGCCGTGTACCGCATCAGCTCGCGCAGCTGGGAGAGGGTCTTCGGGGACAGGGTGCGCGCGGCGGTGGCCAGCGTCCGGTGGTCGACGGACGGGGCGACCAGGTACGGCTGGTGGAAGGAGCCCGCCTTCACGGTGGCCGCGACCGACGCCATGTTCAGCGGGTTCATCCGCACTCCGCCCTGCCCGATCAGCTCGGCCGCCATCTGCGCCGCCGACTGCACCGGCACCGAGCCGTCGACGCTGGGCACGCCGATCGCCCAGTTGTTCATCGACAGCCCGAACACCTGCTGGGCCTGCCGGGTCAGGTCGTCGTTGTCCAGCTTCTTCGCCTGGCTGATGAAGGCGGTGTTGCAGGAGCGGGCGAAGCTCGCCTTGAACGTGCCGCCCTTGATCTCGAAGTCGTCGTCGTTGTGGAACTTCCAGCCGCCGTAGGTGAACGTCTTCGGGCAGGGGTGCTGCTTGTCCGCCGAGGCCAGGCCCTTGTCGATGAGCAGCGAGGCCGTGATGACCTTCATCGTGGAGCCGGGTGCCAGGGAGCCCTGGAAGGCGGTGTTGAAGCCGTGCCCGCTGTTGGCGACCGCGAGGATCTCGCCGGTGGAGGGCCGCAGCACGACCACCGAGGCCTTCGCCCGCTTGTCCACCTGCCGCTCGGCCGCCGCCTGGAGCGCCGGGCTGAGCGTCGTTCGCACCGTGCCCGGGGTGCCCTCGCTCAGCTCCGCCAGCGTCTTGTCGGACAGCTTGGCGGCCTTGGACTCCTCGCCGCGCACCACGCGCAGCTCGACGCCCGCCTGGCCGCCGGCGGTCTTGCCGTACTTCTCCCGCAGCCCGTCCAGCACCGTGCCCAGCGACGGGTACCGGGCGGCGGTGATCTCACCGCCGTCGCGGTCCAGCGCCTTGACCGGCGGGGTGCCGGAGGCGCCGGTCACCAGCCGGTCGCCGTCCCTGAGGTCCGGGTGGACGACGGCCGCGTGCCAGTCGACCCGCGGCTCGCCGTCACCCGGGCGGCGCACGACGGTGAGCGAGCTGCCGTAGGCCAGCGGCTTGCTGATGCCCTTGTAGGCCACGGTGGCGCGGACATCGAAGGGCACCGTGCCGCCCTTGGCCGCCTTGGGGGTGAGGGTGACGTCCTTCAGGTGGGCGTCCTTGGTGTAGCCGGTGAGCAGCGGGGCCGCCGCCGCGGGGTCGTCGGTGGCGGCGGCGGCCTCGGCGGCCTTGCCGTGCTGCCAGGCGGTGAGGAAGCGGGTGGTGGCCGTGCGGACCTCGGCGGCGGTGAGCGGGCCGGTCTTCACGCTCTTGTGGCGGGCCGTGGCGGCGGTGCCCTCGTCGGCCGCGGCCCCGCCGTCGTAGAGCGCGTAGAGGCCGACCCCGGCGCCGCCGACGACCACGGCGAGCATCCCGCCGAGCACGGCGGGCCGGGTCTTCCGCCGCTCGGCGACGCGCCTTCTCTTGCCCACAGCCTCAGTTCCTCCGCGCGCTTCCCAGGCTCTCCTAAGCCCTCACACTCCCAACGACGGCTTTCACCTTACGGTCCCCGTCTTCACGGGTGATCTCAACCGGCGTTCCGTAGCACGGTTGCGACAATCGGCCCGGCTGCGTCGATGCCGTGCCCGCCGTCCTGGACCATGGCCGCCGCCGCGACATCGCCCCGGTACCCGGTGAACCAGCTGTCCGAGCCGGCCGTGTCGTCGGCCTCGGCGGAGCCGGTCTTGGCGCCGACGTCCCCGCTCAGCCCGGCCATCACCCCGGCCGCGGTGCCGGTGCGCGCGGTGCGGTTCATCATCGCGCGCAGCTGGCGGACGGTGTCCGGCGCGAGGCCGCGCGCGCGTGCCGGTGCGCGGCCGTCCAGGCTCAGCGGCACGATCACCGGCTGGCGGAAGGCGCCGGTGATCGCGGTCGCCGTCACGGAGGCCATGTTCAGCGGGCTCATCTGCACCTGGCCCTGGCCGATCAGGCTGGCGGCGGTGTCCGGGCCGCCGGAGGCGGGGACCCGGCCGTCGAAGGTGGGCACACCGACCTGCCAGTCGTTGCGGCCCAGCCCGAACCGGTCCTCGGCCTCCCGGGTGAGGGAGTCGGGCTTCAGGTCGTCGGCGAACTTGATGAACGCCGTGTTGCAGGAGCGGGCGAAGCTGTCGGCGAGGGTGGCGTGCTCGTCGGGCGCCAGTCCCTGGAGGTTCTGGAAGGTCTGGCTCTCCGAGACGGCCGAGGGCGGGCAGGGGGCCGGGCCGTCCGCCGTGGTCAGGCCGTTGTCGATGAGGGTCGCCGCGCTGACGATCTTCATGGTGGAGCCGGGGGCGCGTTCGCCGAGGAGGGCCGCGTCGAAGCCGTCGTTCCGGTTGTTGGCGACGGCGAGGATCTCCCCGGTGCTCGGCTTGACGGCCACCACGGAGGACTCGGGGTACTTCATCACGGCCGCCTCGGCCGCCGCCTGGACGCTCGCGCTGAGCGTGGTGGGGAGTCGGCCCGGTCTGCCCTTGACCAGGGTGACCAGCGGGGTGTCCGCGGCCTGGCCGCCGTCCGGCGCGGCCTGGTGCCGGATCACCAGCTCCACCCCGGGCCGGCCGCCGGACCTGTCGCCGTACCGGCCGCGCAACTCGTCCAGCAGGTGGCCGAGCGAGGGGTACTTCCCCCGGTCCAGCACCTTCCCGGTGCGGTCCACGGCCTCGATCCGCGGGGCGGACGACTCGCCGGTGGCCAGCGTGTCGCCCTGGCGCAGCCGGGGGTGGACGACGGAGGGCCGCCAGTCGACCAGCGCCCGGTGCGAGGTGACGCCGCGTACGACGGTGAGGGTGCCGCGGTAGGACAGCGGCTTGGAGGCGCCGTCGTAGGACACCGTCGCGGTCACCGCGAAGGGCACCGTGGCGCCGTCGGGGGTGCCCGGTGCGATCCGCACCTCGGCTATGTGCGCGTCCTGGCCGTAGGCCGTCAGCAGCGTTTTCGCCGCCTCCGGATAGTTCGTGTAGGAGGCCGCGGTCGCCGCGTCCCCCTTCTCCCAGGCGGCGAAGAACGCGTTGGCCGTCTCCTTCACCTCCGGGCCGCTGGGCGGCCCGGTCCGCGGGGGCGCCACGCCGGCCGCCGTGCCGCTGTCACCGCTCATCGCGGACGCGAAGGTGTAGAGCCCGTAGCCGGCGCCGCTCAGCAGCGTGACGCACACCCCGCCCACCACGGCCGCCTTGACCCCGTTGCGCATGACGCGGTCCCCCCTCCCGTTCAGCCTGTTGAACACGTTCAATTCGACGTGCGGAGGAACTGTAAGCGGTTGCGGTGCCCTTGGGGCGGGTGTTGTCGAACCGTGACGCCTAAACCCACGTATCCAGCCACATCCGCGACCGCCACGAGTCCATCGGGATGGCCGTGCCCGTGTACAGGGGCCAGAAGTAGATGAAGTTCCAGGCGATCAGCAGGACCAGGACGCCCGCCGCCGTCGCGCCGATCACCCGGCGGGTGTCGGAGGAGCGCGGCGGGCCGATGACCGCGCCCGTCATCATCGCCACCGCCAGGCACAGGAACGGCAGGAAGACGACCGCGTAGAAGAGGAAGATCGTCCGCTCCTGGTACAGGAACCACGGCAAATAGCCGGCCGCGATCCCGCAGGCGATGGCGCCGGCCCGCCAGTCCCGGCGGAAGGCCCAGCGCCACAGCACATAGGCGATCGCGAAGCAGGCCGCCCACCACAGCAGCGGCGTGCCGATCGCCAGCACCTCCCGGGCGCACTTCTCCCCGGCGTCCGCCGGGCAGCCGTCGGTGCCGGGCCCGGGGGACTCGTAGAAGTACGACACCGGGCGGCCCAGCACGATCCAGCTCCACGGGTTGGACTGGTACGTGTGCGGCTGGTCCAGCCCGACGTGGAACTTGTACACCTCGTGCTCGTAGTGCCACAGACTGCGCAGCCAGTCCGGCAGGAACGACCAGGTGCCGCCCCTGCCGTCGGTGGCCGCCCAGTCGCGGTAGTAGCCGCCCGTGCCGTCGGCGGGGGAGAGAATCCAGCCGGTCCAGGAGGCCACGTAGACCACCAGCGCCACCGGGATCGTCGCCACGAACGCGGCACCGGTGTCGTACTTGAGGACCGCCAGGTACGGGTGACGGGCGCCGGCCACCTTGCGGGTGCCGACGTCCCACAGGACCGTCAGCACGCAGAACGCCGCCAGCACGTACAGGCCGTTCCACTTCGTGCCCACGGCCAGGCCCAGCAGCACGCCCGCCGTCCAGCGCCAGGGCCGCAGGCCGAACCGGAAGGCGTCGGCGACGGACGCGTCCGGCCGGACCCGGCCGTCCGGCCCGGCCGGCAGCGCGGCGGCCAGCCGCTCCCGGGCCCGGTCCCGGTCGACCACCAGCGCGCCGAACGCCGCGACCACGAAGAACATCAGCACGCCGTCCAGCAGCGCCGTCCGGCTCATCACGAAGTGCAGCCCGTCCACCGCCATCAGCGCGCCCGCCAGACAGCCCAGGAACGTCGAGCGGAACATCCGGCGCCCGATCCGGCACAGCAGCAGCACGCTCAGCGTTCCGAGCAGCGCCGTCATGAACCGCCAGCCGAACGGGTCGAACCCGAACAGCAGCTCCCCGAGCCCGATCACGTACTTGCCGACCGGCGGGTGCACCACGTACGACGGGTCGGTCGGCACCGCCAGGCCGCCGTGCTGCCGGAGCACCATGTCGTTGGCGTTCTTGCCGTACTGGTCCCAGCTGACCTCGAAACCGCGGTGGACGAGCGCCCAGGCGTCCTTGGCGTAGTACGTCTCGTCGAATATCACCGCCCGCGGACTGCCCAGGTTCCAGAACCGCGTCAGGCCCGCCACCAGCGTCACCAGCAGCGGCCCGCCCCAGCCCGACCAGCGCGTGAGCCGCTCGGCCAGGACCGGCGAGGCGCCCAGCACCCGCCACAGCCGGGGGCTCGGCTGCGCGTACGGCGGCACCAGCCGGTCGCGTACGTCACCGGCCGGCGCGTCCTTGCCCGGCGCGTAACCGAATCGGCGCAGCCGCCGCTGCCACGACGGCCGCCCATCGTGCGGTGCCTGGCCCTGCCGGAGGTCCATGGAGGACGCGGTACTGGTCACCGCGCCATCGTAGGGAACCGTCCTGTGCGAGTCCCGTGCATGTGCGGTACCGGTCGCCGGGCGCGCGTTTTCCCTCCCCGGCGCGGGCCCTGGGAGGATGGGGGCGTGACTGGAACCCTTGTCCTGGCAGGTACCCCCATCGGCGACATCGCGGACGCGCCGCCCCGGCTGGCCGAGGAGCTGGCCGCGGCCGACGTGGTCGCAGCCGAGGACACCCGGCGGCTGCGCCGGCTCACCCAGGCGCTGGGTGTCACCCCCAAGGGCCGGGTGGTCTCCTACTTCGAGGGCAACGAGTCCGCCCGCACCCCCGAGCTGGTCGACGAGCTGCTCGGCGGGGCGCGCGTGCTGCTGGTGACCGACGCGGGCATGCCGTCCGTCTCCGACCCCGGCTACCGGCTGGTCGCCGCCGCCGTGGAGCGGGACGTCCGGGTCACCGCCGTGCCCGGCCCGTCCGCCGTGCTCACCGCGCTCGCCCTGTCCGGGCTGCCCGTGGACCGGTTCTGTTTCGAGGGCTTCCTGCCGCGCAAGGCCGGCGAGCGGCTGTCCCGGCTGCGCGAGGTGGTGGCCGAGCGGCGCACCCTCGTCTACTTCGAGGCCCCGCACCGGCTCGACGACACCCTCGCCGCGATGGCCGAGGTCTTCGGCGCGGACCGGCGGGCCGCCGTCTGCCGCGAGCTGACCAAGACGTACGAGGAGGTGCGGCGCGGCCCGCTGGCCGAGCTGGCGCGGTGGGCCGCCGACGGCGTGCGCGGGGAGATCACCGTCGTGGTCGAGGGGGCGCCGGAGACCGGGCCGGAGGAACTGGACGCGGAGGAACTGGTGCGCCGGGTCCGGGTCCGGGAGGAGGCCGGGGAGCGGCGCAAGGAGGCGATCGCGGCGGTGGCGGTGGAGGCGGGCGTGCCCAAGCGGGTGGTCTTCGACGCCGTTGTGGCCGCCAAGCGGGCCGGTGAGTGAGGGGGGTCTCGCCGGGTGGCGCCGTAGGGGGCCTGTGCGTAGCGGGCTGCTGGTCCGTCGTGGTTGATCGCGCAGTTCCCCGCGCCCCTTAGGGCGCCCCCCATACGTCGGCAAAAGGCCGGCCTCGATGGCAAAGCCAGTCGTCCCAATCGGCACGCTCGGGCAAGCCGTGGCCAAATCGGCGTTAACACTTGGCAGGTCGGATGCTTTCGCGCCCCGGGAGGCGTCCACTGGGCGGTGGGACGCACCCGTCCAACAGGGACGCACCCGGGCAAGAAGGAGCTGGCATGAGTGACATAGCAGGGCAGACCGGTCTCCGCGGTTCGGCCACCGACGCCGGTTCGGCCACCGACGTCGTTCACGAGTCGTACGCCTTCGCCTGCATGCGCTGCGGGCACGGCTGGGAGCAGTCGTACGCGGTCGAGCACCGCACGAACGCCGAGGGGGAGCAGGTCGTGCGGTACCTGGCCGACGGCCGGGTGGTGCCGTCGCCGCTGAGCCGGCCGGTCTGCCAGTACTGCGACGGCCACCTCGTACGGATCATGCGCGCGGGCCAGGTGGCCTCCGTGCGCGCGGCGGCCGACGGGCGGCCCCACCGGGTGCCCGCGGCGGGCCCGGTCGAGGTGCCGCGGGTGCCGGCGGCGGGCCCGGTCGAGGTGCCGGGGCGGGCCGGGCGGCCGCACCACTGGCACCTGTCCGGCCTGCTGCACCCGTTCCACCGCAAGGCGGGCTGAGCGGAGCACCGGACGGCCGGGGCATGCCCCTTTCGTAGGATCGGGGCATGCCTTCGAACGCCGGCCACAGCTCCAAGGGCGACGACAAGAACGCCGCGCCGCCGCTTCCGGTACCGCTGCGGGTGCCCGTCGCCGACTCCCACACCCACCTCGACATGCAGTCCGGCACGGTCGAGGAGGGCCTGGCGAAGGCCGCCTCGGTGGGCGTCACGACGGTCGTCCAGGTCGGCTGCGACATCAAGGGCTCGCGGTGGGCCGCCGAGACCGCCGCCGCGCACGACAGCGTCCACGCGGCCGTCGCCCTGCACCCCAACGAGGCCCCGCGCATCGTCCACGGCGACCCCGATGGCTGGTCCAGGCAAGGAGCCCGCGCGGCGGGCGGGGACGCGGCGCTGGACGAGGCCCTCGCCGAGATCGACCGGCTGGCCGCGCTGCCGCACGTCAAGGGCGTCGGCGAGACGGGCCTGGACTACTTCCGCACCGGCCCCGAGGGCAAGGCCGCCCAGGAACGGTCCTTCCGCGCCCACATCGAGATCGCCAAGCGGCACGGCAAGGCGCTCGTCATCCACGACCGCGACGCCCACGCCGACGTGCTGCGGATTCTCAAGGAGGAGGGCGCCCCCGAGCGCACCGTCTTCCACTGCTACTCCGGCGACGCCGAGATGGCCGGGATCTGCGCCCGCGAGGGCTACTTCATGTCCTTCGCCGGCAACGTCACCTTCAAGAACGCCCAGAACCTGCGCGACGCCCTCGCCGTCGCCCCGCTGGAGCTGGTCCTGGTGGAGACCGACGCGCCGTTCCTCACCCCGGCGCCGTACCGCGGACGGCCGAACGCGCCGTATCTCGTTCCGGTCACGGTCCGCGCGATGGCCGCCGTGCGCGGCATCGACGAGGACACGCTGGCGACGGCCCTGGCCGCGAACACCGCCCGCGCCTTCGACTACTGACGGTCACCGGCCGCCGCCGGTCGCCCACCCGCGGCGACCGTACGTAGTCGTGCCGCTTTGGAGAGTGACCGCCGCTCCGCTAGGTTCTGGGGGCCCGATCCGGACCCCTCTGGCC
The DNA here is from genome assembly GCF_016860525.1 of Streptomyces rubradiris. NCBI lineage: Bacteria > Bacillati > Actinomycetota > Actinomycetes > Kitasatosporales > Streptomycetaceae > Streptomyces > Streptomyces rubradiris. The sequence continues at coordinate 4,767,362 of NZ_BNEA01000015.1, forward strand.
CTCTGGAGCGTGTCGGCCGTGAGCAAGTCGCAGTACGAGACGTATGAGGCGTACGGCCCCGGCGCCGCACCGCCCGACGAAAGCGGCGGCGCGCCGCCGGGCCGGTACGACGCGAACCCGGTGGCGCACGCGCGGGCGGGCGAGCCGGTGCTGCCGCGGCAGGGCGCGGGCGGGCCGCCGGGGGAGGAGGCGCGCGAGCACGGCTCCGTGGACCTCCTGGTGGTCCGCCCGGGCCTCCGGGCGGACGGCGACGGCGAGGAGCCGGACGGGCGGGCCGCGCGCCGGCGCAGGGTCCGCGGTGGGGAGCGCCCGGAATCCGCCGTGCGCCGCCTGCTGCCACAGGCGCTCGTCGTGGCCTTCCTCGCCGGCGGCACCACCGCCTTCGTCGCCAAGGACAAGGCGATCGAGCTGAGCGTCGACGGCGACCGGCGCACCCTGCACACCTTCGCCGACGACGTGGGCGAGCTGCTCGCCGAGGAGGGCGTACGGGTGGGGGCGCACGACATGGTCGCGCCCGCCCCCGGCACCGAACTCACCAGCGGCGACGAGGTCGCGGTGCGCTACGGCCGCCCCGTACGGCTCACCCTGGACGGCCACCGGCAGCAGGTGTGGACGACGGCGCACACCGTGGCCGGCGCACTGGACCAGCTGGGGGTGCGCGCCGAGGGCGCCTATCTGTCGGCCTCCCGCTCCCGGCGCATCTCACGCGCCGGGCTCGCGCTCGACGTGCGCACCGAGCGGGCCGTCACCGTCATGGCGGACGGCCGGACCCGGACCGTCCGCACCAACGCGGCCACCGTCCGCGAGGTGGTCGAGGAGGCAGGGATCACCCTGCGCGGCCAGGACACCCTCTCCGTCCCGGGGGACAGCTTCCCGCGCGACGGACAGACCGTGACCGTGCTGCGGGTGACCGGCCGGCGGGAGGTCCACGAGGAGCCGATCCCGTTCCCGGCCGTACGGATCGCCGATGCCGCGCTCTTCCAGGGCACCGAGGTCGTCACCCAGCCCGGCCGGCCCGGGCTGCGCCGCACCGTCTACTACGTGCGCACCGTCAACGGGGTCCGGCAGCGCCCGCGCCCGGAGAGCACCGAGCTGGTGCGCGCGCCACGCACCCAGGTGGTGAAGGTCGGCACCCGGCCCCGGCCCGCCTCCGTGCACGACGCCGACCACCTGAACTGGCACGCCCTCGCCGTCTGCGAGTCCGGCGCCCGCCCGGACGCCGTCGACCCCTCGGGCACCTACGGCGGCCTCTACCAGTTCGACGCCCGCACCTGGCACGCCCTCGGCGGCAAGGGCCGCCCCCAGGACGCCTCCCCGGCGGAACAGACGTACCGCGCGAAGAAGCTGTACGTACAGCGGGGGCCGAGCCCGTGGCCGCACTGCGGCGCGAGGCTGCGGGGGTAGTCCCCCGGCCCGCCGCTCGCGCCTCCCGCGGCACCCCGGCCCCCCGCACCCCCGTACCCTTGTCCCGTGACCAGCCCCACCCCCGACGCCCTCCTCGGCCCCGCCGACATCCGTGAGCTCGCGGCAGCGCTCGGCGTCCGCCCCACCAAGCAGCGCGGCCAGAACTTCGTGATCGACGCCAACACCGTCCGCCGGATCGTGCGCACCGCCGAGGTCCGCCCCGACGACGTGGTGGTGGAGGTCGGCCCCGGGCTCGGCTCGCTCACCCTCGCGCTGCTGGAGGTCGCCGACCGGGTCACCGCCGTCGAGATCGACGACGTGCTCGCCGCCGCCCTCCCCGCGACCATCGCCGCGCGCATGCCCGAGCGTGTCGACCGCTTCGCGCTGGTCCACTCCGACGCGATGCACGTCACCGAGCTGCCCGGCCCCGCGCCGACGGCCCTGGTGGCGAACCTGCCGTACAACGTGGCCGTACCGGTGCTGCTGCACATGCTCGACACCTTCCCGAGCATCGAGCGGACGCTGGTGATGGTGCAGTCCGAGGTCGCCGACCGGCTCGCCGCCGCGCCCGGGAACAAGGTGTACGGCGTGCCGTCCGTGAAGGCCAACTGGTACGCCGAGGTCAAGCGGGCCGGGGCCATCGGCCGGAACGTGTTCTGGCCGGCGCCGAACGTCGACAGCGGACTGGTGTCCCTGGTCCGGCGGACCGAGCCGATCAAGACGTCCGCCACCAAGCGGGAGGTCTTCGCGGTGGTCGACGCGGCGTTCGCGCAGCGCCGCAAGACCCTGCGGGCCGCGCTCGCCGGCTGGGCCGGCTCCGCGGCGGCGGCCGAGGCGGCCCTGGTCGCGGCCGGGGTGTCGCCACAGGCGCGCGGGGAGTCGCTGACGGTCGAGGAATTCGCGCGGATCGCGGAACACAAGGAGAGCGGCGAGTGAGCGTCACGGTACGCGTCCCGGCCAAGGTCAACGTCCAGCTCGCGGTGGGCGCCGCCCGCCTCGACGGGTTCCACGACCTGGCCAACGTCTTCCTCGCGGTCGGCCTGTACGACGAGGTCACGGTGACCCCGGCCGAGGAACTGCGGATCACCTGTGACGGCCCGGACGCCGGCCAGGTCCCCCTGGACCGCACCAACCTCGCCGCGCGCGCGGCGATCGCCCTCGCCGGGCGCCGGGGCATCGAGCCGAACGTGCACCTCCACATCGCCAAGGACATCCCGGTCGCCGGCGGCATGGCGGGCGGCAGCGCGGACGGCGCGGGCGCGCTGCTCGCCTGCGACGCGCTGTGGGGCACGGGCGCCTCGCGCGAGGAACTGCTGGAGATCTGCGCCGAGCTGGGCAGCGATGTGCCGTTCAGCCTGGTCGGCGGGGCGGCGCTCGGCGTCGGGCGCGGTGAGCGGCTGACCGCCCTGGAGGTCGGCGGCACCTTCCACTGGGTGTTCGCGATGGCCGGGCGCGGGCTGTCCACGCCGGCGGTGTTCCGCGAGTTCGACCGGCTGGCCGAGGGCCGCGAGATCCCGGAGCCGGTGGCCTCGGCGGACCTGCTGGCGGCGCTGGCGAAGGGCGACGCGGACGCGCTGGCCGCGACCGTCTCCAACGATCTCCAGCCGGCGGCGCTGTCCCTCTTCCCGGAGCTGGCGGACACGCTGGCGGCGGGGCGCGGCGCGGGGGCACTGGCCGCGCTGGTCTCCGGGTCCGGTCCCACGACGGCGTTCCTCGCCCGGGACGCCGAGGCGGCGGAGAAGGTGGCCGAGGCCCTGCGGGTGTCGGGGACGTGCGGGGCGGTACGGGTGGCGGCGGGGCCGGTGGCGGGGGCTACGGTTCTCTGAGGCTCAGAGGTTGTCGATGGCGGTGAGGTCGATGTCGATGGGGTAGGGCTTGTCGACCTTGACGCGGTCCCGGTAGGTGCCGATCGACCGGTACGTGCCCGTGGCCTCCGACAGCTCGAAGATCTCGACGGCGGGATACTGATCCGGCTCGGTCATCTCGACCAGCCAGTAGTACGTGATGCCTGCTGCGGCGTACTTGTGCGTTTTCGTGAGCCGGTCGCGGGCCTCGGACTCAGGGGAGATGACCTCGACGGCGAGTACGACGTCCTTACCCTCGAAGTACGTCTGCCTCAACCCTTTCCTGGCTGCGGCCTTGATCACGGAGATGTCCGGCTCGGGCCCGTTACGACGATCCAGTACCACCGTCATCTCGCGTGCCACCTTCAGGTGGGACGGTACGGTGCTGCGCAGTCCGGCCACCAACAAGTCGATCGTGGCGAAGTGGAAGTAACGCTGCGGGCTCACGAGGACCAGGCTCCCGTCGATCAGCTCGGTGTGCGGCGGGAGATCCGGCAGGGTGAGCAGGTCGTCGATGGTGTAGCCGTCCAGCGGGGGCATTCGCCACCCCGACTGCTCAGCAGGCTGGGCTGTCATGGTTCCTCCCATGGACAAGATCCTGGTGCCTGCCCTCCACCGTAGCGGTCCAATCCCGATCACGTCATCACAAAGAGTGACAACCCCCTCGCGCCCCGCCCCTCACCCCCGAAGCCCTACGCTAGAAGGCTGACCCACACGGTGGAGCCGCATGTCGATACCGCCCCGCGCACAGGAGTGAAATGGCCGTCAACCTGGTCAATGTCGAGAACGTCAGCAAGGTCTACGGCACCCGTGCCCTGCTGGACGGCGTCTCGCTCGGCGTGTCGGAAGGGGACCGGATCGGGGTCGTCGGACGCAACGGCGACGGGAAGACCACCCTCATCCGGATGCTCGCCAAGCTGGAGGAGGCCGACACCGGAAGGGTCACGCACTCCGGCGGGCTGCGGCTCGGCGTGCTCACCCAGCACGACTCCCTCGACCCCGCCGCCACGGTCCGCCACGAGGTGATCGGCGACATGGCCGACCACGAGTGGGCCGGCAACGCCAAGGTCAGGGACGTGCTGACCGGACTGTTCGGCGGGCTGGACCTGCCGGGCTTCCCCAAGGGGCTGGACACCGTCATCGGACCGCTCTCCGGCGGTGAGCGGCGCCGCATCGCGCTGGCCAAGCTGCTCATCGAGGAACAGGACCTGATCGTCCTGGACGAGCCCACCAACCACCTCGACGTCGAGGGCATCGCGTGGCTCGCCGAGCACCTCCGCAACCGGCGCTCGGCGCTGGTGTGCGTCACCCACGACCGCTGGTTCCTGGACCAGGTCTGCACCCGCATGTGGGACGTGCAGCGCGGTGACGTGTACGAGTACGAGGGCGGCTACTCGGACTACGTCTTCGCGCGCGCCGAACGCGAGCGGATCGCCGCCACCGAGGAGGCCAAGCGGCAGAACCTGATCCGCAAGGAGCTGGCCTGGCTGCGGCGCGGCGCGCCCGCGCGGACCTCGAAGCCGCGCTTCCGGGTGGAGGCCGCCAACGAGCTGATCGCGGACGTGCCGCCGCCCCGGGACAGCGGCGAGCTGATGAAGTTCGCCTCCTCGCGGCTCGGCAGGACGGTCTTCGACCTGGAGGACGTCACCCTCCAGGCCGGGCCGAAGGTGCTGCTCAAGCACGTCACCTGGCAGCTCGGACCGGGCGACCGGATCGGCCTGGTCGGCGTCAACGGCGCCGGGAAGACCTCGCTGCTGCGCGCCATGGCCGCCGCCGCCCGCACCGACGGCGAGGAGCAGCCCGCCGGGGGCCGGATCGCCGTCGGCAAGACCGTCAAGCTCGCCTACCTCTCCCAGGAGGTCGCCGAACTCGACCCCACCTGGCGGGTGCTGGAGGCCGTACAGCGGGTCCGGGAGCGCGTCGACCTCGGCAAGGGGCGCGAGATGACGGCCGGGCAGCTGTGCGAGACGTTCGGCTTCGGCAAGGAGAAGCAGTGGACGCCGGTCGGGGACCTCTCCGGCGGCGAGCGGCGGCGGCTCCAGCTGCTGCGGCTGCTCATGGACGAGCCCAACGTCCTCTTCCTGGACGAGCCCACCAACGACCTCGACATCGAGACCCTGACCCAGCTGGAGGACGTCCTCGACGGCTGGCCCGGCTCGATGATCGTCATCTCCCACGACCGGTTCTTCGTGGAGCGGACGACGGACCGGGTGTTCGCGCTGCTCGGCGACGGCACCCTGCGGATGCTGCCGCGCGGCATCGACGAGTACCTGGAGCGGCGCCGGCGCATGGAGGAGGCGGTCGCCGAGCGGGCCGCCGCCGCGGCGCCCAAGCCGGTCACGGCGGAGAAGAGCGCCGCCGACCAGCGCGCCGCGAAGAAGGAACTCCAGAAGATCGAGCGCCAGTTGGACAAGATCTCCGAGAAGGAGACGAAGCTGCACGCGCAGATCGCCGACAACGCCACCGACTTCACGAAGGTGGCCGAACTGGACGCCCAGTTGCGGGACCTCGCCGGTGAGCGGGAGGAACTGGAGCTGCGCTGGCTGGAACTGGCCGAGGACGCCTGACCTCGACCCGGCGCGCGAAGGGGGCGCGTGCGCCGGGTGAAGGGGGCGTGAAGACGCGTAACGACGGCGTCACGGGCCGGTCCTCCCTTGGGAACCGGGGAGGGCACGGCCCCCTGCGCTGTCACCGCCGGGTGATAGAAAGAGCCGTCTGAAAATCGTCTGAGAAGCGGCCCAGAGCCGTCCGTCGCGTGCTTCGGGGCGTGGCTAAAAATCAGTGAACGAGGGGGAAGAGCGCTGATGACCCAGCCGCCCGACCAGCCGCCGCAGGGCGGATTCGGAGCACCGCAGGAAGCACCACAGGACCAGCCGCCGGGCCCGGGTGGCTTCGGCGCCCCCCAACCCCCGCCCGCCCAGGGCGGGTTCGGCGCCCCTCAGCCCCCGCAGACGGCCCCGGCGCAGGGCGGTTTCGGCGCACCCCAGCCCCCGCAGACGGCCCCGGCGCAGGGCGGCTTCGGTGCGCCCCAGCCGCCCGCCGCGCCCCCGCAGCCCCAGCCGGGCTACGGCTACCCGCAGCCCGGCCCGTACGGCGCCGCCCCGGGCCCCTACGGACAGCCGCAGCCGGGCCCCTACGGGTACCCGCAGCAGGCGCCGCAGCAGCCGGGTCCGTACGGCGTCCCGCAGCCCGGTTACGGACAGCCGCCGCAGCCGGGTCCGTACGGCGTCCCGCAGCCCGGTTACGGACAGCCGCCGCAGCCGCCGTACCCGGGCATGCCCGGGGCCGCGCCCGGCATACCCGGGCCGGCGTCCGGCGGACCGGCCGCCAAGAAGAAGACGGCGCTGGTCGTCGGGGCCGCGGTCGCCGCGCTGCTCGTCATCGGCGGCACGGTGTTCGCGGTCACCGCGGGCGGCGACGACAAGGGCGGCGGCGGGAAGCCCGTCGCCCAGGGCAGCGACGGCCCCGGGCCCTCCGGCACCGCCTCGCCGACGACCTCCGGCGGCGCGGACCCGGACCACCTCAACGACGGACGCGGCCCCGGCGAGGCCAAGGTCCTCTGGTACGCGCCGCCCCCCGACGCCCCCGCGTCCGGCGCCGACGCGCCCGGCATGTGGATCGCCGGCGACACCGCGGTGAAGGCGGCCTACAAGCAGGTCTTCGCCTTCGGCACCGCGGACGGCAGCACCGCCTGGGGGCCGGTCTCCTTCCCGCAGAAGATCTGCGCGGTCACCCCGCACAAGTCGGCCGACGACAAGATCGTCGTGGCGTACCTGAACGGGGGCGGCGAGCGCGCCAAGTGCAACCAGCTCCAGCAGCTCGACCTGCGCACCGGCGAGAAGGGCTGGAGCGGCGAGGTCGCCGACGGCGGCCTGTTCGACAGCGCCCTCACCATCGAGCTGACGGTCAGCGGGAAGACGCTGATGGTGGGCCGTTCCCAGTCGGGCACGGCGTACGACATCGACAGCGGCAAGAAGCTGTACGACAAGAAGCGGTACGGCGCGGCCTGCTTCCCGGCCGCCTACGCGGGCGGCACCGACCGGCTGATCCAGGTGTCCTCCTGCGGCGTCGGCGGCTCCGACGAGCACGAGGAGATCCAGGAACTGGACCCGGCGAACGGCACCGTGCGCTGGACGCAGAAGCTCAAGAAGGGCTGGGAGGTCAGCCGCACCTACTCGGTCGACCCGCTCGTGGTGTACCTGACCAACCGCGAGAAGAAGACCTGGAACATCTCCGCCCTCACCGACGACGGCAAGGTCCGTTCGCAGGTCGCGGTGGACGAGAAGTTCGCCCCCCGCTGCGGCTGGGCGGTTCTGCAACGCGAGTTGCAGGGCTGTCAGGGCGTCGCGGTCGACGGTGACACGCTCTACCTGCCCACCGACGCCACCGTCAGCGCCAACGAGATCGTGGCCGTCGGCCTCACCGACGGCAAGGAGAAGTGGCGGGTGAAGTCCCCGGGCGACCGGCCGATGTACCCGGTGAAGACCGAGGGCGGCAAGCTCATCGCGTATGTTCAGCCGTCGTACGACAGCGGCGGCCAGGTGGTGTCGGTGCCGACGGCCGGGTCCTCCCACGGCACGACCGCGCTGCTGCGCAACCCGCGGGGCGCCGCCGGTGTCGAGAACACCTTCTACGACGGGGCCCTGGACTGGACCGGCGGGCGGCTGTTCGTCTCCGCGGGCCGGCTGTCCGGCGACGACGACTCCAAGGAGAAGCTGATCATGGCCTTCGGCGACTGAGCCGGGCGTCGGCTCCCGTCTTCCCGCTCCCCTTCTCGCCGTCCGCCCGCAGAGCGTCACCGAGGTACCCGCCGCCATGACCCAGCCGCCCCCGCCCCACCAGCCCCCGCAGCCGGGAAACGGTTATCCGCCGCAGCCCCCGCAGCCGGGCTACGGCTATCCGCCGCCCCCGCCGGGGCCCGGTTACGGCCCGCCCGGCGCGCAGCCGGGCCCGTATGCCCAGCAGCCGCCGGCCCAGCCGGCCCAGCCCCCGGCGTACGGCGGCCCGCCGCCCGCCGGCTACGCCCCCCAGCCGCACAACCCTTACGCCCAGCCCGCCCAGCCCGCCCAGCCCGTGCAGGGCATGCAGCCGGGCTACGGCTACCCGGGTCCGGGGCAGCCGCCGACCGCGCCGATGACGCCCCGGCCGGTGCCGGGCGGCGGTCGGCGGAACACCACCCTGTTCATCGTGGTGGCGGCGGTCGCCGCGATCGCGCTGATCATCGGCGGCGGCATCTGGTACGCCGGCTCCGCCGGGGACGACGGCCCCTCCCACGACCCCGTCTCCTCCGCCGGCCAGACCGGCTCCGCGAGCGGCGGCTCCGGCGGCTCCGCGAGCGGGGGCGGCGGTGGCAAGGAGAAGGTGCCGGCCGACCCGGCCGCCAAGGTGCTGTTCAAGGTGGAGCTGCCCACGACGGACGACACGGTCGTCACCTCCGGCTCCTGGCTGACCGACACGGTGTACGCCAAGAGCGGCATCGCGGAGATCACCGGCTACGACCCGGTCCGGGGCAGCAGGCTGTGGACGGTCAAGCTGCCCGGCCCCATCTGCGCGGCCAGCGACCACGTGAACGAGGACGGCCGGACGGCGGTCACCTTCCAGCCGAAGATGCCCCCGAAGGACTCCTCCGCGGGGTGCAGCCAGGTCGCCGCGATCGACCTCGCCGCGGGGAAGCGGCTGTGGACGAAGACGATCAACTCCGGTGACTACCCGGTCACCTTCGAGAATGTGACGGTCGCCCAGCACACGGTCGCGGTCGGCAGCTCCGACGGCGGTGCCGCGTTCGACATCGACTCCGGCAAGGCACTGTGGCAGCCCAAGGCGGGCGACTCCTGCTCCGACGACGGCTACGGCGGCGGCGCCCGGCTGGTCGCGGTGCGCAAGTGCGGCCCGTACGACAACCGGAAGCTGCACATCCAGAACATCGAGCCGAAGACCGGCAAGGTGATCTCCGAGTACGAGATGCCCGACGGCGTCGAGTACGCGTCCGTCGTGTCCACCGACCCCCTCGTGGTCGCCGCCGACGTCGGTGACGCCGCGGGCGACGGCAGCGGTGTCTCGGACTACTTCTCCATCGACGACAGGACCGGCAGGCTGCTCGCCCGGATCGCCGCGCCTGGCGACACCTACGGGGGCCGCTGCGACGGCATCACCCGCGTCGAGGGCTGCAACCAGGTCGTCGCCGGCGGCGGCAGGCTGTACCTGATGACCGAGCCGCACGACGGCCGGGCCGAGCACAGCAGGACGAACGAGATCGTCGCCTTCGACCTGCGCACCGGCAAGCCGACCGGGCAGCGTGCCGAGGCCGGCGACGGCTACACGCTCTCCCCGCTGCGCATGGACGGCGGAAACCTGCTGGCCTACAACGCGCCGCCGTGGAGCAAGGGCGGCCAGGTCGTCAGCATCGACGGCGGCACCTTCAAGGTGACCAAACTGCTGGAGAACCCCGCCGAGCGCAGCGTGCACACGGCGGAGAGAAACCTGCAGCCCGAGTACGCCGAGGTGCTCTTCGGCAAGGGCCGCCTGTACATGTCGGCCCAGTTCGCCCACAAGCGCGACCGGACGTACGACGAGGAGTACCTGGTGATGGCATTCGGCACGGACGGCTGACCGGCCGCCGGCGGCGTCGCCGGACTCGCCCGAAGGAGTGAACTGCCCAGCGGTGCCCCGGATTTCATCGATCCGGGGCACTTCTCTTCGGGAGGGGCAGCGCGACGTCGAACAAGCGTGTAGCTTCCGGGGGCATGAAGCGCGGGGGTGCCGGGGGGACTGGGGGGTTGCTCAATGGGAGTGCGGCTCGTGGTCGTCGACGACCATCGCCTGCTCGCGGAGGCGCTGGCGTCGGCGCTCAAGCTGCGCGGGCACCGGGTGGTCGCCGCGGCGGCACCGGCCGCGGGCGCGGCGGACCTGGTGATCGCGCGGGCACCCGAGGTGTGCCTGCTGGGCACGGCGGCACCGGCCGAGCCGGGCGCCTTCGACCCGGTGGTCAAGATCAAGCGGGAGCGTCCGCAGGTGGCGGTGGTGGTGCTCGGCCCGGTGCCGTCGCCGCGCGGCATCGCGGCGGCCTTCGCGGCGGGCGCGTCGGGGTACGTACGGCACGACGAGCGGATCGAGGGCGTGGAGCGGGCCATGATGAAGGCCCGCGCCGGGGAGGCGGCCGTCGCCCCGCAGCTGCTCCAGGGCGCGTTCGGCGAGTTGCTGAACCCGGCCGCGCAGCCCGACGACGAGGCCCAGCGGCTGCTGGAGATGCTGACGCCGCGCGAGGTGGAGGTCCTGGTCCGGGTGGCCGACGGCGAGGACACCCGGCTGATCGCGGCGGGCATGGGCATCGCCCCCAGCACGGCCCGCACCCACGTCCAGCGGGTCCTGATGAAACTGGGCGTCGGCTCCCGTCTGGAGGCGGCGGCCCTGGCCGCCCGCACGGGCCTGCTGGAACGGGCGGGCCCCCGCGGGAGAACGGGCCCGGGGTAGGCGGGCCGGCGCGCGGGCTGTCAGGCGGCACCGTGAAAGCCAACGGCACCGCGATTCCCCAGGGGCGCGGGGCTGTGCCGATATGCGGCTCCGCCGCGTGCGCGCGACCAGCCCCCCACGCCCCCGCAGCCGGCGTACGGCCTCAGGCCCCGGGGTGCTCCTCCGGCCGGTCCTCCGCGGGAGGCAGCACCGTGGGCCGCAGCTTCAGCCACGCCAGGAAGAAGACGCCCAGCAGCAGCATGCCGATCCCGGTCCACAGGTTGATGTTGACGCCCTCGGCCTTGTCGATCGCGGCCTGGGAGTCGGTGATCCCGGTGACGGTGACGATGACGCCGTAGACCACGAACAGCCCGCCGATGATGCGGCGCAGGTCGAAGATGCGGGCCGCCGTCGCGGACCTGGTCTCCAGCTCGGTCACCTCCCGCTGGACGTCGTGCTCGGTGTAGTGCGGCGGACGGTGCTCAGGGTGCTCGGTCATGGTTTCCTCGATCCTCCCGTGTCAGAACGAGAACGGGATGTAGCAGGCGGCGGCCAGGACGACCGCGCCCCAGCCCAGCAGGGCCGGCTTGCGGTACCACGCGTCGTCGCCCTCGGCGGGCGGCTCGGACATGCCCGGGGACCGGGTGCCGTAGACCAGGCCCTGGAGCTCCTCCACCGGCTTCGGCCTGGTGAACAGGGACACCGCGATCATCACGACCGCGCCGGCGACGAACCCCGCGATCGCGGAGACGAAGTTGGCGCCCTGGTCGGAGGGGATGGAGATGACGCCCTGCTTGTAGAAGACGAAGTAGTTGATCATCGCCGCGGTGGTGCCGGCGAGCAGGCCCCAGAAGCCGGACTTGACGGAGGCGCGCTTCCAGAACATGCCGATGATGAAGACGACGAACATCGGCACGTTGAAGAAGGAGAACAGCGTCTGCAGGTAGCTCATGATGTTCGAGAACGAGGACGCCAGGAACGCCGTGCCGATGGAGGCGCAGACCCCGATCACGGTGATCAGCCGGCCGAACCGCACGTAGTACTCGTCCTCGCGGTCCCGCACCACGTACTTGGCCCAGATGTCGGTGGTGAACACCGTGTTGAACGAGGACACGTTCGCCGCCATGCCGGCCATGAAGGCCGCCAGCAGACCGGTGACGGCGATGCCGAGCACGCCGTTGGGCAGCAGCTCCTGCATCAGGTAGGGGATGGCGTCGTTGTACTGGAGCCCCGACTCCTTACTGCCGATGTTCGGCACCAGCGCGGCGGCGGCCAGCCCCGGGATCATCACCAGGAAGACGATGAAGATCTTCGGGAAGGCGGCGATGAGCGGGGTGCGCTGCCCGGCGGAGAGGTTCTTCGCGGACAGGGCGCGCTGCACCTCGGCGAAGTTGGTCGTCCAGTAGCCGAAGGAGAGCACGAAGCCGAGGCCGAGGACGATGGTGAGCCAGTTGGCGCCGAGCGGATTGGCCTCCCCGATGCCGGTGCCGCCCCAGGCCGTGGTGAAGTCGGCGCCGTGCCGCGCGGTGAGCTTGTCGGTCAGGCCGTCCCAGCCGCCGGCCTTCTTCAGGCCGAGCACGGTGATGGGGATGAGCGCGGCGAGGATCACGAAGAACTGGAGGACCTCGTTGTAGATCGCCGAGGACAGGCCGCCCAGGGTGATGTAACCGAGCACCAGGGCGCCGGCGACGACGATGGCGACCCACTTCGGCCAGCCGAGCAGGGCCTCGACGACGAGGGCGAGGGCGTAGAGGTTGACGCCGGCGATCAGGACCGAGGCGAACGCGAAGAGCGCCGAGCTGAGCAGGTGGGCGGCCTTGTCGAAGCGCAGCAGCAGGAACTCGGGGACCGAGCGGACCTTGCTGCCGTAGTAGAAGGGCATCATCACCAGGCCGAGGAAGACCATGGCGGGGATGGCGCCGATCCAGTACCAGTGGACGGTGTAGGCGCCGTACTGGGCGCTGTTGGCCGCCATGCCCAGGATCTCGGTGGCTGCCAGGTTCGCCGAGATGAAGGCGAGGCCGGTGATCCAGGCGGGCAGCGAGCGTCCGGAGAGGAAGAAGTCGAGGCTGGTCTTGACGGAGCGGCGGGCGGCGAGGCCGATGCCGAGGACGACGACGAAGTAGATCGCCAGGATCGTGTAGTCCAGCCAGTTGGTGGGGAGCCGTAGCTCCGCCGCCAGTTGGGTGGGGGCGTATGTGGGGGTTTGCATGAGAACTCGCTTCGTTGCGCGAACTGATCCAAGCGGAACCTACGCCGCCGTGTTCGGTATTTGAACACTGTGACTGGTGTTCTTTGTTTGATTGTGATCGAGCACGTCGGTGTCGGGTTGTGCTCTGTTATGTTTGATTGTGTTGAGTGATGGAGTGGGGACGTGGAGGAGTCCGGAGTGAAGAAGACCCCGACCCGGCTTGCCGACGGTCGTGAGCTGATCTACTACGACCTTCGGGACGACACCGTGCGCGACGCGGCCGACCGGCGTCCCCTGGACCGTACGGTCACCACGTCCGAGATCCGCCGTGACCCGCTGCTCGGCGACGCCGTCGCCGTCGCCTCGCACCGCCAGGGCCGCACCTACCACCCGCCGGCCGACGAGTGCCCCCTGTGCCCCACGCGCGGCGACCGGCTCAGCGAGATCCCCGACTCCTCGTACGATGTCGTGGTCTTCGAGAACCGCTTCCCCTCCCTCGCCGGCGACTCCGGCCGCTGCGAGGTCGTCTGCTTCACCTCCGACCACGACGCCTCCTTCGCCGACCTCACCCCCGAGCAGGCCCGCCTGGTGCTGGACGCGTGGACGGACCGCACCGCCGAGCTGTCCCATCTGCCCTCCGTCGAGCAGGTGTTCTGCTTCGAGAACCGCGGCGCCGAGATCGGCGTGACCCTGGGCCACCCGCACGGGCAGATCTACGCCTACCCCTTCACCACCCCGCGCACCGCGCTGATGCTCCGCTCGCTCGCCGCCCACAAGGACGCCACCGGCGGGGAGAACCTCTTCGACGCCGTCCTGGAACGCGAACTGGCCGGCGAGCGGGTCGTCCTGGAGGGTGAACACTGGGTGGCCTTCGTGCCGTACGCGGCCCACTGGCCGTACGAGGTCCACCTGTACCCCAGGCGCCGGGTGCCCGACCTGCTGGCGCTGGACGAGGCGGCCCGCACAGAGTTCCCCCAGGTGTATCTGGAACTCTTGAAGCGGTTCGACCGGATCTTCGGCGAAGATGAGCCTCCGACGCCGTACATCGCGGCCTGGCACCAGGCCCCGTTCGGCACGCTGGAGGAGTTCGACGGCGTGACGCGCGACGACTTCGCGCTCCACCTCGAGCTTTTCACCATCCGCCGCACTTCCGGCAAACTGAAGTTTCTCGCGGGTTCCGAGTCCGGCATGAGCGTGTTCATCAACGACGTGCCGCCGGAGCGCGCGGCCGAGCGACTGCGAGAGGTAGCGAGTTCATGAAGTACCTGGTGACGGGTGGCGCCGGATATGTCGGCAGCGTCGTGGCCCAGCACCTGCTGGAGGCCGGGCACGAGGTCACCGTCCTCGACAACCTCTCCACCGGCTTCCGCGCCGGCGTGCCCGCCGGGGCCGCCTTCGTCGAGGGCGACATCCGCGACGCCGCCAAGTGGCTCGACCCGTCCTTCGACGGCGTGCTGCACTTCGCGGCGTTCTCGCAGGTCGGCGAGTCGGTGCTGAAGCCGGAGAAGTACTGGGACAACAACGTCGGCGGCAGCATGGCGCTGCTCGCCGCGATGCGCGAGGCCGGCGTGCGCAAGCTGGTGTTCTCCTCCACCGCGGCGACCTACGGCGAGCCCGAGCAGACCCCCATCCGGGAGACCGCCCCGACGCGGCCCACCAGCCCCTACGGCGCCTCCAAGCTCGCCGTCGACCACATGATCACCGGCGAGGCGCACGCCCACGGCCTGGCCGCGGTCTCCCTGCGCTACTTCAACGTGGCCGGCGCCTACGGCGCGTACGGCGAGCGCCACGACCCCGAGTCGCACCTGATCCCGCTGGTCCTCCAGGTCGCCCAGGGCCGCCGCGAGGCCATCTCGGTCTACGGCGACGACTACCCGACCCCCGACGGCACCTGCGTCCGCGACTACATCCACGTGGCGGACCTGGCCGAGGCCCACCTGCTGGCCCTGGGCGCCGCCGCCCCCGGCGAGCACCTGATCTGCAACCTCGGCAACGGCAACGGCTTCTCCGTGCGCGAGGTCATCGAGACCGTCCGCGAGGTCACCGGCCACCCGATCCCGGAGGTGACCGCGGAGCGCCGCGGCGGCGACCCGGCGGTCCTGGTCGCCGCCGCGGACACCGCCCGCGAGAAGCTGGGCTGGAACCCGTCCCGCGCGGACCTCGCGGGCATCGTCGCGGACGCGTGGGAGTTCGCGCAGAGCATCACGAGGGAGCACTAGTGGGGGCACAGCAGGTCGCGGACCGCTTCGCCGAGCTGTACGGGGCACGGCCCGAGGGCGTCTGGGCGGCGCCGGGCCGGGTCAACCTGATCGGCGAGCACACCGACTACAACGACGGCTTCGTCATGCCGTTCGCCCTGCCGCACCAGGCGGTCGCGGCGGTCTCCCGCCGCACCGACGGCCTGCTGCGCCTGCACTCGGCGGACATCGGGGGCGGCATCACCGAGCTGCGCCTGGACGACCTCGCGCCCGGCGGCGACCACGACTGGACGGCCTACCCGGCGGGCGTGGTCTGGGCGCTGCGCGAGGCGGGCCACGAGATCACCGGCGCCGACGTCCACCTGGCGTCCACGGTCCCGACCGGCGCGGGCCTGTCCTCATCCGCCGCCCTGGAGGTCGTGATCGCGCTCGCCCTGAACGACCTGTACGGCCTGGGCCTGAAGGGCTGGCGGCTGGCCCGGCTGTGCCAGCGCGCCGAGAACGTCTACGTCGGCGCGCCCACCGGCATCATGGACCAGACGGCGTCGGCCTGCTGCGAGGCCGGCCACGCGCTGTTCCTGGACACCCGCGACCTGTCCCAGCGGCAGATCCCCTTCGACCTCGCGGCCGCGGGCCTGCGGCTGCTGGTGGTGGACACCCAGGTCAAGCACGCGCACAGCGGCGGCGAGTACGGCAAGCGCCGGGCCGGCTGCGAGAAGGGCGCGGCCCTGCTCGGTGTCGACGCCCTGCGCGACATCCCGTACGACGGCCTGGACGCGGCCCTCGCCCGCCTCGGCGGCGAGGAGGAGGTCGCCCCCCTGGTCCGCCACATCGTGACGGAGAACGAGCGGGTCGAACGCACGGTCGCGCTGCTGCGGGCCGGCGACCCCCGGGCCATCGGCCCGGTCCTCACCGAGGGGCACGCCTCGCTGCGCGACGACTTCCGCATCTCCTGCCCGGAGCTGGACCTGGTGGTGGACACCGCCCTGGCCGGCGGCGCCCTCGGCGCCCGGATGACCGGCGGCGGCTTCGGCGGCTCGGCGATCGTCCTGACGGAGGCGGCGGACGTCGACACCCTGACGAAGGCCGTCGAGGAGGCCTTCGCCGCAGCGGGCTTCACCGCGCCCCGCGTCTTCGAGGCGGTCCCCTCGGCGGGCGCCCGACGGCTGGTCTGACCCCCTTCCTGCCCCGGAACCCACCGGCCTCGCCCCCGCTCGTCGGACGCGAGGCCGGTGTCGTGAGGCCAACACGCCTGTACAGCCGACCGGTTGGTGAGGGCGAGTAGGGTGCGTACTTCGACGACTTCACGGCTTGCAGTCGACGGGCCCGCCAGGGCCGCGGGCGTGCCGCTGCGGCAGACGCTGACCGACTTCGCTTATCGGCTCACCCGGCACGCCTACGACCTGGCCGGGTGCGAGGGCTCCCGTCCCCTGCCCGGGGAACTGCCCCGGTACCCGCAGAGCGGATGAGGGGGCGAGGAGCCCGTCAGCCCAGGCGTTTGGTCAGGGTGTACTCCGTGATCCCCGGCGGGTAGTCGGGGATCACGCAGACCACCTCGTAGCCCTGCCTGCGGTAGAAGCCGGGCGCCTGGAAGTCCCAGGTCTCCACGCGGGCGGCGGCGCAGCCGCGGGCGGCGGCCAGCCGTTCCGCCTCGGCGAGCAGGCGGGCGCCGAGACCGGTGCCGCGGTGACGGGTGTCGACCCACAGGTAGGTGACGTGCAGCCAGGACGTCCAGGTGTGGCCGACCAGCCCGCCCGCCAGGTCGCCGGCCGCGTCCAGCCCCCACACGTGCAGCGGGGCCTCGCGTTCGCCGGGGGTGCCGCGCAGCGCGGCCAGCACCGGCGACGCCGCCGTGTTGGTGTCCCGCAAGCGTGAGCGGAGCAGATCGCGTCGCGCCTTGTCGACTTCCGTCTCGATACGAAACATGCGGCACACCATAAACGTGCCGGAGGGTCAGTTCTGCAAATCTCCTTCCGCTGCGTGCCCGCATCCGTACTCTGTGGAGCAGCACCGGTGGGGGCCGGTGCCGCTCAGGGGGCGAGACACGCGGGTACGGCGCCCGCGGTCGGGGGTGGCAGTCTCCGCGACGGCGGCGGCCGCGCGGCGCGTCGCCCCTGTCCGCCGGTGTCGTGCCCGTGCCGGTCGTCGTTCTCCGGACCTTCTCCGGGCATGTCCCGGAAGCCGGCTCATTTCCGGAGCTTTCCGGACCTTGGACATCCCCTGCTCCTCGCGGAGCCACGGGGAAGGGGGTTACGTGGTTCGTATCCGAGTCCTGGTCGTCGACGACCACCGCATCTTCGCCGAGTCGCTGGCCGCCGCCCTGGCCGCCGAACCGGACGTCGACGTCTTCGCGGCCGGCAGCGGCCCGGCCGCGCTGCGCTGCCTGGAGCGGGCGGCCGGCGAGGGCCGCCGCTACGACGTGCTGCTGGTCGACGCCGACCTCGGCGGCCCCCCGCCCGGCGCCCGCCCGGCGGTACCGGTGCGGGACGGCACCGAGGAGGGCCTGGTGGACGGCATCTCCCTGGTCGCCGGGGTGCGCACCGCCCAGCCCGGGGTGCGGTCCGTCGTCCTCGCCGACAAGGACGACCCGCGCCGCGCTGCCCTCGCCCTCCAGGCCGGTGCCTCCGGCTGGGTCGCCAAGGACTGTTCGCTGTCCCGGCTGCTGACGGTGATACGGGGCGTGCTGCGCGACGAGACGCATCTGCCGCCCGCGCTGCTCACCGGGGTGCTCAAGGAGCTGACGGCGGCCCGCCGGCACCGCACCGAGAGCGAGCGGCTGGTGGAGTCCCTCACCCCCAGGGAGCGGGAGGTGCTGCGCTGCATGGTCGCCGGGCTGGGCCGCAAGGCCGTCGCCGAGCGGCTGTTCCTCTCCCCGCACACCGTCCGCACCCACATGCAGAACGTCCTCGGCAAGCTGGGCGTCCACTCCACGCTGGCGGCCGTCGCGCTCGCCCGGCGGGCCGGGGTCGGGCCGGTGGACCTAGCCGGGGATGTTGTCGAACGGGGCGGTCAGCTGGCGTAGCAGCCCGGCCAGTTCCGCGCGCTGGGCGCGGGACAGCTCGGCGAGGATCGCCCGCTCCTGCTCCAGCAGTCCGGCCAGTGCCTGGTCCGCGCGGTCCCGGCCCTCGTCGGTCAGCCGGACCAGCACGCCGCGCCGGTCGCTGGGGTCGGGCAGCCGCTCCACCAGGCCCTTCTTCGCCAGCCGGTCGATGCGGTTGGTCATCGTGCCCGAGGTGACCAGGGTCTGGGTCAGCAGCTGGCCGGGGGAGAGCTGGTACGGCGTGCCCGCGCGCCGCAGCGCGGTCAGCACGTCGAACTCCCAGGGCTCCAGCTGGTGCTCGGAGAAGGCGAGCCGGCGGGCGCGGTCCAGGTGCCGGGCGAGTCGGCTCACCCGGCTCAGCACTTCCAGCGGCTCCACGTCGAGGTCCGGGCGCTCCCGGCGCCACGCTGCGACCAGCCGATCGACCTCGTCCTCCATGGAGATCAGTGTAGTGGTTGTGTCGACATGAAGTCTCTTGATATCAAGCCTCTTGATATGGAGACAGTTGCGGGAGGACAGTGGACCCATGACCACACCCCGCTGGGACCCCGACCGGTACCTCCGCCACGCCGGCCACCGCACCCGCCCCTTCACCGACCTCCTCGCACGCCTGGCGGACCCGCCCGGCGACCGCCCCCGCGTCGCCGATCTCGGCTGCGGCCCCGGCAACGTCACCGCCCTGCTCGCCGGACGATGGCCCACCGCCCGCATCACCGGGTACGACAACTCCCCCGAGATGCTCGACCGGGCCCGCGCCGACCACGAGGGACCCACGGCGGGCGGCGGCCGGCTCGACTTCGCCCACGCCGACGTACGGACCTGGACGCCCGGGGAGCCGTACGACCTGATCGTCTCCAACGCCACCCTGCAGTGGGTGCCGGGCCACGCCGACCGGTTCGCCGACTGGACCGCCGCACTCACCCCCGGCGGCGCCCTCGCCTTCCAGGTCCCCGACAACCTCGACGCCCCGCTGCACACCCTGCTGCGCGACCTCGTCGCCGCCCCACGCTGGCGCACCCGCCTCGCCGGCGCCGTCCGCGCCACCGACTCCGTGCACGCCCCCGGCTTCTACCTGGACCGCCTCACCCGCCTGGGCTGCGCGGCCGACGTGTGGCAGACCACCTACCAGCACGTCCTCCAGGGCGAGGACCCGGTGCTCGACTGGGCGAAGGGCACCGCGCTGCGCCCCGCGCTGACCGCCCTCGCCGACGACCCCGAGGCCCGCGAGGCGTTCCTCACCGAATACCGCGCCCTGCTGCGCACCGCCTACCCGGGCGCCCCCTACGGCACGGTCCTGCCGTTCCGCCGCCTGTTCGCGGTCGCGGTGAAACCGGCGTAGGGAGACCGTCGTGCCGGTGCGTTGCTGTAGCCGTCGGTCGGCCGGCCGACGCCCGCCGTGAAGCGGCCCCGCTGAAGGGGACGCTGTGAACTCGGCTCACGCCCTACGCCTTGCGGTGACCTATCAACCGCGGCTTCTGCTCCAGGCCGTCCAGGCCGTGCCACGCCAGGTTCACCAGGTGCGCCGCCACCTCCGCCTTCTTCGGCCGGCGCACGTCCAGCCACCACTGCCCGGTCAGCGCCACCATGCCGACCAGCGCCTGGGCGTAGAGCGGGGCGAGCTTCGGATCGAAGCCCCGCGACTTGAACTCGCGGCCCAGGATGTCCTCCACCTGGGTGGCGATGTCGGAGATCAGGGACGCGAATGACCCCGTGGACTGCGGGATGGGCGAGTCCCGGACCAGGATGCGGAACCCGTCCGTGTACTCCTCGATGTAGTCCAGCAGCGCGAACGCCGCCTGCTCGCACAGCTCACGCGGATGGCCGGCGGTCAGCGAGCTGGTGACCATGTCCAGCAGGCGGCGCATCTCCCGGTCCACCACCACCGCGTACAGCCCCTCCTTCCCGCCGAAGTGCTCGTACACCACCGGCTTGGACACCCCGGCCTTCGCCGCGATCTCCTCCACCGACGTGCCCTCGAAGCCCTTCGCCGCGAAAAGGGTGCGACCGATCTCCAGCAACTGCTGGCGGCGCTCGGCACCGGTCATACGGGTCCGGCGGGTCCGCCGCTGCTTGTCGTTGCCTGAAGTGCTGCTGGAGTCGGTCGCCACGGCGTCAATCATGCCGCCTCGGCGGTCTCCCTCCGGCGCCGGGAGCCGCCTTCCTCGGTGTTCCGCCGCGAATCGATACGCGAGCGTGACGGCCAGCGCACGTCATACGCCCAGCCCAGCCGCTCGAACCAGCGGATGAACCGCGCCGAGGAGTCCAACTGGCCGCGCATCACGCCGTGCCGCGCCGAGGTCGGGTCGGCGTGGTGCAGGTTGTGCCAGGACTCGCCGCAGGACAGGATCGCCAGCCACCACACGTTGCCCGAACGGTCCCGCGACTTGAACGGCCGCTTGCCCACCGCGTGGCAGATCGAGTTGATCGACCACGTCACATGGTGCAACAGCGCCACCCGGACGAGTGAACCCCAGAAGAACGCGGTGAACGCGCCCCACCACGACATCGTCACCAGACCGCCGATCAGCGGCGGCAGCAGCAGCGACACCAGCGTCCACATCACGAACTGCCGGGAGATCGCCCGCATCGCCGGGTCCTTGATCAGGTCCGGGGCGTACTTGTCCTGCGGGGTCTGCTCCTCGTCGAACATCCAGCCGATGTGCGCCCACCACAGGCCCTTCATCAGCGCCGGAACCGTCTCCCCGAACCGCCACGGGGAGTGCGGATCGCCCTCGGCGTCGGAGAACTTGTGATGCTTGCGGTGGTCGGCCACCCACCGCACCAGCGGGCCCTCCACCGCCAGCGACCCCATGATCGCCAGCGCGATCCGCAGCGGCCGCTTCGCCTTGAACGAGCCATGGGTGAAGTACCGGTGGAAACCGATCGTGATCCCGTGGCAGCCGAGGAAGTAGAAGAACACCAGCAGGCCCAGATCGAGCCAGCTCACCCCCCATCCCCAGGCCAGCGGCACCGCCGCCACCAGCGCGAGGAACGGCACGGTGATGAAGAGCAGCAGCGTGATCTGCTCGATCGAGCGCTTCTGTTCCCCGCCCAGCGTGGCGGACGGAACAGCCGTGTCGGTGGCCTCACGGGCCTCTGCGATCACATCGGAGCTTGAGGTCATACGCGTCCCCTGTGGGGTCGAGAGTCGAGTCGGTTGCCGGGGGCCGCCGGGACCGGACGGGACTCGACGGTACTTCCCTACGGTCCCGTAACCTACGGCATCGTAAGTATGGCAGCGCGTCATGCCGCGGCAAGAGCCCCAGACCCTGCGCGTCCACATCGCCACCTATCCTTGGAACCGGTCGGACAGCGCGGTCCGCTGAAGTTTCCTTCCCGGACGCCACGGCCCGTATGCGGCGCCCCGCCGCGCGGTGGCCGGCCGGGTTCCCCGCCAGCCGAGCTTCAACACTGCAAGGAGCCGCAACCTGTGAGCAGTGCCGACGACCAGACCACCACAACCAGCAGCGAGCTGCGCGCCGACATCCGCCGGCTGGGCGACCTCCTGGGCGAGACCCTCGTCCGCCAGGAGGGCCCCGAACTCCTCGAACTGGTCGAGAAGGTCCGCCGCCTCACCCGCGAGGACGGCGAAGCCGCCGCCGAGCTGCTGCGCGGCACCGAACTGGAGACCGCGGCCAAGCTGGTCCGCGCCTTCTCCACCTACTTCCATCTCGCCAACGTCACCGAGCAGGTGCACCGCGGCCGCGAGCTGCGCGCCCGCCGCGCCGCCGAGGGCGGCCTGCTCGCCCGCACCGCCGACCGGCTCAAGGACGCCGACCCCGAGCACCTGCGCCAGACCGTGCAGAACCTCAACGTCCGCCCGGTCTTCACCGCCCACCCCACCGAGGCCGCCCGCCGGTCCGTCCTCAACAAGCTGCGGCGCATCGCGGCCCTCCTGGACACCCCCGTCCTCGACACCGACCGCCGCCGCCACGACGTCCGCCTCGCCGAGAACATCGACCTCGTCTGGCAGACCGACGAGCTGCGCGTCGTACGCCCCGAACCCGCCGACGAGGCCCGCAACGCCATCTACTACCTGGACGAACTGCACGCCGGCGCCGTCGGCGACGTCCTGGAGGACCTCACCGCGGAACTCGAGCGCGTCGGCGTCAAGCTCCCCGACGACACCCGCCCGCTCACCTTCGGCACCTGGATCGGCGGTGACCGCGACGGCAACCCCAACGTCACCCCCCAGGTCACCTGGGACGTCCTCATCCTCCAGCACGAACACGGCATCAACGACGCCCTGGAGACGATCGACGAACTGCGCGGCCTGCTCTCCAACTCCATCCGCTACACCGGAGCCACCCAGGAACTGCTCGACTCCCTCCAGAAGGACCTCGAGCTGCTCCCCGGGATCAGCCCCCGCTACAAGCGCCTGAACGCCGAGGAGCCCTACCGGCTCAAGGCCACCTGCATCCGGCAGAAGCTGGTCAACACCAAGCAGCGCCTCGCCAAGGGCACCCCGCACGAGGACGGCCGCGACTACCTCGGCACCGCCGAGCTGCTGAAGGACCTCAGGATCATCCAGGCCTCCCTGCGCGAACACCGCGGCGGCCTGTTCGCCGACGGCCGCCTGGCCCGCACCATCCGCACCCTGGCCGCCTTCGGCCTCCAGCTCGCCACCATGGACGTCCGCGAACACGCCGACGCCCACCACCACGCCCTCGGCCAGCTCTTCGACCGGCTCGGCGAGGAGTCCTGGCGCTACGCCGACATGCCCCGCGAGTACCGGGCCAAGCTCCTCGCCAAGGAACTGCGCTCCAGAAGGCCGCTCGCCCCCACCCCGGCCCCCGTCGACGCCGCCGGACAGAAGACCCTCGGCGTCTTCCAGACCGTCAAGAAGGCCCTGGAGGTCTTCGGCCCCGAGGTCATCGAGTCCTACATCATCTCCATGTGCCAGGGCGCCGACGACGTCTTCGCCGCCGCCGTCCTCGCCCGCGAGGCCGGCCTGATCGACCTGCACGCCGGCTGGGCCAAGATCGGCATCGTCCCGCTGCTGGAGACCACCGAAGAGCTGAAGGCCGCCGACACCATCCTGGAGGACATGCTCTCCGACCCGTCCTACCGGCGCCTGGTCGCGCTCCGCGGCGACGTCCAGGAGGTCATGCTCGGCTACTCCGACTCCTCCAAGTTCGGCGGCATCACCACCAGCCAGTGGGAGATCCACCGCGCCCAGCGCCGGCTGCGCGACGTCGCCCACCGCTACGGCGTCCGGCTGCGCCTCTTCCACGGCCGCGGCGGCACCGTCGGCCGCGGCGGCGGCCCCTCCCACGACGCCATCCTCGCCCAGCCCTGGGGCACCCTGGAGGGCGAGATCAAGGTCACCGAGCAGGGCGAGGTCATCTCCGACAAGTACCTCATCCCCTCCCTCGCCCGGGAGAACCTGGAACTGACCGTCGCGGCCACCCTCCAGGCATCCGCCCTGCACACCGCCCCCCGCCAGTCCGACGAGGCCCTCGCCCGCTGGGACGCGGCCATGGACGTCGTCTCCGACGCCGCCCACGCCGCCTACCGCCGCCTGGTCGAGGACCCGGACCTGCCGACGTACTTCCTCGCGTCGACGCCGGTCGACCAGCTCGCCGACCTGCACCTGGGCTCCCGGCCCTCCCGCCGCCCCGGCTCCGGCGTCTCGCTCGACGGCCTGCGCGCCATCCCGTGGGTGTTCGGCTGGACCCAGTCCCGGCAGATCGTCCCCGGCTGGTTCGGCGTCGGCTCCGGCCTGAAGGCCCTGCGCGAGGCCGGCCTGGACACCGTCCTCGACGAGATGCACCAGGAGTGGCACTTCTTCCGCAACTTCATCTCCAACGTCGAGATGACCCTCGCCAAGACGGACCTGCGGATCGCCCGGCACTACGTCGACACCCTCGTCCCCGACGAGCTCAAGCACGTCTTCGACACCATCAAGGCCGAACACGAGCTGACCGTCGCCGAGGTCCTGAAGGTCACCGGCGAGAAGGAACTGCTGGACGCCCAGCCCGTCCTCAAGCAGACCTTCGCCATCCGCGACGCCTACCTGGACCCCATCTCCTACCTCCAGGTCGCCCTGCTCAAGCGGCAGCGCGAAGCGGTCGCGGCCGGCGTCAACCCCGACCCGCTGCTCTCCCGCGCCCTGCTCCTCACCGTCAACGGCGTGGCGGCGGGCCTGCGCAACACCGGCTGACACCGGCTGGTCAATCGCACAAAAGGGTGCCCCCGAGGTCGTACGACCCCGGGGGCACCCCCTTTTCCTGGTTCGGCTCGGCTCAGCTCACTGCACCGCCACGAACGCCGCCGTCAGCAGCCCCGCACCGGCCAGCCCCAGCACCCACGCCGGCCGCGTCAGCCGCATCCCGCCCGCGACCACCACCGACGCCAGCAACAGCGCCCCGCCGAGCGGCAGCCACGCCAGCAGAATCCCCGCCGGACCCGACCGCACCGCCTCCCCGGTACCGGGTTTCAACACCACGTCGTACGTCGACCCCGCACGCACCCCCACCGACGCGTCCAGCTCCACACTCGCGCGGGCCCGGCCCCCCGCCGACTCCGGCGTGAACGGCCCCGTACAGGTGTCCCCGGCACACCGCGTCACCCGCACCGCGCCGGACTCACGCCCCTTCGCCAGCATCACGTGCTGTGCGGTCCCCCAGGAACCCCACACCCCGGCGAACAGGATCAGTGCGGCGAACGCACCCATCACGGCGACCCGGCCGAACCGCAGCGCGGTCCCGGACGCCTGACGAGCGGTACTGGCGGTGGCAGGCATGGCCGGGATCATTGGCCATACCCCTACGAGCGGTCAACTCCGGTGGGTGGCCTGGGCGGACAAGTCACGAGTTGTACGACGCCACGCCCACCCGGAGGGCACCCTCACGAGTTGTACGCGCCCTGCGCCCGCTCCAGCCCCTCCGTCACCAGGCACTCCACCGCGTCCGCCGCCCGGTCCACGAAGTAGTCCAGCTCCTTGCGCTCCGCCGACGAGAAGTCCTTCAGCACGAAATCGGCCACCTGCATCCGCCCCGGCGGCCGGCCGATCCCGAACCGCACCCGGTGGTAATCCGGCCCCATCGCCTTCGTCACCGACTTCAGACCGTTGTGCCCGTTGTCCCCGCCGCCCAGCTTCAGCCGCAGCGTGCCGTAGTCGATGTCCAGCTCGTCATGGACCGCCACGACGTTCCCCACCGGAACCTTGTAGAAGTCCCGCAACGCGTTCACCGGACCACCGGACAGATTCATGAACGACATCGGCTTCGCCAGGATCACCCGGCGGTTCGCCGGCCCCACAGGACCGATCCGGCCCTCCAGCACCTGCGCCTGCGCCTTGCCCGCCCGCTTGAACTTCCCCCCGATCCGCTCCGCGAGCAGGTCCGCCACCATGAAACCGACATTGTGCCGGTTCATCGCGTACTCCGGACCCGGATTGCCGAGCCCGACGATCAGCCAGGGGGCACTGGCGGGAGTGGTCACGTCCATCTCTCCTCGATACGCGCCAGCCGCTGCCCCCCACGGGAACAGCGGCTGACGAAACGACGACTACGAGGCTCAGGCCTCGGCAGCCTCTTCACCCTCGGCGGACTCGCCCGCGGTCTCCTCGGCCTGCGCCTGCAGCACCTGGATGACGACCGCGTCCTCGTCCACGGCCAGCGACACACCGCTGGGCAGCGCGATGTCCTTGGCGTGGATCGAGGCACCGGCCTCCAGACCCTCCACGGAGACGGTCACGGCCTCCGGGATGTGCGTGGCCTCGGCCTCGACCGGCAGCGCGTCCAGGACGTGCTCCAGCAGGTTGCCACCCGGGGCCAGCTCGCCCTCGGTGTGCACCGGGATCTCGACCGTGACCTTCTCGCCACGCTTGACCAGCAGCAGGTCCACGTGCTCCAGGAAGCCCTTCAGCGGGTCACGCTGCACGGCCTTCGGAATCGCCAGCTCGTTGGTCTTGCCGTCGATGTCCAGCGAGATCAGGACGTTCGGCGTACGCAGCGCCAGCAGCAGCTCGTGGCCCGGCAGGGTCAGGTGCACCGGCTCGGAGCCGTGGCCGTACAGAACGACCGGCACCTTGTTGTCACGGCGGATGCGACGGGCCGCACCCTTGCCGAACTCCTTGCGGGACTCGGCGGAGAGCTTCACCTCGGACATAACAATCACTCCTCGTAGGAACTCGGAACGGACGTGGTCACCCGGCCACGAACGGCCTGCTACGAAGAGCGCGTCGATAACGGACCGCCGTATTCGCAGACACGAGTACGGCCTCCCTCGCCGAGCAACTCAAGCAGTCTACTCGGCAGGGGAGGCCGCACCCAAAAGGATCACCCGCTAGCCCGCTCCACGGACCAGCAGAAACCTCACTGCTCGTCGAACAGGCTCGTCACCGAACCATCCTCGAACACCTCACGCACCGCACTCGCGATCGTCGGAGCGATCGACAGCACCGTGATCTTGTCCAGATCCCGGCCCAGCTCCGCCGGCGTCGGCAGCGTGTTCGTGAACACGAACTCACTCACCCGCGAGTTCTTCAGCCGGTCCGCCGCCGGACCCGACAGCACACCGTGCGTCGCCGTCACGATGACATCCTCCGCACCGTGCGCGAACAGCGCGTCGGCAGCCGCACAGATCGTGCCACCGGTGTCGATCATGTCGTCCACCAGCACACAGACCCGGCCCTTGACCTCGCCCACCACCTCGTGGACCGTCACCTGGTTCGCCACGTCCTTGTCACGACGCTTGTGCACGATCGCCAGCGGCGCACCGAGCCGGTCACACCACCGGTCCGCCACCCGCACCCGGCCCGCGTCCGGAGACACCACCGTCAGCTTGTCCCGGTCCACCTTCTTGCCCACATAGTCCGCCAGCAGCGGCAGCGCGAACAGGTGGTCCACCGGACCGTCGAAGAAGCCCTGGATCTGATCCGTGTGCAGATCCACCGTCAGAATCCGGTCGGCACCCGCCGTCTTCATCAGATCCGCGATCAGACGCGCCGAAATCGGTTCACGACCCCGGTGCTTCTTGTCCTGCCGCGCGTAACCGTAGAACGGCACGATGACGGTGATCGACCGCGCCGAAGCCCGCTTCAGCGCATCGATCATGATCAGCTGCTCCATGATCCACTGGTTGATCGGAGCCGTGTGGCTCTGGATCACGAAGCAGTCCGCACCACGCGCCGACTCCTGGTAACGGACGTAGATCTCCCCGTTCGCGAAGTCGAAGGCCTTCGTCGGGACGACCCCGACACCCAGCTGCTGGGCGACCTCCTCGGCAAGCTCGGGGTGGGCGCGGCCGGAGAAGAACATCAACTTCTTCTCGCCGGTCGTCTTGATCCCGGTCACAGCACAGTCTCCTCAGAGGTTGTCTCAGCCAGCCGGCTGCTCGGCGACCTCTCGGCTGGGCATGAGAGGCCGAATCAGCTGGTAAGGGTGCGGGGTGCACATGTGCGGATGTGCACTTATCACGGTACGCCGTGTTTGGCGCACACGTTTCCGGTCAGTCCTCGCTCTCGCCCCGGCGGGACACCGCCTCGGCCGCCTTCGCCGCCGCGCTCCCCGGCCGCTTCCGGGCCACCCAACCCTCGATATTCCGCTGCTGGCCACGGGCCACGGCCAGCGAACCCGGCGGCACATCCTTCGTGATCACCGACCCGGCGGCGGTGTAAGCACCGTCCCCGACCGTGACAGGAGCCACAAACATGTTGTCCGACCCCGTCCGGCAGTGCGACCCGATCGTCGTGTGATGCTTGTCCTGACCGTCATAGTTCACGAACACGCTCGCCGCGCCGATGTTCGTGTACTCACCGATCGTCGCGTCCCCGACGTACGACAGGTGAGGCACCTTCGTGCCCTCCCCGATCGACGCGTTCTTCGTCTCCACGTACGTACCGATCTTGCCCTTCGCACCCAGCCGGGTACCGGGCCGCAGATACGCGTACGGCCCCACGCTCGCCCCCGCGCCGATCCGGGCCCCGTCGGACACCGTGTTGTCCACCCGCGCCCCCGCACCCACGTGCGTGTCCCTCAGCCGGCTGTTCGGCCCGACCTCGGCACCCTCGCCCAGATGCGTGGACCCGGTCAGCTGCGTACCCGGAAGCACCACCGCGTCCCGCTCGAACGTCACGGTCACATCCACCCAGGTGGTGGCCGGATCGACCACCGTCACCCCGTCCAGCATCGCCCGCGTCAGCAGCCGGTCGTTCAGGATGCGGCGCGCCTCGGCCAGCTGCACCCGGTTGTTGATACCCGCGATCTCCCGGTGATCGGCCGCGACCGACGCGCCCACCCGGTGCCCGGCGTCCCGCAGGATCCCGAGCACGTCCGTCAGGTACTCCTCGCCCTGGCTGTTGTCCGTGCGCACCTGCTTCAGCGCCTCCGCCAGCAGCTGCCCGTCGAACGCGAACACACCGCTGTTGATCTCCCGGATCGACCGCTGGGCGTCGGACGCGTCCTTGTGCTCCACGATCGCGGTGACGGCACCCGTCGCCTCGTCCCGCACGATCCGGCCGTAGCCGGTGGCGTCCGGCACCTCGGCCGTCAGCACGGTCACGGCGTTGCCGTCCGCGTGGTGCGTGTCGGTGAGCCGCTGGAGCGTCTCGGCGGTCAGCAGCGGGGTGTCCCCGCACACCACCACGACGGTGCCGTCCACCGCGCCGCCCAGCTCCTCCAGGCCCATCCGTACGGCGTGCCCGGTGCCGTTCTGCTCCGCCTGCACGGCGGTCCTGGTGTCCGGGTCGATCTCGGCGAGGTGGGCGCTCACCTGCTCGCGGGCGTGGCCGACCACGACGACGAGGTTCTCGGGGGTCAGCGCGCGGGCGGCGGCCAGCACATGGCCGACGAGGGAGCGGCCGCAGATCTCGTGCAGGACCTTGGGTGTGGCCGACTTCATACGGGTGCCCTCACCCGCTGCGAGAACGACGACGGCTGCCGGGCGGATGGCACTCACGGGGTTGCCCTTCGGCTGGGGGTGGGTGGGTGACAGCCGCAGGATACCGGGGGGAGGGGTGGGGGATGCGGGGGCGGGCCCTGACGGTGGTGTCAGGGCCCGGTGATGGTGTGAGCTCCCCTGCCAGGACTCGAACCTGGAACAAATCATCCAAAGTGACCCGTGTTGCCCATTACACCACAGGGGAGTGCATAAGCTACCTAAACGGACATTTCGCTAGTCCGTTGAGGTCGCCGCCCCTACTATGCCGCACCACCAGCCTTCGATGCGACGGTACAACTCGGCGCCCTTCAGGACTTTGATCACCAGGCAGCCGCGATAGGCGTCCCCGGTGTTCTTGCGGACCGTCTTGGGGTTGTGCTTCTTCAAGGTGGTCTTGTTGAAGGCCGAGGTGTCGGCGCCGATCAGGTCGGCCCAGTAGCGCTCGGCCCCCTCGATGTCGGCGTTCTCGTGGATCATCACGTTGAACCTGAGGCGCTCGCGTTCCACCCGGAGCAGGTCGAGCCACGCCAGATAAACCTCGGCAGGTCCCGGACCCACAGGGAGATGGAGCTCTTCGAGCACCCCAGCTCCAGCTGGATCCGGTCGTACGTCCAGCCCTGGAGGCGCAGCGCTCTCGCCCGGTCGCGCAGGTCGTCCTTGGCGTTCGGGCGCTTTGTCCACTCGGGTGGTGGCTCGCCCTCCAGGAGGCGGTTGAGGATGTCGTTGTTGTCGACGTGCAGCCGGTCGCGGATCTGGCGCCGGCTCAGTCCTTCCCGCCGCAACGCCACTGCCCGCTCCCGCAGCCCCTCGAAGTCGGCGTATGTGCCGTACGTCTGTGCCATGGGCATACCGTCCGGCCGGAATGGGAGGTTCCGGGGTCGAACGGGAAAGGTTCACCAGTTCGAGGGATAGAGGGAGGTTTCGGTGTCGTTCGGTTACGGAGTGTGGTGTGTGGAGGTAGGTGAAAGTCACCGGAAATGCCGCACCCGCCGCCCGTAGGCTGGAGGCATGACCACGACGGGGGAAGAGCACGCCAGGGCCTTGACCGGGCCATGGTGGTGGGCCAGGCGGCGCAGCGCGGTGCTCGACGGGGGGCTCGCGCTGCTGTCCGCCGCGGAGTGCGCCGCGGAGGGGGTTCCGTTCGCCCGGGAGGCCGGGATTCCGGTGTCCGTGGGCGTGCTGTTCGGGCTGATCGCGGGCGCGGTGCTGCTGGTGCGGCGGAAGTGGCCGATCGCCGTGGTGCTGGTGGCGATCGCGGTGACGCCGGCCGAGATGGGCTTCCTGATGGGTGTCGTCGGCCTGTACACGCTGGCGTCGTGCGAGCTGCCGCGCCGGGTGATCGGGGCGTTGTCGGGGATGTCGTTGCTGGGCACGGCGGTGGTGACGTTCGTGCGGGTGCGGCAGGACATGGCGCGCGGTGATCTCACGCTGGGTGACTGGTTCCTGCCGTTCGCGGCGGTGACGACGTCGCTGGGGCTGACGGCTCCGCCGGTGCTGCTCGGGTTGTACGTGGGGGCGCGGCGGCGGTTGATGGAGAGTCTGCGGGAGCGGGCGGATTCGTTGGAGCGGGAGCTTCAGTTGCTCGCGGAGCGGGCGGAGGAGCGGGCGGAGTGGGCGCGTAACGAGGAGCGGACGCGGATCGCGCGGGAGATGCACGACGTGGTGGCGCACCGGGTGAGTCTGATGGTGGTGCACGCGGCGGCGTTGCAGGCGGTGGCGCGGAAGGATCCGGAGAAGGCGGTGCGGAACGCGGCTCTGGTGGGGGATATGGGGCGGCAGGCGTTGACGGAGTTGCGGGAGATGCTCGGGGTGCTGCGGGCGGGTGGGGACGCGGTGCGTCGTCCTTCGGGGGTGCCGTTGGCGGCGGTGGGGGAGGCGGCCGAGGCGGCGGCGTCGCGTGCGGCGCAGTCGCGTGCGGCGGCCGAGGCGGGGGAGGGGCCGTGTCTGTCGGAGCTGGAGGAGTTGGTCGGGCAGTCGGCCGCCGCGGGGATGGTGGTGGATCTGTCGGTGGAGGGGGAGGTGCGGTCGTATCCGGCGGAGGTCGAGCAGACGGCGTACCGGGTGGTGCAGGAGGCGTTGACGAACGTCCACAAGCACGCGGCGGGTGCGAAGACGTATGTGCGGCTGGCGCACCGGGTGTCGGAGATCGCGATGCAGGTGGAGAACGAGCCGCCGCCGGAGCCGGCGTCGGCGTCGGCGGCGGGGTTGCCGTCGGGGGGTAACGGCCTGGTGGGGATGCGGGAGCGGGTCGTGGCGCTGGGTGGTGTGTTCGTGTCGGGGCCGACGGACGCGGGTGGGTTCCGGGTGTCGGCGGTGATTCCGGCGGCGTGAGCCGTGGGGGGCGGGCCGGGGTGTGACCGCCCAGCCGCCGGCCATCGGCGCGGGGGGTCAGCCGGCGGTGAGGCGTACGGGCTGGATGCCGGTGATGAGGGTGGTCAGGGCGCGGTCGATGTCGGGGCCGGTGTACCAGTCGCCGGTGTGGTCGATGGTGTAGACGCGGCCTTCGGCGTCGATGGCGAGGAGGGCGGCGGTGTCGGTTTCCTCGCCGAGGGGGCAGAGCTGGGTGCCGAGGGCGTGGCCGAGGTCGCCGAGGGTGCGGGCGAGGTGGAGGCCGTGCAGGGGGTCGAGGTGGAGGGTGGTGGGGGCGATCTGGCGGCCGGGGCCGGTGGGGGTGATGGTGAGGCCGCCGAATTCGGCCCAGGCTTCGACGGCGGCGGGGAAGACGGTGTGCCGGTGTCCGGCGGGTGAGGTGTGGGTGCGCAGGGCGTCGGCCCAGATCTCGGCCTGTTTGATGTCCCAGCGTCCGGGTTGCCAGCCGGCGGCGCGCAGGGCGGCGTCGACGGGTACGGGGAAGCGCGTGGTAGACGTGCGGTCGGGGTGCATCTGCCCTTCGTTCGTCGAGCTTGCCGGGTGGTTCGTGGTGGTGGGGTCAGCCGTCGGTGGGGGTGGTGTCGACGATGCGGACGCCGAAGTGGGCGCTGAGGGCGGTGCAGGCGCGGCAGGGGGCGGCGAAGCGGCCGTGCAAGGGGTCGCCGTCCTCGCGTATGCGGCGGGTGGTGAGTTTGGCGTGTTTGAGGGCTTTGCGGGCTTCGCCGTTGGTCATGGGTCTGCGGGCGGCGCGTTTGCTGCGGGCGGCGTCGGCGGTGGTGAGGTGCCGGGAGATGAGGATGGTCTCGGCGCAGCGGCCGGTGAAGCGGTCGCGCTGGGTGCTGGGGAGGGTGTCGAGGAAGTCCTGGACGAGGGGGTGCAGGGTGGGGGGCCGGTCGCCGCGGGCGGCGGTGCAGGTGAGGGTGGTGCCGCGGACGGAGAGGGCGGCGGCGATGGCGGGCAGGATGCCGTCGCGGCGGTGCCGGAGGGTGGGGGTGGGGGGTGTTTCGGTGCCGCTCCAGTCGATGCGAGGGTCGCCGGCCCGCACGTCGGCACCTCCGGTCTGCAAGGTTGTCATGATCGTTGTCCCTCCCCTGGGGCGTCCCCCGAAGGACTTAGGGTGCCAAATGCCGTGGCTGGTGGGGAAGCTGGGGCGGTGTGACACGCCTGTTCCGGGGCGGGGTGTGACGGTGGGGTGACGGCTGGTCACGGTGGTGGCCGCCGGTGCGGGCGCGGGTTGCGGGTGCGGGTGGGTGTGGGTGTGGGCGGTGTTGCGGTGGGCCGGTGACCGGGGTTGGTGTTCCGCATAGGGTGGGCGCCATCCGCGATCGACACCGCCGTTCACGGCCAGAGAGAACGCCGCAGGGGGCATCCGTCATGACGACAGGTCGGCTCGGGCAGCAAGCCGCGCCGCCGAACGCGGCCTATGCCGGGCAGGTCGTGCACTTTCCGGATCCGGTCCGGGCGGCACGTCATCCGAGGGGGGTGCGGGTCGACGAGCGGGGTTATCCGGATTTCTCGCCGTACGCGCGCGTGGCGGTGGAGATCGCCGAGCCGCCGGAGGGTTTCGGGGTCGATGAGCTGCGGCTGACGGACTACGTGTCGGCGAACGCGGCATTGGCGGCGGCGGGGCACGAGTTGTGGGACACGGTGCCGAATGTGGCGACGCCGCACGGCTGGACGTGGCATCACGTGGCGGGCACCCGGCGGCTGGAGTTGATTCCGGTCGAGGTGAAGGCGCTGCTGAGGCATCACGGCGGGGTGGCGACGGCGCGGGTGGACCATGCCAAGCGCGGGACGCGGCCGTTGCAGGAGTCGCGGCCGGTGCACTTCGGGCTGCCGAAGTCGGGTGTGGCGGTGTCGGAGGCGCAGGTGCAGGGGATCGAGGAGGACCTGGGTTACCGGTTGCCGGGTGCCTACCGTTCGTTCCTGAAGGCGGCGGGCGGTTGTGCGCCGGTCGGCGCGGCGCTGGACGCCGGGCTGGGGCTGCTGGTGGACCAGCCGTTCTTCACGGTGCGGGACGAGGCCGCGGTCAATGACCTGGTGTATGT
The DNA here is from genome assembly GCF_016860525.1 of Streptomyces rubradiris. Classification (NCBI taxonomy): domain Bacteria; kingdom Bacillati; phylum Actinomycetota; class Actinomycetes; order Kitasatosporales; family Streptomycetaceae; genus Streptomyces; species Streptomyces rubradiris. The sequence goes on from NZ_BNEA01000015.1 coordinate 4,800,793, forward strand.
GAACAAGTGCCTGCGCGACCACCTGACGAAGGATTACCTCGGGGTGGGGTTCGTGCAGGGCGGGTTGCTCGCGGTGAAGGTGAAGGGCGAGCGGGCCGGTTCGGTGTGGTTCTGCGCGTACGACGATGTGCGGGACGTGGACGCGGCGTGGTCGCCGGCGGAGCGGGTGGAGCGTCTGCTGCTGCCGTGCGGTGACGACTTCGACGCGTTCTTGTCCCGGTTGGCCGGTGGTCCGCCGGAGTTGGAGACGGTGGCCGGTCTGATGGTGGACGGCGGCTTCGTCCGGGTCGTCCCGGTGTCTTCCGGTCCGGTGGGGGAGTGAGCTGCACGCGATGGTGACGTACGCGCAGGCGCAGGAGCGCGCCGAGGAGTGGATCAACGGCGACGTGCCCGTGTACCAGCACCGTGAGGTGCGGGTGCGGGAGTTCGGGCTGGGGTTCGTGGTGTGGGGCGAGGACCGGGCGGAGGGTCCGCGTTCGGACGCGGGCGGTCTGCGGCTGGTGATCGCCCGGGACAGCGGGGATGCCACGTTGTGGCCCGCGCTGCCGGTGGGTGAGGTGATCCGCCGGTACGAGGAGGAGTACGGCCGTGCCGGGGAGCCGCAGGACGCGGTGCCGGCGCCCGCGCGGCTGGACCTCAACCAGACGTCGTTCCTGCTGACTCCTCCGGAGTGGTTGCAGGAGGCGGCGGACAAGTTGGGGGCGGGTGAACAGGGCGCGGCGGGTTCGAGCGGTTCGACGGGGTCGACGGTGGGGGCGGCTCCGGCTCCAGGTTCGGCCTCGGATACGGCCTCGGCCTCGGATACGGCCTCGGCCTCGGCCTCGGACTCTGCTTCGGCGGAGTCGGGTGGTGGGCCGGCTTCGGGCGGGGGTACGGCGCCGGGTGCTCCGGGGACGGCCGGTGTGCCGGGCGTGCCCGCTCCCGCGGAGGTGCCCGAGGGCGCCACGCCGTGGGCCGGGACCGACACGAACGCGGGGTCCGGTGAGGACGACCGTTCCGTGCCGCTGCCCGCGACGGTGTTCGCGCCGCCGTTGAGCGACTCGGACGACGCGCCGCGGCCTCCGGCGGTCGCGGCGGACGCGCCGACGGCGTTGATGTCGGGCGGCAGCCAGCTGCCGCCGACGGCGGTCGCACCGGCGCCGGACGCGCCGGACGCGCCGGGCGCCGGCCGGAACGACACGTCCCCGCCGGCACCGGGCGCGTCGGCGTACGGTCATCCGCAGGCGCAGGCGCAGGCGCAGGCGCAGGCGCAGGCGCAGGCGCAGGCGGCTCCGGGTACGCCCGCGCCGGGTGTACCGCCGTACCCTCCCGCGCACGGCACTCCGCCCCCGCCTCCGCCCATGGCCTGCGGGGCGCCGGGCGCCCCGCAGGGCGGCACGTCCGCGCCGCTCCCGCCGCCCGTTCCGTCGTACGGCTACCCGCAGGGGCCGGGCGGCGCTCCGGGATACGGCTATCCGCAGGCGCCGGGTGGTGCGCCGGGTGGTGCGCCGGGCGCGCCGCGGCCTCCGGCGGGTCCGGGTGCGCCCGCGCGTCCGCTGCCGCCGCACGCGGGGGACATCGCGGACGCCGCGACGAGCAAGGCGGCACCGCCGCCGAAGAAGGGGCGCGGGGGAGTGGGTACGCCCCCTCCGCCGCCGGGCGCCCCGGGCATGCCGGGCGCGCGTCCGGGGAGTGCGACGCCGCCGGGCGCTCCCGCGGGCGGGTACGTGCCGACGCAGCTGGTGTCGGCGCTCGGGCCGGAGGGTCCCGAGGGGCAGGCCGGTCCTGGGGGCGCGGAGGGAACGCGGGCGCCGGGCGCGCCGAACGTTCCGGGCGCCCCCAACCCGCCCGCCGCGCCCCCGGGTGCCCCGGGTGGTACGCCTCCGGGGGGTGTGCACCAGGCGGCCACGATGCTGGCCGACCCGAACCGACCGGGCGAAGGCACACCCCAGCCTCCCGGCGCGCCCCATCCGCCGGGGGCGCCCCATCCGTCGGGCGCGCCCCAGCCGTCGGCGGCCCCGCAGTCGCCGGGTGCCCCTGGTGCCCCTGGTGCGCCGGGTGCCCAAGGCATGCCCACCCCGCCCGGAGCCCCCGCGGCCCCGGGCGCGCCCGGCATGCCCCCGGCGCCGGGTGCCCCGCAGCCCCCGGGCGCGCCCCACGCCCCGGGCGCCCCCGTACCCGGCGCGCCCCAGCCTCCTGCCGCGCCGCATGCTCCGGGCGCTCCAGGTACTCCAGGTGCTCCGGGCGCCCCCGGCGCTCCCGGTGCCGTGCACCAGGCCGAGACCATGCTGGCCGCACCCCCCGTGACCGGCGGTCCGGGTGCCGTCGCGCCCCCGGGTGCCGCCCCGAACGCCGCGCCGCCGTCCCCGCCCGCCCCTGGTGTGCCGGGCGGCGCCCCGGGCATGCCTCCGGGCGCTCAGGGCACCCCGCCCCCGATGCCGCCCGGTGCGATGCCGCCGCCCGGTGCGCCCGTACCGGGGCCGGCGTACGGGTATCCGCAGGGGCAGCCGACGGTGGGTCCGGGCTATCAGGCCGTGTTGCGCTACCGCGCGCAGGACGGTTCCGAGCAGCAGCTGATCCGGCGTTCGGCGCCGGGCATGCCGCACCCGGAGTGGCAGATCTTCCACGAGCTGCGGGCCATGAACGTGCCGCCGGACCAGGTGCTGGAGCTGCACACCGAGCTGGAGTCGTGTGAGCTGCCGGGTGCCTACTGCGCGCGGATGATCCGGGAGCAGTGGCCGCAGGCGCGGATCACGAGCATCGCGCCGTACGGCACGGACCACGCGGGCCGGCGTCAGGGCATGCATCAGTTGCTGGCGCACCAGGGCGAGTTGCACCAGGTGGCGGACGGCCCGGCGCGGCCGGCGCCGGTGCGGGCGCCGCTGCCGCCGGTGCAGGCCGCGCCGCCGGTGCCGCCGGAGGGGGTCGCGCAGGAGCTGGCGGCCGCGTTCGGGCCGGGGATCTTCCGGTTCGAGCAGCAGGCGGTGTCCCGGCAGGGTGTGCCGCCGATCGTGGCGCACACCCTGGTGGTGGCCGGACTGCCGCTGGACATGGGCCCGTTCTTCTGGGCGCAGGCGCAGCCGGGCCGTCCGGTGCCGACGCTGGCGGAGCTGGCGGCCGAGCGCGGGGTGATGGCGGCGCCGGACGCGGGCTCGTACCTGGTGATGGGCACCGACTTCGGCAAGGCGGTCTGTGTGCAGTACGGGACGGCGAGCATCGTGGCCGTGCCGGTGGAGGCGGGTCCGGGCGGTGCGCCGGTGCCGCCGCAGTTCGTGAATTCCGGGCTGCCGGAGTTCGTGCGCTGTCTGGCGTTGCTGGGCCGGATGTGGCGTCTGAGGTACGGGCTGAACCAGGAGCAGGCGGGCCGCTGGACCGTCGACTTCCAGGCGCAGCTGGCCGCCCTGGACCCGGCGGCGCTCGGTTCGCCGGAGAGCTGGTGGTCGGTGCTGCTGGAGCAGATGTGGGACGGGCTGTTGTAGCCCTTCCAGCGCGGGCACGTCCGCTGCGTGCCGCTGTCGGGCCCTTCGCGCGTGCGTGAAGGGCCCGACGCTTGCCGGTCGCGTGCCCGGTGTGTGCCCGGCGCGCGTTCCGTGTCCGCGCGCCGTTCTGCGGAGTGTCGGGTTATGACCGCTTATGTCCGATCCATCAAGATATGCACGAAATCATTCTGTCGTGTAGGTCCGGTGGAGAGGAGTCCCAGGGTGAGCAGCGCATCGATGCCGCCGCACGGCTTCGCGACCGTCCGGGGGCGCGGCTACCGCCCCGACCAGGTCGACGCCTGCCTGGAGGCGCTGTCCGAGGACCGGGACGCCGCCTGGGAGCGGGCCGCCCGGCTGACCGTGCTCGCCAAGGACATGGAGGCGGAGGCGGCGCGGCTGGGCGAGGTGGTCGCCGGGCTCCAGCCGCAGACGTACGAGGCGCTGGGGGAGGGCGCCCAGCGGCTGTTCCAGCGGGTGCAGAGCGAGGCGGCGGACCTCAGGGAGCGCACCCGGCGCGCGGCCGCGCAGCACGTCGCGCGGGCCGAGGCGGAGGCCGAGCGGGTCCGCCGGGAGGCGCGAGAGGCGGCGGACGCGGTCCGCGCGGCGGCCGACGAGCACGCGCGCGGACGCGTCCTGGCCGCGCGCGCCGAGGCCAACGGCATCCGGGTCGGGGCCCGGCGCGAGGTGCGGGCGGCGCGCATGGAGGCCCTCGCCCTGGTGCGCGAGGCACGCCAGCGCGCCGCCGGGATGCTGGCCGAGAACTCCCGGGAGAACGCCGGACGCTGGGCGGCGGCCGAACGCGAGGCGGCCGAGCGGGCGGCGGAGCTGGACGCCCGGCACGCCGAGCGGGCGAGCCGGGCCGAGGCCGCGCTGGCGGCGGCCGGGCGGGCCGTGGAGGAGGCCGGGGAGTACGCCCGCCGGTGTGAGGAGCGGGCACGCGCGCGTGCCGCCGAGATCGTCGCGGACGCGCGCGTGCGCGAGGAGCGCATCGCCCAGGAGACCGAGCGGGTGCTGCGCGAGCACGGCGACACCTGGGACGCCGTGCAGGCGCACATGGACTGCGCGCGCGAGAACCTGATGTCGCTGACCGGAAGAGCCGTCACCGAGTGAGCGGGCCCGCGGGGCTCACTCCGGGAGCACCGGGAACCGGCGGGGTGCCACCAGCAGCAGCACCACGAACGCCAGGGCCGCCGCGCCCGCCGCGCCGAGGTAGACGGCGTGGACCGCGTCGGCGATGGCCCGCCGGGTCGCCTCCGGGGCCGTGCCGGTGTCCAGCGCGCGGGTGACGGAGTCCAGGTCGCCGGCCCCGCCCAGCCGCGCGGCCAGCACCCCGTTGGCGATGGCGCCGAACAGGGACGCGCCGAGGGTCTGGCCGGTCTGCCGGCAGAACAGCACCGAGGCGGTCGCGGTGCCCCGCTCCGACCAGCCCACCGTCGACTGCACCCCGACGATCAGCGGCAGCTGGAACAGGCCCAGCGCCCCGCCGAGCAGCAGCATCAGCAGCGTCGGCTGCCACCAGGCCCCCGGGTAGGGCAGGAACGGGAACGCCAGGAGGATGAGCGTGGCGAGGCCGATGCCGATCAGCGCGGTGTCCCGGAAGCCGATCCGCCGGTAGACGTGCTGGCTGAGCGCGGCGGACACCGGCCAGCTCAGCGTCCACACCGACAGCACGAACCCGGCGGCCACCGCGCCGAGTCCGAGCACCGACTGGGCGTACGTCGGCAGGAACACCGCGGGCGCCACCATCAGCAGTCCCAGCGCGCCGAGCGCCAGATTGACGGCGGCGATCGTCCGGCGCCGCCACACCCAGCCCGGGATGATGGGCTGCGCGGCCCGTCGCTCCACCGCCACCACCACGGCGACCAGGGCGAGACCCGCGCCGAACAGAGCCAGTGACGGCGCCGACAGCCACGGCCAGGCGACCCCTCCCTGCACCAGCGCGGTCAGCAGCACCCCGCCGCACGCGAACACCGCGAGCGCGCCGGCCCAGTCCACGCGCGCGTGGCGGGCGGTTTCCCGTTCGGGCTCGTGCAGGTGACGCACGATCAGCCACAGGGCGGCCGCGCCGATCGGCAGGTTGATCAGGAAGATCCAGCGCCAGTCGGCGTAGGCGGCGAGCACTCCGCCGAGTCCGGGCCCTGCCACCGCGCAGACCGCCCAGACCGTGGACAGCCGGGACTGTATCTTCGGGCGCTCGGCCAGCGGGTACAGGTCGGCGGCGAGCGTCTGCACGGTGCCCTGCAACGCCCCACCGCCCAGGCCCTGGACGATCCGGAACGCGATCAGCGCGCCCATGTTCCAGGCGACCGCGCACAGCAGCGACCCGGCGAGGAACACGGCGGCGCCCACCACGAGCACCGGTTTGCGGCCGAAGGTGTCGGAGAGCTTGCCGTAGACGGGGAGCGTGACGGTGACGGCGAGCAGGTAGCCGGAGAACAGCCAGGAGAAGACGGAGAAGCCGCCCAGGTCGCCGACGATCTGGGGGACCGCCGTGGAGACGACGGTGGAGTCCAGCGCGGCCAGTGCCATCGCCAGCATCAGGGCGGCCACGACCGCCCCCCGGCGCCGTTCTCCCTGGTGCCGGGCCGCGCCGCCGCGTATCGCGGGTGTCGTACTCCCCACCGCAAACCCCTCCCCTGCTTCCCGTCGGAAGCTACCCAGGTGTCCCCTGCACCCATGTCTGCGACGACAGCTTTCCACGGAGGGCGGGCCGGGGCCCCGGCCTGGCGCCGGGCGGAGGCGGCGCGCGCCGAAGGGTGGAGGCATTCCCGGGAATGCCTCCACCCGACGATGGAGGCCTCCTAGGGGTTCCTCCGTACCCCGGCTCGGGGAGGGTTCGTCCCGGCGGAGGAGGAGCCCGGCCGAGGGCACTCCATAACCTGGTCTCACGCCGCTGGGGGGCGGCGAACCACACCGGCGGGGGTGGGGTTTTCCCCCCGGAAAGAAGGGGCTCCGCACCAGCGCGCGACGCCCTCGCCGACCGCGAGACTCATCGACGTACTCAGACGACGACCCGGCACCTCCGGGCGCCGTGCACCGCCCTGTCGACCGACATAGGAGACATACCGTGACATCGGCTGTAACGATTCCCAGGCACGGGGGTACTGGAGGGCGTACGGCCGTCGCGGCGCGGGCGCGCCAGGTCGTGAAGGCGTACGGGACAGGGGAGACCCGTGTCGTCGCGCTGGACAGCGTGGACGTGGACGTCGCCCGCGGCCGGTTCACCGCGATCATGGGCCCCTCCGGGTCCGGCAAGTCGACCCTGATGCACTGCCTGGCCGGCCTGGACACGGTGACGAGCGGTCACATCCACCTGGACGACACCGAGATCACCGGCCTGAAGGACAAGAAGCTCACCCAGCTGCGCCGGGACCGCATCGGTTTCATCTTCCAGGCGTTCAACCTGCTGCCCACGCTGAACGCCCTGGAGAACATCACGCTGCCCATGGACATCGCCGGCCGCAAGCCCGACCGGGCCTGGCTGGAGCGGGTGGTGGAGACCGTCGGGCTCACCGGGCGCCTCAAGCACCGCCCCACCCAGCTCTCCGGCGGCCAGCAGCAGCGCGTCGCCGTGGCCCGCGCCCTCGCCGCCCGCCCGGAGATCATCTTCGGGGACGAGCCGACCGGAAACCTCGACTCGCGCGCGGGTGCCGAGGTGCTCGGCTTCCTGCGCCGCTCGGTGGACGAACTCGGCCAGACCATCGTCATGGTCACCCACGACCCGGTGGCCGCCTCCTACGCCGACCGCGTGCTCTACCTCGCCGACGGCCGCATCGTCGACGAGATGTACCAGCCGACGGCCGAACAGGTCCTGGACCGCATGAAGGACTTCGACGCCCGGGGACGTACGTCGTGACCGTTCTCAAGACCTCGATGCGCAACTTCGTCGCGCACAAGGGACGCATGGCGCTGTCGGCGGTCGCCGTGCTGCTGTCGGTGGCGTTCGTGTGCGGCACGCTGGTGTTCACCGACACCATGAACACCACCTTCGACAAGCTGTTCCAGGCCACGAGCTCCGACGTCCAGGTCAGCCCCGCAAGCGCCTCCGACACCGGGCAGACCACCACCCGCACCGGCAAGCCGCCCGTGCTGCCGGCCTCGGTCGTCGGCAAGGTCCGCGGCGCCCAGGGCGTGAAGTCGGCCGAGGGCACGGTGTTCTCCACCTCGGTCACCGTCGTGGACGCCGACAAGGACAAGCTGTCGCCCGGCAACGGCGGGCCCACCATCGTCGGCAGCTGGAACGGCAACGACGCCCGCACCATGGAGATCACCTCCGGCACCGCCCCCAAGGGCCCGGACCAGGTGATGATCGACGCCGACACCGCCGACCGGCACGGCCTTGAGCGCGGCGACGAGATCGGCATCATCACGGCCGTCGGCACGCACCACGCGCGCGTGTCCGGCATCGCCGCCTTCAAGGTCACCAACCCCGGCGCGGCGATCTTCTACCTGGACACCAGGACCGCCCAGCAGACCCTCGTCGGCCGCACCGGCGTCTACACCACCGTCAACGTCACCGCCGCCGGCGGCGTGAGCGACGAGCGGCTGAAGAAGAACGTCGTCGCCGTCCTCGGCCAGGACTACAAGGTGCAGACCGCCAAGGAGGTCGCCGACGCCAACCAGAAGGAGCTCCAGAGCTTCCTGAACGTCATGAAGTACGCGATGCTCGGCTTCGCCGGGATCGCCTTCCTGGTCGGCATCTTCCTGATCATCAACACCTTCTCCATGCTGGTCGCCCAGCGCACCCGGGAGATCGGCCTGCTGCGCGCCATCGGCTCCTCCCGCAAGCAGGTCAACCGCTCGGTCCTGGTCGAGGCGCTGCTGCTGGGCGTGGTCGGCTCCGTCCTCGGCGTCGGCGCGGGCGTCGGCCTCGCCATCGGCCTGATGAAGCTCATGGGGCAGATGGACATGAAGCTGTCCACCGACGACCTGACGGTGGCCTGGACCACCCCCGCGCTCGGCCTGCTCCTCGGCGTGGCCGTCACCGTCCTCGCCGCCTATCTGCCCGCCCGGCGCGCCGGCAAGGTCTCCCCGATGGCCGCCCTGCGCGACGCCGGCGCCCCCGCCGACGCCCGGTCCGGTGCCGTCCGCGCCGTCCTCGGCCTGCTGCTGACCGCCGCCGGCGGCTGGAGCCTGTACACGGCCGCCACCGCCGAGCAGGCCAAGACCGGCTCCGGCTGGCTGGGCCTGGGCGTGCTGCTCACCCTGATCGGCTTCGTCGTCGTCGGCCCGCTGCTCGCCGGCGCGCTGGTCCGCGTCCTCGGCGCGGTCCTCCTGCGGGTCTTCGGACCCGTCGGCCGGATGGCCGAACGCAACGCGCTGCGCAACCCGCGCCGCACCGGCGCCACCGGCGCCGCCCTGATGATCGGCCTGGCCCTGGTGGCGTGCCTGTCGGTGGTCGGCTCCTCCATGGTGGCCTCCGCCACCGACCAGCTGGACAAGACCGTCGGCGCCGACTTCATCATCCAGGAGGACAACGGCGAGGTCATCACCAAGCAGGCGGTGCGGGCCGTCAAGGACACGCCCGGCCTGGCCCGGGTCACCGAGTACAAGCTCCTGGACGCCACCCTGACCACGCCGGACGGCCGTACCGTCCCGAAGGAGACGATCAACGCGGCCGACCCGGCGTACGCCCGGGACGTGCGCACCAAGACCGTCGCCGGCGACCTCGCCGACGCCTACCGGCCCGACTCGATGTCCGTCTTCGAGGGCTTCGCGAAGGAGCACGGCATCAAGCTCGGCTCCACGGTCACCGTCCGCTTCGAGGACGGCGGGACGGCGAAGCTGACCGTCCGCGCGATCACCAGCGACGAGGCCGTCATCGACAAGGGCGCGATGTACGCCTCCATCACCACGGTCGCCAAGTACGTCCCCGCCGACCGCATGCCGCTGGACGACCTGCTGTTCGCCACCGCCGAGGACGGCCAGGAGAAGCCCGCCTACCAGGCGCTGAAGTCGGCGCTGCACGAGTTCCCGCAGTACACCGTGCGCGACCAGACCGACTACAAGCAGGAACTGAAGGACCAGATCGGCCAGCTGCTGAACATGATCTACGGCCTGCTGGCGCTGGCGATCATCGTCGCGGTCCTCGGCGTGGTGAACACCCTGGCGCTGTCCGTGGTCGAGCGGACCCGGGAGATCGGCCTGATGCGGGCCATCGGCCTCTCCCGCCGCCAGCTGCGCCGCATGATCCGCCTGGAGTCCGTGGTGATCGCCGTCTTCGGTGCCCTGCTCGGCCTCGGCCTCGGCATGGGCTGGGGCGCCACCGCGCAGCAGCTCCTCGCCCTGGAGGGCCTGAACGTCCTCGACATCCCCTGGCCGACGATCACCGGCGTGTTCATCGGCTCGGCCTTCGTGGGCCTGTTCGCCGCGCTGGTCCCGGCGTTCCGGGCGGCCCGGATGAACGTCCTGAACGCGATCGCCACCGACTAGCGCACCGGCCCGGCCGGCCACCGCGCACGGCGGGGCCGGGCCGCGGCCGACGGCCACCGCGCACAGGGGACGCGGGGGAGCGTCCGGCGCCGGGGAGCCTCGGGGCTTCCCGGCGCCGGGTCGTGTGCGGGCGGTCCCGGGTTTTCCACAGGGCCCGTACCCGAGCCCGTACCCAGGGCGCGGGGTTGTCCACAGGCTCCAGCGGCGGCGCCGACACCGTCGTACGCTGGACAGCCCCGGCCCGCCACACGAGTCGGGCCCTTCGTGTTGCCGACCCCCTGGACGGAAAAAGCCTCCATGAGCCTGCACGGTCTGCTCGACGCCGTCGTCAAGGACCCCGCCCTCGCGGAAGCGATGCGCGCGGCAGCGGACGGCAACCGCCCGCACGTCGACCTGGTCGGCCCCCCGGCGGCCCGGCCCTTCGCCGTCGCCGCCCTGGCCCGGGACGCCGGCCGCCCGGTGCTGGCGGTCACCGCGACCGGCCGCGAGGCCGAGGACCTGGCCGCGGCCCTGCGCTCCCTGCTGCCGCCCGAGGGCGTCGTGGAGTACCCCTCCTGGGAGACCCTCCCGCACGAGCGGCTCAGCCCCCGCAGCGACACCGTCGGCCGCCGCCTCGCCGTCCTGCGCCGCCTCGCCCACCCCCGCCCCGACGACCCCGAGACCGGCCCCGTCTCCGTCGTCGTGGCCCCCGTGCGCTCCGTGCTCCAGCCACAGGTCAAGGGCCTCGGCGATCTGGAACCGGTGGCCCTGCGCACCGGGCAGAGCGCCGATATGGACGACATCGTCGAAGCCCTCGCGGCCGCCGCCTACGCGCGCGTGGAGCTGGTCGAGAAGCGCGGCGAGTTCGCCGTGCGCGGCGGCATCCTGGACGTGTTCCCGCCCACCGAGGAACACCCCCTGCGCATCGAGTTCTGGGGCGACGAGGTCGAGGAGATCCGCTACTTCAAGGTCGCCGACCAGCGCTCCCTCGAAGTCGCCGAACACGGCCTGTGGGCGCCCCCGTGCCGCGAGCTGCTGCTCACCGACGACGTCCGCACACGCGCGCGTGCCCTCGCCGAGGACCACCCCGAGCTGGGCGAACTGCTCGGCAAGATCGCCGAGGGCATCGCGGTGGAGGGCATGGAGTCCCTGGCCCCCGTCCTGGTGGACGACATGGAGCTGCTGCTCGACGTGCTGCCCAAGGGCGCCATGGCCGTCGTCTGCGACCCGGAGCGGGTCCGCACCCGCGCCGCCGATCTCGTCGCCACCAGCCAGGAGTTCCTCCAGGCGTCCTGGGCGGCCACCGCCGGCGGCGGCGAGGCCCCCATCGACGTCGGCGCGGCCTCCCTGTGGTCCCTCGCCGATGTCCGTGACCGTGCCCGCGAGCTGGACATGATGTGGTGGTCGGTCTCCCCGTTCGCCGCCGACGCCGACGCCGCGGGCGACGCCGACACCCTCAAGCTCGGCATGCACGCGCCCGAGACCTACCGCGGCGACACCGCGCGCGCCCTCGCCGACACCAAGGGCTGGCTCGCCGACGGCTGGCGCACGGTGTTCGTCACCGAGGGCCACGGCCCGGCCGCCCGCACCGTGGAGGTACTCGGCGGCGAGGGCATCGCCGCCCGCCTGGACGCCGACCTCGGCGAACTCGCCCCCTCCGTGGTGCACGTCTCCTGCGGCTCCATCGAGTACGGCTTCGTGGACCCCGCCCTCAAGCTGGCCGTGCTCACCGAGACCGACCTCTCCGGGCAGCGCACCGCCGGCCGCGACGGCGCCCGCATGCCGGCCCGCCGCCGCAAGACCATCGACCCGCTCACCCTGGAGCCGGGCGACTACATCGTCCACGAACAGCACGGCGTCGGCCGCTACATCGAGATGGTGCAGCGCACCGTGCAGGGCGCCACCCGCGAGTACCTGGTCGTGGAGTACGCGCCCGCCAAGCGCGGCCAGCCCGGCGACCGGCTGTACATCCCGACCGACCAGCTGGAGCAGATCACCAAGTACGTCGGCGGCGAGGCACCCACCCTGCACCGTCTCGGCGGCGCCGACTGGACCAAGACCAAGGCCCGCGCCAAGAAGGCCGTCAAGGAGATCGCCGCCGACCTGATCAAGCTGTACAGCGCGCGCATGGCCGCCCCCGGCCACGCCTTCGGCACCGACACCCCCTGGCAGCGCGAGCTGGAGGACGCCTTCCCCTACGCCGAGACCCCGGACCAGCTCACCACCATCGCCGAGGTCAAGGAGGACATGGAGAAGTCGGTCCCGATGGACCGGCTGATCTGCGGCGACGTCGGCTACGGCAAGACCGAGATCGCGGTGCGGGCCGCCTTCAAGGCCGTACAGGACGGCAAGCAGGTCGCCGTCCTGGTGCCCACCACCCTGCTGGTGCAGCAGCACTACGGCACGTTCTCCGAGCGGTACGCGCAGTTCCCCGTCAACGTGCGCGCCCTGTCCCGGTTCCAGACCGACACCGAGGCCAAGGCCGTCCTGGAGGGCCTGAAGGACGGCTCGGTGGACGTCGTCATCGGCACCCACCGCCTGTTCTCCTCCGAGACCAAGTTCAAGGACCTCGGCCTGGTCATCGTCGACGAGGAGCAGCGCTTCGGCGTCGAGCACAAGGAGCAGCTGAAGAAGCTCCGCGCCAACGTCGACGTGCTGACGATGTCCGCGACCCCGATCCCGCGCACCCTGGAGATGGCGGTCACCGGCATCCGCGAGATGTCCACGATCACCACGCCCCCCGAGGAGCGCCACCCGGTGCTCACCTTCGTCGGGCCGTACGAGGAGAAGCAGATCGGCGCCGCCATCCGCCGCGAACTGCTGCGCGAGGGCCAGGTCTTCTACATCCACAACCGCGTCGAGTCCATCGACCGCGCGGCGGCCAGGCTCCGCGACATCGTCCCCGAGGCGCGCATCGCCACCGCCCACGGCCAGATGTCCGAGTCCGCGCTGGAACAGGTCGTGGTCGACTTCTGGGAGAAGAAGTTCGACGTGCTGGTGTCGACCACGATCGTGGAGTCCGGCATCGACATCTCCAACGCCAACACCCTGATCGTGGAGCGCGGCGACACCTTCGGCCTGTCCCAGCTGCACCAGCTGCGCGGCCGGGTCGGCCGTGGCCGCGAGCGCGGGTACGCCTACTTCCTGTACCCGCCGGAGAAGCCGCTCACCGAGACCGCGCACGAGCGCCTGGCGACCATCGCCCAGCACACCGAGATGGGCGCGGGCATGTACGTGGCGATGAAGGACCTGGAGATCCGCGGCGCCGGAAACCTCCTGGGCGGCGAGCAGTCCGGCCACATCGCGGGCGTCGGCTTCGACCTGTACGTCCGCATGGTCGGCGAGGCCGTCGCGGACTACCGGCGTCAGCTGGAGGCAGGGGAGCCTTCGGCGGGAGGGGCGGAGGAGCCGCCGCTGGAGGTCAAGATCGAGCTGCCCGTCGACGCGCACGTCCCGCACGACTACGCGCCCGGCGAGCGCCTGCGCCTCCAGGCCTACCGCTCGATCGCCTCCGCCAACAGCGAGGAGGACATCAAGGCGGTCCGCGAGGAACTCACCGACCGCTACGGCAAGCTGCCCGAACCGGTGGAGAACCTGCTGCTGGTGGCCGGCCTGAGGATGCTCGCGCGCGCCTGCGGCGTCGGCGAGATCGTGCTCCAGGGCACCAACATCCGCTTCGCGCCGGTGGAGTTGCGCGAGTCTCAGGAACTGCGGCTCAAGCGGCTCTACCCGGGTACGGTCATCAAGCCGGCCGCCCACCAGGTGCTGGTCCCGCGCCCGAAGACCGCCAAGGTCGGCGGCAAGCCGCTGGTCGGCCGGGAACTGCTGGCCTGGGTCGGCGAGTTCCTCACCTCCGTCCTGGGGTAGCGGAGGACCTGGACGTGGACGGGGGCGCGCGTGCGTATCGGTGAGCTGGCCGAGGCGACCGGAGCGACACCGCGCGCCCTGCGCCACTACGAACAGCAGGGCCTGATCACCTCCGCCCGCGCGGCCAACGGCTACCGCGAGTACGACGTCGGCACGGTCGTGCGGGTGCGCAACATCCGCCGGCTGCTCGCGGCGGGCCTCACCCTGGACGACGTCCTGGTGTTCCTGCCCTGCCTCGACGGTGACGTCACCGCCGGCCCCGCCTCCGCGAAGGCGCTGAAGGTCGCCCGGGACCGGCTGGCCGTCCTGGACGCCCGCATAGCGGCCCAGACGGAGTTGCGGGAGCGGCTGGCGGCGGCTCTGCGGGAGGCGGGCGCCGAGGTCCCCTGAAGAAGTGGCCGACCCGCCTGAGTCGGGTCAGGAGACGACCGCGCCGCCGTCCACGGGCAGTACGACGCCCGTCACGAACGACGCCCGCGGGGAGGCGAGACGGGTGATGGCCCAGGCGACCTCCTCGGGGCGGCCGATCCGGCCGAGCGGGGTGTGGGCGAGCTGCCATCGCCGGATGGCGGCCCGCTGCTCGGGGGTGTAGCCGGAGTGGTCGGCGATCGGCGTCTCGATCGCGCCCGGGGCCACCGCGACCACCCGGATGCCGTGCGGCGCCAGTTCCACCGCCCAGCTGCGGGTCAGCACCTCCAGCGCCGCCTTGCCCGCCGCGTAGAGCGAGTTGCCGGGCCAGCCGCGCTGGCCCACCGCCGTCGTCACGTTCACCACCACCCCCCGGCTCTCCTCCAGTGCGGGCAGCGCGGCCTGGGTGAGCAGCACGGGCGCGAGGAGGTTGGTCTCCAGCAGCGGCCGTACCGACGCGCGGGTGTAGCTGCGCAGGGAGTCGGTGGTGACCACGGCCGCGTTGTTGACCAGCACGTCGATCCGGCCGTAGCGCTCCAGCGCGGTCCGTACGACGGCGGCGGGCCCGTCCTCGGCGGTCAGGTCGGCGGACAGGGGCGTGATCCCGGGGTGCCCCTCGGCGGTCTCGGCCAGCGGCGCGGAACGGCGGCCGACGGCGACGACCCGGGCGCCCTCGGCGGCGAACGCGCGCGCCGTCGCCCGGCCGATGCCGGTACCGGCACCGGTCACGAGGACCGTACGAGGGTGCGGGGAGGGGCTGGTGCGGGAGGTGCTGTTCTCGCTCATGCCGGGATCGTCGGACCCTGACGCCAATGACAAGGTCAAGCGGCGCATGTTCACCGGATGAAACAGTACTTTTCCTGCCATTATCAGATAACGCCCCATCTGCTGGGCGGCGACGGGAAGTTACCGTGGAGGGCGGAACGACCCGCCCCGCTTGAAGGGCGGACCAGCACGAGCAAGGGGGGCGCACCGTGACGCGTCTGAGGGGCGGGGTGGTCACCGCCGTGGCCACGCTGGTCGCCGTGACCGGCTGCACGGCCGAGCAGGACAAGGGGTCCGCCGGGCCCGGGGAGGGCAAAGGCGGCGGCGCGGCCCTGGCCGCCGCCGAGTCACTGACCGTCAAGGGACGCGCGCCGAAGAGCGGTTACTCCCGAGACCGCTTCGGCACCGCGTGGGCCGACACCGACTCCAACTCCTGCGACACCCGCGACGACATCCTCAAACGCGACCTGAAGGAAGTGAAGTTCACCGGAGGCACCTGCAAGGTCACCTACGGCCTGCTGGACCCCGACCCCTACTCCGGCAAGAGGATCACCTACCGGCGCGGTCGCAGCCAGGTCGACATCGACCACGTCGTGGCCCTCTCCGACGCCTGGCAGAAGGGCGCCAAGTACTGGGACCCCGGCAAGCGCATCGCCCTGGCCAACGACCCGCTCAACCTCCTCGCCGTGGACGCGCGCACCAACCGCGGCAAGGGCGACGGCGACGCGGCCACCTGGCTCCCGCCCGACAAGGCCTACCGGTGCGAGTACGTCGCCGCCCAGGTGGCGGTCAAGAAGAAGTACGGCCTGTGGGTCACCGCCGCCGAACAGTCGGCCATGAAGAAGGTCCTCACCGGCTGCCCGGACCAGAAGCTGCCCACCGGCGGCAACCCGACCCGGGCGCCCGAACGCTTCCGGGCCCGGTGACCAGGTAAATCACTGTCCCGGCGGGCCCGCCCCGCCTACCGTGACCCCTATGGACATCAAGGTGAGCAGCCTCGCCGAGCGGCCCGACCGGCTGCCGGCGGTGTTCGACATGCCCGACACCTGGCCCGAGTTCGTCACCCACGACCTCGTGGGCGCCACCCACTACGGCCGCATCCCCACCGAACTGCCGGAATACGCCCTGTTCGCCGAGGACGGGGACGGCCGGGTCGTCGCCCACGCCTACAGCGTGCCCTTCGCCCTGCACGCGCCGGGCCGGGGCACCCTGCCCGCCCGGGGCTGGGACCAGGTCCTGGCATGGGCCTTCGCCGACCTGCGCCACGGCACCTGCCCGGACACGGTCAGCGCCATCTCGGTCACCATCGCCCCGCACGCCCAGGGCCGGGGCCTGTCCGCCGTCCTGCTCTCCGCGATACGGGACAACGCCCGCGAGCGCGGCTTCCGCGAGGTCGTCGCCCCCGTCCGGCCGAGCGCCAAGCACCGCGAACCGCGCACCCCGATCGCCGAGTACGCCCACCGGGTCCGCCCCGACGGGCTGCCCGAGGACCCGTGGCTGCGCGTCCACGCCCGGGCCGGCGCCACCATCGACTCCATCGCCCCGGCCTCCATGACCGTCGGCGGCTCGCTGGAGGAGTGGCGCCGCTGGACCGGGCTGCCCTTCGACCGCCCCGGCGACATCGAGGTGCCCGGCGCGCTGGTCCCGGTCCGCTGCGAACCGGAACGCGGGTACGCCGTCTACGTCGAACCCAACGTCTGGATGTGGCACCCGCTGTGACCCCGCGCCGGGCCCGGCCCCGTACCGGCCCTTACAGCGCGTCCAGGTCGATGATCTCCCCCGCGGGCTTGTCCGCGGCGACCGGCCGGTCGAAGTCGCTGAAGGACAGGTGGATCTGCTCCTTGGCCTTGGCGCCGCTGTCGATCCGCAGCAGGTACGGCTTGCCCTCGGTCGCCACGTGCGCCGTGTAGTCGTCCGCTCCGTCCTTCTCGTGCAGGACGATCGCGGGCTTGCCGTCGACCTTCGTGGTCTTGCCGCGGGTGGCCTCCGTGTCGCCGTCCTTCATGTCACCGAGGATCGTGTCCAGGTCGCAGAAGCTCGCGATGTCCTTGGCGTCCTGGCCCTTGGCGGCCGTCTTGGTCCACTTCCCGGCGAGCATGCCGACCGCCGCGTCGGTGTCCTCCTTGGACTCCTCGCTCTGGGCACGCAGGAACTTCTCGTCGTACTTCATGTAGATCGTGCCGCCGGACCTGATCAGGTCGGCCTTGCCCTGGCCGCTGAAGCTCAGCGTGCCGGCGCACCGGCCCTGCTTGTCGAGCGCCATGTCGATGTCGATGAAGCCCTTGCTCTCGTCGTCGGGGACCCGGCCCTTCATACGCAGCGACGAGGAACCGGTGGTGGTCTTCATCGACCGCTCGACGATCTGACCGCCGCTCAGCCCGGCGAACGGGCCCTTCGGCTTGCTGTCGGCCGAGTCGTCCCCGGACTGGCAGCCGGTGGTGAGGCCGGCGGTGGCCGCGGCGGCGAGACAGAGAGCGGCAAACGCGGTACGACGCATGGGGGTTCCTTGGTGAGATAGGTGTTCTGGTGAGCGGGGAGCCGGACGGCTCCGTGGGGGGTGAGTGGTACGGGGGTTCTACGGGGTGGTGGGGTGAGGTGCCGTAACGGCGCTGGGTGTGGGTGTCCCCGCGCCGGGGCGGGCAAACGGGTCAGATCCTCTTCCAGTCACCGCAGTCGTCGGTCTTGAAGTAGCCGTCCGAGGCGCTGAGGGTGACGACGGCCGTACCGGTCACATGGTCACCGGCGAGGAACGAGTCCGGGCCGTGCTCGGCGTCCTTGGTGCGCTCCCAGTAGCAGGTGCCGCCGGTGTTCCCGGTCGACTTGTAGGTGCCCGGCGCGATGTCCGTCCCCACCTGGAACATGCCCGCGTCGCCGTCCATGGAGGTGGCGGGAGTGCCCTTCGCCGTGGGGGCAGTCGGGTCCACGAGCTCCCAGTCGGCGCAGCCGAAGAACCGGAACACCTTGTCGGTGGGCATGACGGTCACGTAACCCGTGCCGTTGAGCCGGTCGCCGGCGAGTGTGGCGTCCGGTTGGCCGGAGGCGTCCCTGGCGCGCTCCCAGTAGCACGTGTCATCGGGGTTGCCGGTCGTGCGGTATGTCCCCGGCTTGATGTCGGTGCCCACCTGGTAGTCGCCGTTGTCCCCGAAGGTGGTCTTCATCTTCTCGGCCGCCCGGGCGCGCCTTGAGTCGGCGGAGCCGCCCGAATTCTCGCTTGCACCGCCGGGCTTGTGTGGGGCCGAGGGCGAGGAGCCGGCCCGGGCGCCGTCACCCGAACCGCCGGCCTTGGAATGGCTGCCGACGGTGGCGGACACGGCCCCGATGACGGCGAGCCCCACCACCGCACCGACCGCGAGCCTGGCCCTCATGCCCATGACGTATCCCTCCCCGAATGCGGACGGTCTCCCCCTCCGGCGACCGCTCGTTCGCTGGGTCAATAACAACAGAGCGTGTGAACCGAGTCAACACGGTTCACACTTGGGGGTGAGTACACGTCCGTGAACCCATCGATCTTTGTGTACGCCGGTATGCTCGGCGCACACACGGGACGAGGGGAGCGAAGCCGGTGCAGGACAACGCGACAGAGGTGACCGCGGCGGGGATCGCCCGACTCGCCGGAGTGGGCCGGGCCGCCGTCAGCAACTGGCGCCGCCGGCACGCCGATTTCCCCAAGCCGGTCGGTGGCACCGAGACCAGCCCCTCCTTCGCCCTCGCCGAGGTCGAGGCCTGGCTGCGCAAGCAGGGAAAACTCGCGGAAGTACCGCTGCGTGAACGCGTCTGGCAGCAACTCGCCGGCCACCCGGAGGGCCCGCTGACGGCCCTGGTGCACACCGGCTGCGTGCTGCTGCTGATCCACGAGCGCCCCACGGTCTGGCTCGACGCGAGCGCTGGCTCCGACGCGAGGCTGGCCGCGATGCTGCCGGGGGCGTTGGAGAAGGTGCTGACACCGCGAGTGGGGGGAGTACGGGGGCGCGGGGGAGCGGGGGTTGGAGGCGCGGGCGCGGGTGCGGGTGTGAGGGCGGGCGCCGGTGCCGGGGTGGCCGCGGGTGCCGGTGATGGCGTGAACGCGGCGTTCCGGCGGGCTGGTGTGAGCGGGGCGTTTGGGCAAGCCGGTGTGAACGGGCCGAGCCACACGTCCGTTGGGAACGCGGGTTTCGCGTCGCCCGGTGTGAACTCTGGGTCAGGGGCGGCCAGTGTGAACTCGGAGCCGGGGTCGGCCGGTGTGAACTGGGAGTCAGGGTCGGCCGATGTGAACTCGGATCTCACCGTGCCTGCTGTGAACCCCGAACCCACCGCGCCCGGTGTGAACTCCGCCCCCACCCAGCCCGCTGTGAACACATCGTCATCGGCACCAGCTGTGAACACTCCGCCCACCGTTCACAACGAGCCGCCCGTTCACAACGAGTCACCCGCTCACAACGCCCCAACCAGCCACGGCCAATCACCGGTTCACAACGCGTCGGCCGTTCACAACCGACCCACTCGGCCCACTGTTCACAGCCCCGCTCCCGGCACCCCCACAAGCGCCGCCGGCACCCCCAGCGCCCCGACCACCCCCGCCGTCCCCGCCCCCGCCACCCCCACTCCCACCCCCACTCCCGCCCTGACCACCCCCACCGGCCCCCAACTCCTCCCCTCCGTCCCCCTCCTCCGCGGTGCCGCCGAACTCGCCGCCGAGATCGGTGCCCGGCAGACGTTCGAGTTCCTGCTGGGCCGGCACCTGGACGCCAACCCCCGCCAGTACACGCTCACCCCGGCCGAGTTGGCGGGCCTCATGGCCGACCTGGCCGGCCCGGCCCGCACCGTCCTGGACCCGGCCTGCGGCACCGGTGCCCTGCTGCGCGCCGTGGACCCCCGCCCCGGTCAGGAGCTGTACGCCCAGGACAGCGCGCCCGAACTCGCCGCGCTCAGCACGCTGCGGCTGGCGCTGCACAGCCGGGCCACCGTGCGTGCCGCCGTCGGCGACACCCTGCGCGCCGACGCCCACCCCGGGCTGCTCGCCGACGCGGTGCTGTGCCATCCGCCGTTCAACGAGCGCAACTGGGGTCACGACGAACTCGCCTACGACCCGCGCTGGGAGTACGGCTTCCCGGCGCGCACGGAGTCGGAGCTGGCCTGGGTGCAGCACGCGCTGGCCCGGCTGACCGACGGCGGTACCGCCGTCCTGCTGATGCCGCCGGCCGCCGCCTCCCGCCGTTCCGGCCGCCGGATCCGGGCCGATCTGCTGCGCCGGGGCGCGCTCAGGGCCGTGGCCGCGCTGCCGGTCGGCGCGGCACCGCCGTACAACATCCCGCTGCACCTGTGGGTGCTGCGCCGGCCCGACCGGACACCGGCGGCGCCCGAGGTGCTGCTCGTGGACACCGGGAGGTTCGCCGGGGAGGCGCGGGGCGGCCCGGACTGGGAGGCGGTACGGGAGGCGGTACTGGACGCCTGGCGTGCCTTCGCGCGCGAGGGGCGGCTCGCGGAGCGGCCCGGCCTCGCCCGTTCCGTGCCGGTGATCGAACTCCTCGACGACGATGTGGACCTGGCGCCCGCCCGGCATCTGCCGCCGGCCGCGGTGGCCGACGGCGCGGAGCAGCTCACGCGGGTGCGCGAGCGCCTGGGCGCGACCCTGCGGCTGACCGCCGACCTCACCCCGCCGCCCGCCGACCCGGCCCCGCCCGCGCGCTGGCCGCTGACCACCGTCGGCGAGCTCGCGCGCGGGGGCGCGCTGGTGATGCGTACCGGCGGAAACGGCGGCCACGCGCGCGTGCCGGTGCTCACCGACCACGACGTCCTCGCCGGGACGTCGCCCTCCGGGACGCTGCCCGAGAGCGAGGAGGAGGCCGTGCTGACCGAGCCCGGCGACGTCGTTGTACCCGTGCTCGGCGGGGGCGCGGTGGCGCGCGTGATCGACGAGGCGACAGGGGGCGTCGCCCTGGGGCGCAACCTGGTGCTGCTGCGTCCCGATCGCACGGCGCTCGATCCGTGGTTCCTGGCCGGGTTCCTGCGCGGTACCGCCAACAACCGGCAGGCCAGCAGCTACGCCTCCACGGCGACCCGGCTGGACGTGCGCCGGCTGCACCTGCCCCGGCTCCCGCTGGAGGAACAGCGCCGCTACGGCGCGCGCTTCCGTGCCCTCGACGAGTTCGAGCGGGCGCTCAGGCACGCGAGCCGGCTCGGGGAGCAGCTGGTGCGCGGGATGTACGACGGGCTCACCGACGGCACGGTGGCACCGGACTGATGGCGCGCGGGCGGGCGGACAACGGTTCGGTACAGCCTCGATCATTTGTCCGTGCCGGGCCATATGCTCGAAGCGACCATCGCACGAGCGGCGTGGTCCGCCCGCCCGCCGACCCGCCGGGCGGGCGGCACGCCCACTTCCAGGACCGGGAGCAGCCATGCAAGGCCACGGCCACGGACAGCCGGTGACGCAGCCACCGCACACCGCGTGGCTGGTCTGCCTGCGTGTGCTGTTCGTGGCGCTCGGAATCCTGACCATCGGCTTCATGTCCTGGGCGCTGCTGCTGCGGCTGGCGATCGTCACGCGCCGGTCGCTGGACTGGGGGCTGTTCGTGGCGGTGCTGGCCGCCGACATCCTCGCCGTCGTCCTGCTGGGCCTGGAGCCGGGCGAGGAGATCCACACCACGGGCGGCTATGTGGGCCTGATACTGGTGCTGGGCACGCTCGTGGGCTCGATCGCGTACTACCTGGCCGCGGACATCCAGCACTTCGCGCTGCGCCGGCAGGCGTACGCGGCGGTGCCCGGGGCGCCGACGTACGGCTACCCGGCCCCCGCGGCCGCGTACGGCGCGACGACCGTACCGACCCCGGCGCCGACGGCGCTCATACCGCCCGTACCGCCCGTACCGGTCGTACCGGCCGCGCCGACCGCGTCCGCCCCGGCCGTACCCACCGCCACGCCCCCGCCCCCACCCCCGGCCCCGTACGCGCCCCCGCCCGCGCCCGTTCCCGCGCCTCCGTCGGCCGCCCCGCTGCCGCGGCCCCCGGCGCCCGCGCGGATCGAGCAGGTGCGCGCGGAGCTGGACGAGCTGAGTGACTACCTGCGCCGGCAGGACGGCCACGAGGGCGGTCGGTGAGCGTGACGACGGGACGAGTCGTCGCCGGGCGCTACGAACTGTCCACGCTCATCGGGCAGGGCGGCATGGGCCAGGTCTGGACGGCGTACGACCGGCGGCTGGACCGGCGGGTGGCGGTGAAGCTGCTGCGCCCGGACAAGGTGGCGGGCCAGGAGACGGACGAGCTGCGCCGCCGGTTCCTGCGCGAGTGCCGGACCACCGCGCAGGTGGACCACCCCGGCCTGGTGACGGTGCACGACGCGGGCAGCGAGGGCGACGAGCTGTTCCTGGTCATGCAGTACGTCGACGGCGCCGACCTGTCCGACCACCTCGCCGAGCACGACCCGTACCCGTGGCCGTGGGCGGTCGCGGTGGCCGCGCAACTGTGCGCCGTGCTGAGCGCCGTGCACGCCGTGCCGATCGTGCACCGCGACCTCAAGCCGCGCAACGTGATGGTGAAGCAGGACGGCACGGTCACCGTGCTCGACCTGGGCGTGGCCTCGGTGATGGACACCGACACCACCCGGCTCACGCACACCGGCTCCCCGATCGGCTCGCCGGCCTATATGGCGCCCGAGCAGGCGATGGGCGGCGCGGTCGGCCCGTACACCGACCTGTACGCGCTCGGTGTGCTGATGCACGAACTGCTCAGCGGGGAGGTGCCGTTCGCCGGTTCCACCGCGCTCGGGGTGCTGCACCGGCACCTGTACGAGCCGCCGCTGCCCGTGCGCCGGATCCGACCCGAGGTCCCCGAGGCGCTGGAGTCCCTGGTGCTGCGCCTGCTGGCCAAGGACCCGCAGCACCGGCCGGCGTCCGCGCAGGAGGTCTACGAGGACCTGGCGCTGCTGCTGCCGGCGCGCGGCACACCAACCGGGGCGCCCCTGGACCCCACGCGCCCCTTCCTGCGTCCGCACGCCCCTTGGCCGGACCGCGCGCGGACCCCCGCGCACCAGCCCGCTCCGGTCACGCCCGCGCCGCCGGAGATCGAGAAGCCCGATGTCGCCGCCGCTGTGGACGAGGCGAAACAACTGCTGGGCGAGGGCCGTATCACGCAGGCCGTGGACATTTTGGGCGCGATCCTGCCGGCCGCCGCCGAACAGCACGGCGAGCACTCCCCGGTCGTACGCACCCTGCGCAAGCAGTACGCGGCCACGCTCCTGGACGACGGCCAGTACCGGCGCGCGCTGCCCGAACTGCGCCGCCTCGCCGACGAACGCGCCGCCGAGGCGGGCCAGGCGGACGCGCAGGCACTGCGCTACCGCTACGAGGCCGCGCAGTGCCTGGAGCAACTGGGCGAACCGGCGGCGGCACTGGCCGAGTACCGCGCCCTGCTGCCGTACTACGAGAACCAGTACGTTTCCGGGGACCCGGGACTCGCCCACGAGGTGCGCCGGCGTGTCGGTCATCTGCTGCTCGCGCTCGGCGACCGGGCGGCCGCCCACGACACGCTCGCGCGGCTGGTGACGGACGTCGAGCGGCTGCACGGCCCCGGCCATCCGCTGGCCGTGGAGATCCGGCGGACCCTCCAGTGGCTCGGACAGGTGCGCGGATAGATTGTCCGTCGGCTTCGCCAGGCACGCGCGCACGCACGCGCGCGAGCCGCCGTACACGAACAGGGGTGGGATACATGGCCGGACACCGGCAGTCCAAGAAGCGCAGATACATCGCGTGGGGAGCGGTCGGCGTGGTGGTGGCCGCCGGGGCCGGCATCGCCGCCCAGACCTCCATGGCCGCCACCAGCTGGCCCGCGCAGAAGACGTTCACCGGCCGCGCCTTCGACACCTGCACCGCGCCGTCGCTGTCCGCGATGAAGGCCTGGCACACCGGTTACTACGGCGCCGTCGCCGTCTACGTGGGCGGCAAGAACCGCGGCTGCGCCCAGCCCAACCTCACCGCCTCCTGGGTGAAGTCGGTGAACTCCCTCGGCTGGAAGCTCATCCCGATCTACGTCGGCGCGCAGCCGCCCTGCCAGACCGGCTCCAGCCCCGAGAAGCTGTCCGCCGCGACGGCCGCCTCGCTGGGCGCGAAGGACGCCGCCGACGCCGTGGCCAAGGCCTCCGCGCTCCGCATGAAGGCAGGCAGCCCCATCTACCTGGACATGGAGGCGTACGACATCAAGAACAAGGCGTGCAACGACGCCGTCCTGACGTACGTGCGCTCCTTCACGAAGACGCTGCGCGCCAAGACCTACCGGGCCGGCTACTACGGCTTCACCAGCTCCAGTGCCAAGGCCGTCGCCACCGCCGCGGACAAGAAGGACCTGCCGGGCAACCTCTGGTACGCGCTGTACGACAAGAAGGACACGACGACCGCGGACTGGCCGTGGGGCGCCGGTCAGTTCACCCCGCACAGCCGCGGCCACCAGTACCTGGTCAACAGCAAGGAGACGCGCGGCGGTGTCACGCTGACCGTGGACCGGAACTCCTGGGACGCGCCGGTGGCCATCATCGGCTGACCCGGCGGCCCGCTCCCCGAGCGGCGCGGCGGTGCCCGAAGCGGGTGCGAATCGTTGGTCGAATGGGTTGGCCGCGGCCTGCCCACTGCCTACCATCGATCACCGCAAGACTTTGTGCACCGTCGCACAATCTCCCCCCAGGAGGTTCACCTTGCACCGCCGCCGTCGCACCGCGCTCGTCCTCACCGCCGCGATCGCCGCCGCGGCCCCCCTGCTGACCGCCTGCGGAAGCGAGGCGCACCCGGGCGCCGCGGCCGTCGTCGGCGGACAGCGGATCACCGTGGCCCAGCTGGAGAGCCGGGTCCAGGAGGTCCGCCGGGCCCAGCGGGCCGCGGTCCCGGACGAGACGCAGTACCAGCAGGTCGTCTCCTCCACCAGCAGCCTCACCCGGGACACCCTGCACAACATGGTGCTCGACCGGGTGCTGCACCGCGCCGCCCGGGACAAGGGCGTCACGGTCACCCGCGCGGAGATCCAGCGGATGCGCGCGGGCCTCGAACGGCAGGCCGGCGGCGGCAAGGGCCTGGAGACGGCCTGGCTGCAGAAGTACGGCATCGCGCCGGCCCGCCTCGACGACAACCTGCGCCTGCAACTGGAGGCGCAGAAGCTCGCCGCCGAGCTCGGCACCGACACCAGCCAGCCCGCGTTCTGGAAGGCCCTGTCCAAGGCGTCCACGGAGCTCCACGTGGACCTCAACCCGCGCTACGGCTCCTGGGACGTGCAGAAGAGCAGCCGGGTGGACGCCAAGACGCCATGGGTACGGGAGGCCACGGCGGTGGCGGGCGGACAGCCGGTGACGATGTAGACGGGGACCGGGCGGGGTGGCGGCCGGTGCGGATCCCGTACCGGACCGGAACCCGGAAACGGAATCGGAACCGGAACTTCCGGTCGTACGATCACACGAGCGCCTGAGCCCTGTGGATAACTCGGTCCACCCCTCCGCGGCGTGGGTTACGTTCGGATCGTGAACGAATCCAGCGCCGAAGCCCGCCACGAACCCAGCGCCGACCCCAGCCCCGCCCCCGGCCGGGAAGCCGCCCCCGGCCGCGTCATCCTGCTGACCACCAGCCACCGCGTCGCCCCCGGCCTGCTGTCCTGGCCCGCCTGGCAGGCCCTGCGCGCCGCCGACACCGTGCTGTGCGCGGACGGCGCGCACCCGCAGCTGCCGTATCTGCGCGAGGCCGGGATAGCGGTCACGGAGGCGTCCCCCACCGCGCGGGAGCTGGTCGACGCCTGTGCCGGCGGCCGGACGGTGGTGGTCGTGGCGACCGGCGAGGGCGAACCGGCGCTCACCGACGGCCTCGCCCGGCTGGCCGGCTCCGGCCGGGTCGCCATGCCGGAGCTGGAGCTGCTCCCCGCCTCCTACGACCTGCCCGGCGCCCGCCTGCTGGACCTGGTGCAGGTCATGGACCGCATCCGCGCCGAGTGCCCCTGGTCCTCCCGGCAGACCCACGAGGGCCTGGCCAAGTACGGCATCGAGGAGGCATACGAACTGGTCGAGGCGATCGAGGCCGGCGACCGCGAGGAACTGCGCGAGGAACTGGGCGATGTCCTCCTCCAGGTCGTCTTCCACTCCCGGATAGCCGAGGAGGACCCGGACGCGCCGTTCTCCGTGGACGACGTGGCCGGCGGCATCGTCACCAAGCTGATCCACCGCCACCCGCACGTCTTCGGCGACGAGCGGGCGGAGACCCCGGAGGACGTCAAGGCGCACTGGCTGCGCACCAAGGCCGAGGAGAAGCGGCGCACTTCCATAACGGAGGGCGTCCCGCTCGGCCAGCCCGGCCTGGCCCTGGCCGCCAAGCTCGCCTCCCGCGTCCGCACGGCGGGCCTGGAGGTGCCCCTGCCCCGCGGCGAGGGCATCGGGTACGAGCTGCTGGCGCTGGCGGTCGCCGCCGAGGCGGACGGCGTCGACCCGGAGGCGGCGCTGCGGGCGGCGGCCCGGGTGTACCGGGACGCGATCAAGGACAGCGAGGCGGCGCGCGCGGCGGGCGGCGGGAAGGAGGACGAGGCGTAGGCGGACCACCTTCCGGCTCCCGGGGCCCCACCTGATACCGCCCGGCCACCGGACTGGGCCGCCGCTCAGCTGCCCCGCTGCCCGGCCGCCGGGACTGGGCCGCCGCTCAGCTGCCCCGTAGCCCGGCCGCCGGACCGGGCCCTCGCCCCGCCACCCAGTTGCCCGCCGCCCCGCCGCCCGAAGGCGCTCGGCGAGGTGCCCGCTCCGCCGGATACCGTCGAAGAGTGACCGACCAGCACCACCCCGACCAGCCGGCCCCCGCCCACCAGCCGACCCCGGCGGACGAGCCGGCCCCCGCCGAGCAGTCGGCCCCCGCGGACGAGCCGACCCGCGCCGAGCACTCGGCCCCCGCGGAGGAGCCGGCCCCCGCCGAGCACTCGGCCCTCGGGGACGAGCCGGCCGCCGCCGACGAGCCGGCCCCCGCCGAGCAGTCGGCCCCCGCGGACGGGCAGGCCCTCGCGGACGAGCCGGCCCCCGCCGAGCAGTCGGCCCCCGCGGACGGGCAGGCCCTCGCGGACGAGCCGGCCCCCGCCGAGCAGTCGGCCCCCGCGGACGGGCAGGCCCTCGCGGAGGAGCCGGCCCCCGCCGAGCAGTCGGCCCCCGCGGACGAGCCGACCCGCGCCGAGCACTCGGCCGCCGCGGAGGAGCCGGCCGCCGCGGAGGAGCCGGCCCCCGCCGAGCACTCGGCCCTCGCGGACGAGCCGGCCGCCGCCGACGAGCCGGCCCCCGCCCTGTTCACGTGGGAGTTCGCCGCCGACCCCTACCCGGCCTACGCCTGGCTGCGCGAGCACGCCCCCGTGCACCGCACCCGGCTGCCGAGCGGGGTCGAGGCATGGCTGGTCACCCGGTACGCCGACGCCCGGCAGGCCCTGGCCGACCAGCGGCTGAGCAAGAACCCGGCCCACCACGACGAGCCCGCGCACGCCAAGGGCAAGACCGGCATCCCCGGCGAGCGCAAGGCCGAGCTGATGACGCACCTGCTGAACATCGACCCGCCGGACCACACCCGGCTGCGCAGGCTGGTCAGCAAGGCGTTCACCCCGCGCCGGGTCGCCGAGTTCGCCCCCCGGGTGCAGGAGCTGACCGACCAGCTCATCGACCGGTTCGCGAAGACCGGCTCCGCCGACCTCATCCACGAGTTCGCCTTCCCGCTGCCCATCTACGCCATCTGCGACCTGCTCGGCGTCCCGCGCGAGGACCAGGACGACTTCCGGGACTGGGCGGGCATGATGATCCGGCACGGGGGAGGACCGAGGGGAGGGGTCGCGCGGTCCGTGAAGAAGATGCGCGGCTATCTCGCCGAGCTGATCCACCGGAAGCGCGCGGCGCTGTCCGCCACGCCCGCGCCCGGCGAGGACCTGATCTCCGGCCTGATCCGCGCCTCCGACCACGGCGAGCACCTCACCGAGAACGAGGCCGCCGCGATGGCCTTCATCCTGCTGTTCGCCGGCTTCGAGACGACCGTCAACCTCATCGGCAACGGCACCTACGCCCTGCTCACCCACCCCGGCCAGCGCGCCCGGCTCCAGGACTCCCTGGCCCGTGGTGAACGGGACCTGCTGGAGACGGGCGTCGAGGAACTCCTGCGCTACGACGGCCCGGTTGAGCTGGCCACCTGGCGGTTCGCCACCGAGCCGCTGACCATCGGCGGGCAGGACATAGCGCCGGGCGACCCGGTACTCGTCGTCCTCGCCGCCGCCGACCGGGACCCGGAGCGGTTCGCCGACCCGGACGCGCTGGACCTCGGCCGCCGCGACAACCAGCACCTCGGGTACGGCCACGGCATCCACTACTGCCTGGGCGCTCCGCTCGCCCGGCTGGAGGGCCAGACCGCGTTGGCCACCCTGTTCACCCGCCTGCCCGACCTGCGGCTCGCCGCGGATCCGGCCGACCTGCGCTGGCGCGGCGGGCTCATCATGCGCGGCCTGCGCACCCTGCCGGTGGAGTTCACACCGCCCGCCTGAACACAGTCTCTCCAGACAAAGGTGACACTTTCTCAACCCTGTGATCTTCACGTGATCTGTGCGGCATGAACTTGTGACAAGTGATCGTCTGCCGATACGTTCACCCATCAGCGCGGCGAGCGGCTCCAACCGCCGCGCCGGTCCTGCTGTCGCTCGAAAGGCTTCTGCATGCTCTCCGGGAACGGTCGACACCGTCGCCCCCGCCAGGCTCCGGCCCTCCTTGTCGCGGCCGGAGTGACCGGCTCCGCCATCGCCATCCCGCTCCTCGGCGCGGCGAGCGCCAACGCGGCCGACGGCACCACGTGGGACAAGGTGGCCGAGTGCGAGAGCGGCGGCTCCTGGAGCGCGGACAACGGCACCGGGTACTACGGCGGCCTGCTGATCTCGCAGGAGGACTGGGACAAGTACGGCGGCGGCCAGTACGCGGCCAGCCCCGACCAGGCCAGCCGCCAGCAGCAGATCGCCGTCGCCGAGAAGATCCTGGCCGACCGGGGTACGACCCCCTGGGCCACCTGTGCCCTGCTGTCCGGCCTGACGCGGAACTCGGGGTCCATGGAGGTCGACACGGGCGTCGACGACTCCGGCGGCACCGGCGGTTCGGCGGATGCGTCCGGATCGGCAGGCGGCTCCGGTACGTCCAAGGCTCCCGGAACCTCCGACCCGTCCGGCCGGCCGGACGCGTCGCCCTCCACCGGCTCCACCGGCTCCACCGCCGACCCGGGGTCCGGCCCCTCCTCGGACCCGACCGGCACGCCGTCCACCAAGCAGGACAAGGGCGACAAGGCCGGCAAGGGTGGCGAGGGTACGGGCAAGGCCGCCGGCGAAGAAGCGGACAAGGCGGCCGACAAGGGGGCGGGCGAGACCCCCGGTTCCACCGGCACCGACACCACCAAGTCCGACAAGTCCCCCACGCCCGACACCGGAAACACCCAGTACCCCGGCGGCGCCCCGACGGCCACCCCGGACGCCGGGACCGTGAGCAACCCGCAGCAGGCGGCCGGGTCTTGGAGTCTGGTCGACACCGGAACCGTCGGCACCGGCGGACGCCACCGGGGCCCCAGTGCGGACGAAACCCTGACAAACGGTCAGAACGGTACTGCGTCCGGCCGTCACGCCTCCCGTGAAACGGACACCTACACCGTCCGCCAGGGCGACTCGCTGTCCTCCATCGCCGACTCCCTTGACGTCGACGGCGGGTGGCACGCGCTGTACGCCGGCAACAAAAAGGCCATCGGTGCCGACCCGAACCACA
Organism: Streptomyces rubradiris; assembly: GCF_016860525.1. NCBI lineage: Bacteria > Bacillati > Actinomycetota > Actinomycetes > Kitasatosporales > Streptomycetaceae > Streptomyces > Streptomyces rubradiris. The sequence continues at coordinate 4,830,445 of NZ_BNEA01000015.1, forward strand.
TCACCGCCGGTCAGACCCTGAACGTCCAGGGCGAATCGGACGCGAAGTAGCGGGACTTGGTGCCCCACTTACTGCCCTGATGTCCGGTTTGGCGAAAGTGTGGGATGAGTCTCAGAAGCCCTGATCGTCTTTGAAATTCCGGCGATCACCTGTCTACGGTCGAGGCCGCTCGTCACCGCGAGCCCCGGCTTCCGCCACGCCGAATCCTGCCGGCGGTCGCCCGGGAACAGTCGTCGCGTCAAGCGCCGTAGGCAGGAGCGGGGGACCCAAGGTAAGCGCCGGGCCCAGCAGTTGAGGCTGGGACCGGCTGGGGGTGAAGCCGCGTCACGCGAAAGCGTCGGACGCGGCCGGGCAACTCAACCGGCCCGAACCCGACAGCTCACCTCGCAGGCGTCGGTGAGGGGAATCGATCCATGCTGTTTTCCGGCAAGGGCAAGCACCGTCGTCCGTCCAAGGCCGTCCGCGCCGTCACGCTCGCCGGTGTCACCGGTGCCGCCGTCGCCGCCCCGCTGATGGCGGCCGGCAACGCCTCCGCCGCCACCGCCTCCCAGTGGGACGCGGTCGCCCAGTGCGAGTCCGGCGGCAACTGGTCCATCAACACCGGCAACGGCTACTACGGCGGTCTGCAGTTCTCCGCCTCCACCTGGGCCGCGTACGGCGGCACGCAGTACGCCGCCACCGCCGACCAGGCCAGCAAGTCGCAGCAGATAGCCGTCGCCGAGAAGGTCCTCGCCTCCCAGGGCAAGGGCGCCTGGCCGGTCTGCGGCACCGGCCTGTCGAGCACCCCGTACAACGGCTCCGCCCCGGCGCCGTCCGTCCCGTCCGCCCAGGACTCGGGCACCTCCACCCGCTCCGCCGACCAGCAGGCCGCCTCCCGCTCCGCCGAGCGTCCGGCCGCCTCCACGGGCAAGAGCACCAGCACCAGCAAGAGCACCGGCTCGGGCAAGAGCACCGGCGGCGCGAGCAAGACCGTCACCACCCCGACTGGCAAGAAGGTCAAGAAGGGCGACGGCGAGTACAAGGTCGTCGAGGGCGACACGCTCAGCACCATCGCCGCGGAGCACCACGTCGCGGGCGGCTGGCAGAAGCTGTTCGAGCTGAACAAGGACATCGTCCAGGACGCCGACCTCATCTACCCGGGCCAGCAGCTCCACCTGAAGTAAGCCCCCCGGGACCCCACGGCCCGCACATCCCGGCGGGCCCCAGGCTCCCCCGGGCCCCGTACGGCCACGGCCCCCAGGGTCCGTACGGCCAAGGCCCCCAAGGCCCGTACATCCAGGCGGCCCCCCAAGGCCCCGTGCGGGCCACCCCCGTCCCCCAAGGGCTCCCCGCCCCGGCGCGTGTTCCCCCGTACGCGCCAGGGCGGGGTTTTCCGCGTCCGGCCCGGCGCCCCTGGCCCCGGAATGACCCGGCCCCCTTTGTTTCGTTCAGAAACAAAAGGTACCGTCGCTCTGTCCACGGGGCGGTCGGTCGATGGCCGAGCGGCCCGGGACGGTTAGGCTCTAGTCGCAAGGCACACCAGCCCCGCACTTCCAGCGTCACATCCAAGAAGGAGATGCTCGTGCCGTCCATCGACGTCGTCGTAGCCCGGGAAATCCTGGACTCCCGAGGCAACCCCACGGTCGAGGTCGAGGTCGGCCTCGACGACGGCAGCACGGGTCGTGCCGCCGTGCCGTCCGGCGCCTCGACCGGCGCCTTCGAGGCCATCGAGCTGCGCGACGGTGACCCGAACCGCTACCAGGGCAAGGGCGTCGAGAAGGCCGTCCTCGCCGTCATCGAGCAGATCGGCCCGGAGCTGGTCGGCTACGACGCCACCGAGCAGCGCCTGATCGACCAGGCCATGTTCGACCTGGACGCCACCGACAACAAGGGCTCCCTCGGCGCCAACGCCATCCTGGGCGTCTCGCTCGCCGTCGCCCACGCCGCCTCCGAGGCCAGCGACCTGCCGCTCTTCCGCTACCTGGGCGGCCCGAACGCGCACCTGCTGCCGGTGCCGATGATGAACATCCTGAACGGCGGCTCGCACGCCGACTCCAACGTGGACATCCAGGAGTTCATGATCGCCCCGATCGGCGCGGAGTCCTTCTCCGAGGCCCTGCGCTGGGGCACCGAGGTCTACCACACCCTGAAGAAGGTCCTGAAGAACAAGGGCCTGTCCACCGGCCTCGGCGACGAGGGCGGCTTCGCCCCGAACCTCGGCTCCAACCGTGAGGCCCTCGACCTCATCCTGGAGGCGATCAAGGAGGCCGGCTACACCCCCGGCGAGCAGATCGCCCTGGCGCTCGACGTCGCCGCGTCCGAGTTCTACAAGGACGGCTCCTACGTCTTCGAGGGCAAGAACCGCAGCGCCGCCGAGATGACCGAGTACTACGCCGAGCTGGTCGAGGCGTACCCGCTGGTCTCCATCGAGGACCCGCTCTTCGAGGACGACTGGGAGGGCTGGAAGACCATCACCGCCAAGCTCGGCGACAAGGTGCAGCTGGTCGGCGACGACCTGTTCGTCACCAACCCCGAGCGTCTGGCCAAGGGCATCGAGGAGGGCGCCGCCAACGCCCTGCTGGTCAAGGTCAACCAGATCGGCTCGCTGACCGAGACCCTGGACGCCGTCGAGCTGGCCCAGCGCAACGGCTTCAAGTGCATGATGTCCCACCGCTCCGGCGAGACCGAGGACGTCACCATCGCCGACCTGGCCGTCGCCACCAACTGCGGCCAGATCAAGACCGGCGCCCCGGCCCGCTCCGAGCGCGTCGCCAAGTACAACCAGCTGCTGCGCATCGAGGAGATCCTCGACGACGCCGCGGTCTACGCCGGCCGCAGCGCGTTCCCGCGCTTCAAGGGCTGAGCCGACCCAACCTGGGCTAAGTCCTAGCCAGTCGTACGTACGTCCCCGTACCCGGTCCCGTACCGTGTCCGGGGACGTACGCGCGTGTGACGGGAGGCGGGGAAGATGGGCGTGAAGGACCGTGACCGGTTCTCCACCGCGACCAGGATCAGGCTGCTCGGCGAGCAGACCGCGGCCCGCGTCTACCGTTCGCAGACCAAACGGCAGGCCCGCCGCTCCCGGCTCACCGGCCGGGCGGCGCTGCTCGCGCTGGTGCTGTGCACGATGGTCGTCGCCCTCGCCTACCCGATGCGGCAGTACGTCTCCCAGCGTGCGGAGATCGCCGACCTCCAGCGCGAGCAGCGGCAGGCCCGCGAGCGGGTGGAGCGGCTGCGGGACCTCAAGGCGCGCTGGCAGGACGACGCCTACGCCGAGCAGCAGATCCGCCGCCGGCTGCACTACGTACGGCCCGGCGAGACCGGGTACGTGGTCGTCGACCCCGGTGCGGCCAAGCAGTCCCGCGCCGACCTCGGGGCCGCCGGCCGGCCCTGGTACGCGAACGTCTGGGACGGCGTCGACAAGTCCGACGCCTCCGACCAGTGAACCGACAGAAAGTCTCCGAGCAGCCAGTCATGGAAACCCCTCCGCCGCCCACTCCGCGCACCGAGCCCACCGACGCGGACGTAGAGGCCTTCAAGCAGCAGCTGGGCCGCCCGCCGCGGGGCCTCAGGGCCATCGCGCACCGCTGCCCGTGCGGTCAGCCGGACGTCGTGGAGACGGCGCCGCGCCTGCCCGACGGCACGCCCTTCCCGACGCTGTACTACCTGACGTGCCCGAAGGCGTCCTCCGCCATCGGCACGCTGGAGGCGAACGGCGTCATGAAGGAGATGACCGAGCGGCTCCAGAGCGACCCCGGGCTGGCCGCCGCCTACCGGGCCGCGCACGAGGACTACATCCGGCGCCGGGACGAGATCGAGGTCCTCCAGGGCTTCCCGAGCGCGGGCGGCATGCCCGACCGGGTGAAGTGCCTGCACGTCCTCGTCGCCCACTCGCTGGCCGCAGGGCCGGGCGTGAACCCGCTCGGCGACGAGGCCCTGGCGATGCTGCCGGAGTGGTGGCGCAAGGGCGCGTGCGTGACCGCCGGCACCCCCGAGGAGGACGCGAAGTGACCCGTGTGGCGGCCGTCGACTGCGGCACGAACTCCATCCGGCTGCTGGTCGCCGACGCCGACCCGGCGACGGGGGAACTGACCGAGCTGGACCGCCGGATGACGATCGTGCGGCTCGGCCAGGACGTCGACCGCACCGGCCGGCTCGCCCCGGAGGCGCTGGAGCGCACCTTCGCCGCCTGCCGCGAGTACGCCGGGATCATCAAGGAGCACGGCGCCGAGCGGGTTCGCTTCGTCGCCACCTCCGCCTCCCGGGACGCCGAGAACCGCGAGGACTTCACGCGCGGCGTGCTGGACATCCTCGGGGTGGAGCCGGAGGTCATCAGCGGCGACCAGGAGGCCGAGTTCTCCTTCACCGGCGCCACGAAGGAACTCACCGGGCGCACCGACCTCACCCGGCCCTACCTGGTGGTGGACATCGGCGGCGGCTCCACCGAGTTCGTCGTCGGCGACGACCACGTGCGCGCCGCGCGGTCGGTGGACATCGGCTGCGTGCGCATGACCGAGCGGCACCTGGTGCACGGCGGCGAGGTCTCCGACCCGCCCACCGGGGAGCAGATCGCCGCCATAAGGGCCGATGTGGAGGCCGCCCTGGACCTGGCCGAGCGGACGGTCCCGCTGCGCGAGGCGCGCACCCTGGTGGGTCTGGCCGGCTCGGTCACCACGGTGTCCGCGATCGCCCAGGAACTGCCCGAGTACGACTCCGCGCGCATCCACCACTCCCGGATCTCCCAGGGCCGGGTCCGGGAGATCACCGAGTGGCTGCTGCGCTCCACGCACGCCGAGCGCGCCGCCGTCCCGTCCATGCATCCGGGCCGGGTCGACGTCATCGGCGCGGGCGCCCTCGTGCTGCTCGCGATCATGGAACGCACCGGCGCCGAGGAGGTCGTGGTGAGCGAGCACGACATCCTGGACGGCATCGCGTGGTCGGTGGCGTAGGTCTCTTTTGTTACTCACCGGTAGCCGACCGCTGAGCAGGTTGGATAACGTTTGAGCGTCCTGGAGGGCCCCCTCGGGGGCCCTTCGTCGCATGCGCGCGGAAAGCTTCGTGAAGTTCTTCACAAGGAATTCGGTCCCGGGGGTCCCCCGAACGGGGCCGGTTGGCCCTTCCGGGGCATCAAAGACCGTTTGAACATGTTCAGATGAAGGACGCGAACGGGCCCTGGAGGAGGTTGATCCGGAGGCTTCACGACACTTCCACGACCACCCCGCGACTCCGGAGAGGCTGCTCACGCGGCCTTGACAACGGGGCGAACCGCCGCGCGGTTCCCGCTGGGCCGCATGACCTCGGTCACGCGGGTCGCGGAGTTTAACACAGGGCCTGTCGGTTCTTGTGAAGGGGCGCACGAGCACCCCCCTTGGGGCGGGTGGATACTCGATGGCATGAGCACCACGGAGCGTCCCAGGATCCTCGTAGTAGGCGGTGGGTACGTAGGCCTGTACGCAGCTCGGCGCATCCTCAAGAAGATGCGCTACGGCGAGGCGACCGTCACGGTCGTCGACCCCCGGTCGTACATGACCTACCAGCCCTTCCTCCCCGAAGCCGCCGCCGGCAGCATCTCCCCTCGCCACGTCGTCGTCCCGCTGCGACGCGTGCTGCCGAAGGCGGAGGTCCTCACCGGTCGGGTCACCACCATCGACCAGGACCGCAAGGTCGCCACGATCGCCCCGCTGGTGGGCGAGGCGTACGAGCTGCCCTTCGACTACCTGGTCATCGCCATGGGCGCGGTCTCCCGCACCTTCCCGATCCCCGGCCTCGCCGAACAGGGCATCGGCATGAAGGGCATCGAGGAGTCCATCGGCCTGCGCAACCACGTCCTGGAGCAGCTGGACAAGGCCGACTCCACGACCGACGAGGAGATCCGCCGCAAGGCGCTCACCTTCGTCTTCATCGGCGGCGGCTTCGCGGGCGCGGAGACCATCGGCGAGGTCGAGGACATGGCCCGGGACGCGGCCAAGTACTACAAGAACGTGTCCCGCGAGGACATGCGTTTCATCCTCGTCGACGCCGCCGACAAGATCCTGCCCGAGGTCGGCCCCAAGCTCGGCCAGTACGGCAAGGAGCACCTGGAGAGCCGGGGCGTGGAGATCTACCTCTCCACCTCCATGGACTCCTGCGTCGACGGCCACGTGGTGCTGAAGAACGGCCTCGAGGTCGACGCCAACACCATCGTGTGGACGGCCGGCGTCAAGCCGAACCCGGCCCTCGCCCGCTTCGGCCTGCCCCTCGGCCCGCGCGGCCACGTCGACTGCGAGCCCACGCTCCAGGTCAAGGGCACGGACTACATCTGGGCCGCCGGTGACAACGCGCAGGTCCCGGACCTCGTCGGCCGCAAGGCGGGCAACGAGAACGCCTGGTGCCCGCCGAACGCCCAGCACGCGCTGCGCCAGGCCAAGGTCCTCGGCGACAACGTGGTCTCCGGCATGCGGGGCTTCCCGCAGAAGGAGTACGAGCACGCCAACAAGGGCGCGGTCGCCGGCCTCGGCCTGCACAAGGGCGTGGCGATGATCGTCATGGGCAAGATGAAGATCAAGCTCAAGGGCCGTCTCGCCTGGTACATGCACCGCGGCTACCACGGTATGGCGATGCCGACCTGGAACCGCAAGATCCGGGTCTTCGCCGACTGGACGCTCGGCATGTTCCTCAAGCGCGAGGTCGTCTCCCTGGGCGCCATGGAGAACCCGCGCGAGGAGTTCTACGAGGCCGCCAAGCCGGCCCCGGTCGCCGCCGCCAAGCCGGAGGAGAAGGCCAAGGCCTCCTGACCTCCCGGTCACTCTTTCGACCCCGAAGGGGCCGCCTGCCATCCGTGGTGCGGGCGGCCCCTTCGGGCTGTCCGGAACCGATCGCCCCCGGGCCGGAAGCGGCCGGCGCATACCGGCTTTTTACCCGGCCGCAACACGGCGCGGGGACTACGGCCGGGGCCCGCGTGTGTTTACGTGGTGTTGGCATTCCGGGATCGTCCGTCACGGAGGTGTGCGTCATGGCCGACGCCGCGCAGCGGCTGAGGAGTCTTGCCGAGCAGGTGCTGGGAGCCCCGCTCCCGGTGCGGCTGAGGGCCTGGGACGGATCGCAGGCCGGCCCGCCGGACGCGCCGGCCCTCGTGGTGCGCAACCGCCGCGCCCTGCGCCGGATGCTCTTCAAACCCGGTGAACTCGGCCTCGCCCGCGCCTGGGTCGCCGGTGACCTGGACGTCGAGGGCGACCTGTACACCGTGCTGGACGCCATGGCCGGCCTCGTCTGGGAGCGCGGCGAGGACGCCCGCACCCTGCGTCAGGCCGTGCGCGACCCCGCCGTCCGGGCCGCCGCCCGCGACCTGCTGAAACTGGCCGGCCCGCCGATCCCGCCCACCCCGCCGCGCGAGGAGATGCGCAGACCCCGCCGGCACCTGCACACCCGCCGCACCGACAAGCGGGCCATCAGCCACCACTACGACGTCGGCAACGACTTCTACGAGATCGTCCTCGGCCCCTCCATGGTGTACTCCTGCGCCTACTGGGAGGAGGACGGCACCCTGGAGACCGCCCAGCGCGACAAGCTCGAACTGATCTGCGCCAAGCTGGGTCTGAAGGAGGGTCAGCGGCTGCTCGACGTCGGCTGCGGCTGGGGCTCCATGGCCATCCACGCGGCCCGCGAGCACGGGGTGAGCGTCGTCGGGGTCACCCTGTCGCAGGAGCAGGCCGCCTACGCCCGCAAGCGCGTCGCCGACGCGGGCCTGACCGACCGGGTGGAGATCAGGGTCCAGGACTACCGGGACGTCGTGGACGGCCCCTACGACGCGATCTCCTCCATCGGCATGGCCGAACACGTCGGCGCCGAACGCTACCTGGAGTACGCCCGCCAGCTGTACGCGCTGCTCAAGCCCGGCGGCCGGCTGCTCAACCACCAGATCGCCCGCCGCCCGCAGCGGGACGAGTCGGCGTACCAGGTCGACGAGTTCATCGACTCCTACGTCTTCCCCGACGGCGAACTCGCCCCCGTCGGCACCACCGTCACCCAGCTGGAGCGGGCCGGGTTCGAGGTGCGGGACGTGGAGTCCATCCGCGAGCACTACGCCCGCACCCTGCGCCGCTGGGTGGCCAACCTGGAGGACGACTGGGACCGCGCGGTCCGGCTCACCAGCCCGGGCCGGGCCCGGGTGTGGCGGCTGTACATGGCCGCCTCCGCGCTCGCCTTCGAACGCAACCGGATCGGTGTCAACCAGGTCCTCGCGATCCGCACCCCCGTCTCCGGCGCCTCCGGGCTCGGCCTGCGGCCCCGCACCTGGCACGGCTGACCGTTACGCACGGCGAGGGGGCCCCTCCTCGAGGGGCCCCCTCCACTTTGTGCGTGCGACCGCTACTCGGCCTTGATCGCCGCGAGCATGTTCAGCCGGGCCGCGCGGCGGGCCGGCCACAGGGCGGCCAGGACGCCGATCACGCCCGCCAGCAGCAGGAAGACCGCCATCCGGCCCCACGGCAGCTGCAGCTCGTACGTCGGTATCTTCGTGGCCAGCAGCTCGCCGGCCGCCCAGCCGAAGAACACGCCCAGGCCGAGGCCCAGCACGCCGCCGAACAGGGAGATCACCAGGGACTCCAGGCGGACCATCCGCTTGACCGCCCGGCGGTCCAGGCCGATCGCGCGGAGCATGCCGATCTCCTGCGCGCGCTCGAAGACGGACATGGCCAGCGTGTTGACGACGCCCAGCACGGCGACGATCACCGCCATGCCGAGCAGGCCGTAGACCATGTTCAGCACCTGCGTGAACACATTGCCGATCTCATCGGAGATGTCCTGCTTGTCCTGGATCTTGACCGCCGGGTTGGTGCCGAGGGTCTTCACCAGGCCGTCCTTGGCCGCGTCGGACGCGCCGTCCGCCATCTTGACCATGACCTGCATGTCGGCCGGATCGGTCAGGTGCGGGGTGAGGACCTTGTTGTCGAGGATGATCCCGTTGATCATGTCGTTGCCCTCGTAGACCCCCGCGACCGTCAGCCGGCGGGCCGCGCCGTCCTCGAAGTGCGCGGTGAGCTGCGAACCGGCCTTCCAGCCGTGCTCCTTGGCCCGGTCCTGGTCCACGACGATCCGCGTGCCGTCCACCGCGAAGGAGCCGTCCGTCACCTTCAGGTCGGTCAGCTTGCCGATGGCCGCGCCGTCGACGCCGGTCAGCCACTCGGTGCCGCCGTCGATGCGGGACTCGGCGCTGCGCAGCGGGCTGCTGGCGGTGACCCCGTCGGCGGTGGCGAGCTTCTTTGCCACGTCGGGGGAGAGCGGGCCGCGGTTGGCCATCGAGACGACGTAGTCGGCGCGGATCGCCGAGCTGGCCAGCCGGTCGATGGAGGACTGCAGGCTGCCCGCCATCACCGTCATGCCGGTGATCAGGGTCAGGCCGATCATCAGCGCGGAGGCGGTGGCCGCGGTACGGCGCGGGTTGCGCACCGAGTTCTGGCGGGCCAGCTTGCCCGACACCCCGAAGGCGCGCAGCACCGGAGCGGCGAGGGCGATCAGCGGACGGGACAGCAGCGGGGTCAGCACGAACACGCCGATGATCAGCAGGACCGCGCCGATGCCCATCGGGCCCTGGGCGGAGTCGGCGTCCATGTTCGTGGCCATGAGGACCACCGCGACACCGGCGGCCGCGAACAGCGAGCCGAGCGTGTTGCGCAGGACCAGGGACTTGGTGGTGGCCTTGGCGTGCAGGCTGCTCATCGCCGCCACCGGCGGTATCTTCGCGGCCCGGCGGGCGGGCAGCCAGGCGGCGAGCACGGTGACGAGGATGCCGACGGCGAGGGCGGCGACCACCGTGCCGGGGCTGATCACCAGCGGTCCGTCGGGCACGCTCTCGCCCATGGAACGCAGCAGGGAGCGCAGACCCGCGCCGATGCCGACACCGGCCACCAGACCGGCCACACCGGCGACCGCGCCGACCGCGAACGCCTCGACGAGCACCGAGCGGGTGACCTGGCGGCGGGAGGCACCGACCGCCCGCAGCAGGGCCAGCTCACGGGTGCGCTGGGCGACCAGCATGGTGAAGGTGTTGGCGATGATGAAGGTGCCGACGAACAGGGCGATGCCCGCGAACACCAGCAGGCTCTGCTTCAGGCCGCTCATGGAGTCGGCGATCGCCACCGCCTGGTCGTCGGCGAGCTGCTCGCCGGTGGCGGTCTCCACCAGCCCCGCGGGCAGGGCCTTGTCCACCGCGGACTTGAGCGCCTCCTGGCTGGTACCGGCCGCCGCTTGCACGTCGATCTCGTCGTACGTGCCCTTCTTGCCGAACAGGGACTGCGCGGTCGGCGTGTCGAACAGGGTGAGGCTGCCGCCGGCGGCCACGTTGCCGTCGTCGGTGGTGAAGATGCCGCTGACGGTGGGGGTGAGGACCGGGCCGTCGACGGACAGGCGCACGGTGTCGCCGACCTTGAAGCCGGCCCGCTTCGCCGTCGCGGAGTCGATCACCACCTCGTCCTTGCCGTGCGGGGCGTGGCCGCTGACCAGGGGGTAGCGGGGGTCCTTGGTGCCCCAGTAGTTGCCGCCGGCCGACTGCCAGTCGCCGCCGACGAGTTCGCCGTCCTTGCCGGCGAGGGCGGTGAAGCCGGTGACGACACCGGTGGCGGACGCGGCCCCGGGAACCTTGGCGGCCCGGTCCAGCAGGGCCTGGGTCAGCTCGGCGTCCTTGCCGACCCGGTCGCCCTTGGACGCCTGGGACTTGGCCCGTATGGCGACGTCGACCTGGTCGAAGCCCTTGGCGAAGCTCTTCTGGTAGGCGTCGGAGAGGGTGTTGGTGAAGACGAGGGTCCCGGAGACGAACGCCACGCCGAGCATGACGGCGAGCACGGTCATCAACAGCCGGGCCTTGTGCGCGAGGACGTTGCGCAGGGCGGTGCGGAACATCAGCTGGTACGGCCCTTCGCGTCGAACTGCTTCATGGTGTCGAGGACGGACTCGGCCGTGGGGCCGTACATCTCGTCGACGATCCGCCCGTCGGCCAGGAAGATCACCCGGTCCGCGTAGGCGGCGGCCACCGGGTCGTGGGTCACCATGACCACCGTCTGGCCCAGCTCGCGCACGGAGTTGCGCAGGAAGCCGAGGACCTCGGCGCCGGAACGCGAGTCCAGGTTTCCGGTGGGCTCGTCACCGAAGATGATCTCGGGCTTGGAGGCGAGGGCGCGGGCCACGGCGACGCGCTGCTGCTGGCCGCCGGACAGCTGGGAGGGCCGGTGGCCCAGGCGCCCGGACAGACCCACCATCTGGATGACCTGATCCAGCCACGCCTTGTCCGGCTTCCGCCCGGCGATGTCCATCGGGAGGGTGATGTTCTCCAGCGCGGTCAGCGTCGGCAGCAGGTTGAACGCCTGGAAGATGAAGCCGATCTTGTCCCGGCGCAATTTGGTGAGCTGCTTGTCCTTCAGGGAGCCCAGCTCGGTGTCGCCGATCCGCACGGATCCGGAGGAGAAGGTGTCCAGACCGGCCACGCAGTGCATCAGCGTGGACTTGCCGGAGCCGGACGGGCCCATGATGGCGGTGAACTCGGCGGCCCGGAAGCCGACGGAGACCCGGTCCAGGGCGACCACCCGGGTCTCACCCTGCCCGTAGATCTTCGACAGCTCCATGGCGCGCGCGGCTACGGCGGTGGTCCGGCCGGCGGTGGGTGTGGTGGTCACGGGACGGTGCTCCTACTCGGGACGACGTGTTTCCTGGGGACCGTTCCATCGTCCCGGCGCGGTGCGCGCCCGGAGTCAGTCGCTGTTCCGGTTCCGGGGGGCGACTGGGGTCGGACGCGGGGCCGCCGTGTCATACCTGGGGAGGACGGCCGACCCTGAGGGGGCGCGGGGCGCTCCGACGGATGTCCGGTATCTCGTTAACCGGTGGACCGGTCTTGTTCGAGCGGTGAAATTCCGTCATTTCGCGTACACGCGCGCACCTCTCGCGGCACGCTGTTGGCAAGTGCGGATGGCTAGTTCCGTCCGCTGATGCCCACTCAGACGTCAATAAAATAAGACAACATCGGGTCACCCATCCGCTGTTCGGGGGAGGGGTCCCGATAGGCTCGGACCACTCGATGCGGAGCCCCTGGCAAGCCCGGATGGTGGAATGCAGACACGGCGAGCTTAAACCTCGCTGCCCCTTCGCGGGCGTGCCGGTTCGAGTCCGGCTCCGGGCACTTTCCGCCTCTTGGCGCGTTTTGTACGGTTACGACCGCGGTATGAGGACGCTCCGTCGGCTTGGCCGCTTCCTGGAAACCCCTCCTCCTCCCTCGACGCCCTCCCGTGACCGCTGCCACCGCGTCGCCGGCCGCTGGCGTACCCCTGATCCCCCGATGCGGCCCAGGCCATTGACAGTCCGGACCCGAGGGGCCGAGACTCGCGGGCAACTGGTGAAGGAAAGTTCACCTGGCGAACAAGGCGAAGAGAAGGGGACGGTCGATGCGTACCACCGTGGGGATCATCGGGGCGGGGCCGGCCGGGCTGTTGCTCGCGCGGCTGCTTCATCGCGCCGGGATCGAGTCGGTCGTCCTGGAGAGCCGCGACCGTGCCTACGTCGAGCGGCGGCAGCGCGCCGGAATCCTGGAGCAGGGCACGGTCGACGTGCTGCGCGCCGCCGGGGCCGGGGAGCGGCTGGACCGGGAGGGACTGCGGCACGACGGGATCGAGCTGCGCTTCGACCGGCGCCGGCACCGCGTCGACTTCCCCGCGCTCACCGGCGGGCGGTCCGTGACCGTCTACGCCCAGACCGAGGTCTGCAAGGACCTCATCGCGCTCCAGCTGGAGGAGGGCGGGCCGCTGCTGTTCGAGGCCGAGGCCCTGGCGGTGGAGGGAGCCGGGGGCGACCGGCCGCGGGTCCCGTTCCGGTACCAGGGGCGCGAAGACGTATTGGAGTGCGAGTACGTCGTCGGCTGCGACGGGTTCTGGGGGGTGGCCCGCAAGGCCTTCCCGGACGGGGTCTCCCGGGTGTTCGAGCGGTCGTACCCGTACGCCTGGCTCGGGATCCTCGCCGACGTCGCCCCCTCGCACGACGAACTCGTCTACGCCCGCCACGAGCGCGGCTTCGCCCTGCTGTCCATGCGGTCCCCGGCTGTCTCCCGGCTCTACCTCCAGGTCCCCGCGGGAACGGACGCCGGGCAGTGGGGCGACGAGGAGATCTGGGACGAGCTGGACAGGCGGCTGGAGACGGACGACGACTGGCGGCTGGAACGCGGCCCCATCACCCAGAAGTCGGTGACCCCCATGCGCTCCTTCGTGCACGAGCCGATGCGGCACGGCCGGCTCTTCCTCGCCGGCGACGCCGCCCACATCGTGCCGCCGACCGGCGCCAAGGGCCTGAACCTCGCCGTCGGCGACGTCGTCACCCTCGCCCGGGCCCTCGCCCACGAGCGGGAGACCGGCTCACCCGAGCTCCTCGACGCCTACTCCGCGACCTGCCTGCGCCGCGTCTGGCAGGCCGAACGGTTCTCCTACGACATGACGACCCTGCTGCACCGCGCCCCGGACGCCACCCCCTTCGACGCCCGGCTCCAGCTCGCCCGGCTGGAACGGATCGCCTCCTGCCGCGCGGCCGAGACCGACCTCGCCGAGGCGTACACCGGGCTCCCGCTCGGTTAGCCCTGCCTCCGTGGCCGGGAATCAGGGGCCCGCGTAGCGTGTTGCGCAGCATGCAAGGGGAAGGATCCTCCTCAAGTATCATGGTCGGTCCTTTGCCAATCCATTACTCTTGAGCCAAGACTGCACTCGGCAGTCATGGAGGAGTGAAATGAGGAGCAGCAACCCGGTCTTCTCGCGACGGGGCTTCAGCCGCGACAACGGCTACGCCGGCTTCAACACCGCACCGCAGGCCGGGTACGCACAGGGCAACCCGTACGCGCAGAACCCGTACGCCCAGAACCCGTACGCGCAGGCGGACGTCCAGGCCCCGGCCACCACCGGCCGGATGACCATGGACGATGTCATCGTCCGCTCGGCCCTCACGCTCGGCACGGTCGCCGTCGGCGCCGTCCTCGCCTGGGCCCTGCTGCCGGTCTCCGGCACCAGCTACGGCCTGGCCGTCGGCGCCGCGCTGATCGCGTTCGTCCTGGCCATGGTCCAGAGCTTCAAGCGCACGCCCTCGCCCGCGCTGATCCTCGCCTACGCCGCCTTCGAAGGCGTCTTCCTCGGCGTCTTCAGCGAGATGTTCAACAGCCGCTGGAGCGGCGCCCCGTTCCAGGCGGTGCTCGGCACCATGGCGGTCTCGGGTGCCACCCTGCTGATCTACAAGGCCGGCTGGATCCGCGTCACCGCCCGCTACGCCCGCATCGGCCTGTCCATCGCGATCGCCTTCATGGTCGTCATGGCGGTCAACCTGCTCCTGGTCGCGTTCGGCGTCGCCGAGGACGGCGGGCTGCGCAGCTTCGGCCCGCTCGGCGCGCTCGTCGGCATCATCGCGATCGTGCTCGGCGCGTTCTTCCTGACGCTGGACTTCAAGCAGATCGAGGACGGCATCGCCTACGGCGCCCCGCGCAGCGAGTCCTGGCTCGCCGCGTTCGGCCTCACCATGACCCTGGTGTGGATCTACGTCGAGATGCTGCGGCTGGTGGCCATCTTCAGCAGCAACGACTAGCGACGGTCACGAAAAAACGGCGAAGTGCCCCGGGTGCGTCACCCGGGGCACTTCCGCGTTCAGAGCAGCCTGCGCGCCGCCCTCCTCAGGTCGTACTCGTGCACGATCGCCTTGGCGTGGCCGTACGCCAGGTCGTACTCGTGCCGGAGCCAGCTGACCTTCTCCTCGAAGCGGAACAGAGCCGGGCCTTCTTCTACGGCACGCAGCCAGTCGGACACTTCACGACCGGTGCAGTGCGGGATGCGGGCGAGCAGATTGCGGTGGGTCTCCTCGGAGAAGACATGGGACATCGGCGCCTCCGGACACAAAGGGGATGTAAGCCGGTCCTTCACGTCACCGTGCCTGAGCGTTCGCGTATTGGCAACAGTGCGGCACGTTACGCTCGGCGGGTGGTTGATACGACGCCCTTGACCCAAGCAGTGGACCACTTCGCCGACCGGCTGCGGGCCGCACCGCAGAGCCGGCTCCAGCGCGGGGCCGCGGCGGAGGCGCTGGCGCTGGCCCGGGAGCTGTCCGGGTGGGCCCAGCGGAAGGAATCGCCCGGCGCCGAGCCCCGCGAGATGCCGGACGCCGGGATGTTCGCCGCCGCCGACCAGATCCTGGTGGCCGCCCATGACCTCGCGGTCGTGCTGGACGGCGACGACCAGGTCGCCGAGGCGGTGCGCCTGGTGGAGGAGGCGCGGCGGCGGGCCGGGGTCTGAGACTCCCGACCCCCGCGCCTACGGGGTCACGGGTACTACGGGTACGACGGGGGCTACGGGTACTACGGCTACCCGAGTGCTACGGGTACTGCGGGTACTACGGCTACCCGAGTACTACGGGTACTGCGGGTACTACGGGTACTACAGGGACGCGATCACCCGGTCGGCCAGGATGTACACCATGTCTTCGCCGCACGCGAAGGTCAGCGTGTACGAGCCCGAGACGCCCGAGCCGCCCAGGAGGTACGGCGTCTCACCCGACTCCAGGGCCGCGGCCAGCCGTTCCGCCGTCTCGCGGTGGCCCGGGGTCATGCACAGCGTGGTGCCGTCGGCGAAGACGTAGACGTCGAGCGTGCCCAGCGGGCCGGGGCGCACGTCGGCGAGCCGCACCTGCCCGGCGGCCAGCTCCTCCAGGGCGGCCACCGTGCGCTCGTGGTCGCCCACGGCCGGGGACTGCGCCGGGACGAAGTCCGGGTGCGAGGGGTGCCGGCGGCGGGCGGCGGCCAGCTCCGAGGACTCGCTCCCGGAGAAGTCCTCGGCGTCGGCGGTCGGCTCGGACACCGGCTCCAGCGGCTCCAGGCCCGCGAAGTCCGCCTGCCGGGGCAGGAAGGGATCGGCCTCGGGCAGGCCGAACAGCATCGGCGCGTCGGAGGCGTCCCGGGCCTCCTGGGCGGCCCAGAAGGCACGCGCCTCGGCCAGCTCCCGCTCCCGTTCCTCGGCGAGCGCGTCCGCCACGGCCGCCCGTATCCGGTCGGCGTCGGCGGCGGACCGGGCACCGGGCAGCAGGGCGCGCGCGGTGGCCGCCTGGTCGTCGGCGAGCTGCCGCTGCAACTCGGTGAGCTGGCGGCGCAGCTTCAGGACGGTGCGCAGGACGGCGACGCCCACGGCGCCGGTGGCTGCCGTGGTGAGCAGCAGGGCGATCGGCATGGCGCTCACTGACATACTCCCGGTTCAAAGTCGACCCCCGACTTCCTACATCAGCTTGAAGGGCGGACTAACCAGCTGTCAGTGCGTAACGTCACGAATCGGACAGGACGTATGGAGCGCGGTTCGGCCGTGCGCCGAGCTGTTCGTCGCTGACCTGCGGTGATGCGCCCGGCGAGCGAGATAGGTCACATCCTGGGGGAGATTGGGTCACGGAAAGGCCCGGAACCGTGGTGTTTCCCCGGTTCTGGGCCCTTTCGCGACGTACCGTGCCAGGCCCGCTACGGACCGTGGGACGTGGGTCAGCTGAGGCGCTCGATGACCATCGCCATGCCCTGGCCGCCGCCGACGCACATGGTCTCCAGGCCGAACTGCTTGTCGTGCCACTGGAGCGAGTTGATGAGCGTGCCGGTGATCCGGGCGCCGGTCATGCCGAAGGGGTGGCCGACGGCGATGGCGCCGCCGTTGACGTTCAGCTTGTCGAGGTCGATGCCCAGATCCCGGTAGGAGGGGATCACCTGGGCGGCGAAGGCCTCGTTGATCTCGACCAGGTCGATGTCGTCGATGGTCAGGCCCGCGCGCTTCAGCGCCTGCCTGCTGGCCTCGACCGGGCCGAGGCCCATGATCTCGGGGGAGAGGCCGGAGACGCCGGTGGACACGATGCGGGCGAGCGGGGTGAGGCCGAGCTCGCGCGCCTTGGTGTCGGACATGATGACGAGCGCGGCGGCACCGTCGTTGAGCGGGCAGCAGTTGCCGGCCGTGACGAGCCCGTCGGGGCGGAAGACCGGCTTCAGGCCGGCCACGCCCTCCATGGTGACGCCGGCGCGCGGGCCGTCGTCCTTGCTGACCACCGTGCCGTCGGGGAGGGTCACCGGGGTGATCTCGCGCTCCCAGAAGCCGTTCTTGATGGCCTGCTCGGCGAGGTTCTGGGAGCGGACGCCGAACTCGTCCATCTCCTGGCGGGTGACGCCCTTCCAGCGGGCGAGGTTCTCGGCGGTCTGGCCCATCGCGATGTACGGGTCGGGCAGCAGGCCGTCCTCGCGCGGGTCGTGCCAGGTGGTGCCCTCCTGCTGGGCGACGGCCTCGGTGCGGGCCTCGGCCTCGGCGAACAGCGGGTTGTGCGTGCCCGGCAGGCCGTCGGAGCTGCCCTTGGCGTAGCGGGAGACCATCTCGACGCCGGCCGAGATGAAGACGTCGCCCTCGCCTGCCTTGATGGCGTGCAGCGCCATGCGGGAGGTCTGCAGGGAGGAGGAGCAGTAGCGGGTGATCGTGCAGCCCGGCAGGTGGTCCATGCCCATCTGCACGGCGACGACGCGGCCGAGGTTGTGGCCCTGTTCGCCGCCGGGGAGGCCGCAGCCGAGCATCAGGTCGTCGATGTCCTTGGGGTCGAGCTCGGGGATCTTGTCGAGCGCGGCCTGGATGATCGTGGCGGTGAGGTCGTCGGGGCGCAGGTCCTTCAGGGAGCCCTTGTTCGCGCGGCCGATGGGGGAGCGGGCGGTCGAGACGATGACGGCTTCGGGCATCACGGCTCCAGGGGAAGGAGGTTGGGCAGGGCCGGTTGGGAAGTTACCCGGCCGTATGGTCCAGGTCACCGGTGTCGTGGTGTGACACTGGCCGCAGTTTTCTAAGCGCTTGCTTTGCCCGGGTGCCGTGGGAAAGGGCCCGGACGCCCCGGGGAAGGGCTCAGGTGTCCTGGAAACGCACCCGGTGCCCCGGGAAAGGGCGGGGGCCGGTCCGGCTCACACCGACGGAGTCGCCGGCTCGGCCTCCGGGACGCGCCGGCGGCGCCTGCGCTTGAGCAGCGCCCACGGTCCCCGCGGCCCCGCCGGCATCGCCGCCGTGACCTCCGTCCCCGCCTCCGCCGCCGCCTCGGCCGCGGCACGGGCCACCGGCAGGAAACCCTCGCGGCGCGACACGTCCGGCCGCTCCTCCTCCGGCCACAGCCCCAGCGCCGCGCACACCGTCGGCAGGATGGCCATCGCCGCGGTGGCGTACCCCTCCGCCGACGGGTGGTAGTTGTCCGGCCCGAACAACTCCCGCGGATTCGCCTCGAACTCCGGCCCGAGCAGATCCCCCAGCGACACCGTGCGCCCGCCCTGCGCCACCACCCCGATCGTCTGGGCCGCCGCCAGCTGCCGGGACGCCCGCCGGGCCAGCCACCGCAGCGGCTGCTGCACCGGCTCGATCGTGCCGAGGTCCGGACAGGTGCCGACCACCACCTCCGCGCCGGCCGTGCGCAGCCGCCGTACCGCCACCGACAGGTGCCGTACCGACTGGGCCGGAGGCATCCGGTGGGTCACGTCGTTCGCACCGATCATGATCACGCACACGTCGGGGACGGGCCCGGGGGCGGACAGGAGCAGCCCCGTCTGCCGGTCCAGGTCGTCCGAGCGGGCACCGGTGACCGCCACGTTCCGCAGCTCCACCGGGCGCTCCGCCACCGCGGCCAGCCCCGAGGCCAGCAGCGCTCCCGGTGTCTGGCCCGCCCGGTGCACGCCCTGCCCCGCCGCCGTGGAGTCGCCGAGCACGGCCAGCCGCAGCGGCGGTTCGCCCGGGATGTCGTAGGCCCGCCCGTACACGCCGTCGGCCGTCGGCACCCGGCCGCTGAGCCCGTTGCCCAGTTGCCGCCGGGCCAGCCGGACCTCCGCCAGCACCAGTCCGATGACGGCCGCGCCGACCAGACCGGCCCCGCCACCGCCGTACGCCGCCCCGGCCGCGATGCGCCGGGCCACCCGCGCCCTCGACATGCTCGTCATGCGTCGCCGCCACCTCCTCGTAGCCGTACACCCACTCCTTGCCCCGTACGGACCGTGCGTCAATCTCAACGGGGAGTGAACGGCCGCGCTCGCCGCACGGCTGGCCTTAGGCTGGCGACACCACTACGAACACACCTTTTTGCAGCGACCGGAGACAACGGTGCGATACCACGACTCGATGATCAGCCTCGTCGGCAACACCCCGCTGGTGCGGCTCAACAACGTGACCAAGGGCATCCGGGCGACCGTCCTGGCCAAGGTGGAGTACTTCAACCCGGGCGGCTCCGTGAAGGACCGCATCGCCCTGCGCATGATCGAGGCCGCCGAGAAGAGCGGGGAGCTGAAGCCTGGGGGCACGATCGTCGAGCCGACCAGCGGGAACACCGGTGTCGGTCTTGCCATCGTGGCCCAGCAGAAGGGCTACAAGTGCATCTTCGTCTGCCCGGACAAGGTGAGCACCGACAAGATCAACGTGCTGCGCGCGTACGGCGCCGAGGTCGTGGTCTGCCCGACCGCCGTGGCGCCGGAGCACCCGGACTCCTACTACAACGTCTCCGACCGGCTCGTCCGTGAGACCCCGGGCGCCTGGAAGCCCGACCAGTACTCCAACCCCAACAACCCGCTCTCGCACTACCACTCCACCGGCCCCGAGCTGTGGGAGCAGACCGAAGGGAAGATCACCCACTTCGTGGCGGGCGTCGGCACCGGCGGCACCATCTCCGGCACCGGCCGCTACCTGAAGGAGGCCAGCGAGGGGAAGGTCAAGGTCATCGGCGCCGACCCGGAGGGCTCGGTGTACTCCGGCGGCTCGGGCCGGCCGTACCTGGTCGAGGGCGTCGGCGAGGACTTCTGGCCGACCGCCTACGACCGGGAGATCGCGGACGAGATCGTCGCCGTCTCCGACAAGGACTCCTTCCAGATGACCCGCCGGCTGGCCAAGGAGGAGGGCCTGCTGGTGGGCGGCTCCTGCGGCATGGCCGTGGTGGCCGCGCTGAAGGTCGCCGAGCGGCTCGGTGAGGACGACGTCGTGGTGGTCCTGCTCCCGGACAGCGGACGCGGCTACCTCAGCAAGATCTTCAATGACGAGTGGATGGCGGACTACGGCTTCCTGGAGGACGAGGGCCCCAGCGCCCGCGTCGGTGACGTGCTGAGCGACAAGGTCGCCGGCTCCATCCCGTCCCTGGTGCACATGCACCCGGAGGAGACCGTCGGCCAGGCCATCGAGGTGCTGCGCGAGTACGGCGTCTCGCAGATGCCCGTCGTCAAGCCGGGCGCCGGTCACCCCGATGTGATGGCCGCCGAGGTCGTCGGCTCCGTGGTGGAACGGGAGCTGCTGGACGCCCTGTTCAGCAAGCGGGCCTCGCTGGACGACCCGCTGGAGAAGCACATGTGCCCCCCGCTGCCGCAGGTCGGCTCCGGTGAGCCGGTCGGCGACCTGATGCAGGTGCTGGGCGAGGCGGACGCGGCGATCGTCCTGGTCGAGGGCAAGCCGACCGGCGTCATCAGCCGGCAGGACCTGCTCGCCTTCCTGGCCAAGGGCGGCAACAAGTAGCCGAGCCGGGCGCGGGGACGGGGTTCGCGCAAGTGGTACGAGCGTGTCACGTGCGCGCAGCACCCGCTTAACACGCGTCCGGCAGATTGGTGGGCGTCGGCAGGGCGGGATCGGCTCCCCGCCCGGGCCGGCGCCGAACGGCGCCAGGACCTCCGGAGCGGCTCCCGGACCTCCATGGACGCCACGGACGCGCACGACCGGTCCTGACCGGCCCGCGTCCCTCGCGGGGACCGCCGTCGTCCCGCCCCCCGGCAACGGGGGTGCGGCGGTCCCCGCGACAGTCTTCCCGGCGGTCGGACGCCGGCCCGACTCCCCAGTTGGAGCGAGACGTTCCGCCGTCTTTGGGCCCGGTTCTCGGCACCGGTCAGTCCCCGGGCGCGGGGTGGTCGTGGCCGGCCCGGGGTTCCCGGTTGAGGCGTACGGACTGGGCCGCGTTGACGCCGATGATGCCGAGCCAGGCGACCACCAGCCCGGACAGCCCGGCCGTGCCGCCCGCGATCGCGGACAGGGGGATCGCAAGGACGAGCGTGATCAGCGCGAAGCCGTACCGCTCGGCCCAGGGGCCGGCCGTGGCCGGCCGCCGGGCCGCGCGGGCGTCGGCGAGCTGCCGCTCGGCCAGCTGCCGGCGCACCCGGCGGTCCACCGCGTCGTCGATCCGCCGCTCGACCCGCTCCAGGAAGGAGTCCGCCAGGGCGGAGTCGTACTCGTCGCCCAGCTCCGCGCGGGCCCGCACGGTCGCGTCCAGCTCCCTCCTGAGGTCGGGGTCCTTCCCGAGGCCGGGAGCCTGACGGGGAGCGGTGTCCGCCCCGGGGCCGGTGTCGCGCGGATCGAGACTGTCCATGCCGGTCAGCCTAGGAAGCGGGGGGACCGGCCGCACTGGTGCTGGCCCCCGGTTCCGGCGCCGGGACGGCCGGCGGCGCGTCCGGCGGCGGGAGGCGGCGGGCGACGAGCCGGTACAGCAGCGCCGGCACGGCGAGGCCCACGATCCAGGAGACGTCCGCGCCGCCGAGCGGCTCCACCAGCGGGCCGGTGTAGAAGCCGGTGGCGAGGAACGGCAGCTGGGCCAGCAGGCCGGCCGCGTACACCGCGAGGGCGTCGAAGCGCCAGGCGCCGTAACGGCCGTGCGGGTCGGCGAGGGCCGCGAGGTCGTAGCGCTCCTTGGAGATCAGGTAGTAGTCGACCAGGTTGATCGCCGACCAGGGCGTGAAGAACGTCAGCAGGAACAGCAGGAAGTCCTTGAACGAGGACAGGAAGCTGTCCTTGCCCAGCAGGGCCACCGCGGTGCCCGCCGTCATCACCAGCGCGATGTACGCCACCCGGCCCGCCGGGGACAGCCGCCGCTGCCCGCGGAAGCCGCTCACGCCCGTCACCAGCGACATGAAACCGCCGTAGGTGTTGAGGACGTTGACGGTGAGCTTGCCGAGCGCGATGACGAAGTACAGGAAGGACGCGACCAGGCCGGTGCCGCCGAGGCCGACGACATAGCCGACCTGGCTGTCCAGGAACGCCTCCCCGGCCGTGGCCGCGGCCAGCACCCCGAAGGTCATGGACCACTGCGAGCCCAGCGCCGAGCCGGACAGCGTCCACCAGAAGGTCGCCTTCGCGGACGTCGAGCGCGGCAGATAGCGGGAGTAGTCGGCCACGTACGGCCCGAACGCCAGTTGCCAGGACGCCGACAGGGACACCGCCAGCAGGAACAGCGGCAGCGAGAAGTGCGCGTCGTGCAGCAGCGCGGAGGTGTCGGCGCGGTCCAGGAGGCGTACGGCGAGGAAGACGAAGGCGAGCGCGCACACCGTGCTCGCCACCCGGCCGAGGGCGTGCACGACCCGGTACCCGGCGGTCGCGATGACCCCCGTGACGGCGGCGAAGACGACGATCCCGGTGGTGTCGTCCGTGTGCGTCAGCTCGCCCACCGCCTGCCCGGCGAGCACGCTGCCGGAGGCGAAGAAGCCGACGTACATGACGACCACCAGCAGCAGCGGCACGACCGCCCCGCGCACCCCGAACTGGGCCCGCGACTGGATCATCTGCGGCAGGCCCAGCCGCGGGCCCTGCGCGGAGTGCAGGGCCATCACCGCGCCGCCGAGCAGGTTGCCGAGCAGCAGGCCGAGCACCGACCAGACCACGTCCCCGCCGAAGACGACCGCGAGGGCGCCGGTGACGACGGCCGTGATCTGGAGGTTGGCCCCCAGCCACAGCGTGAACTGGCCGAAGGCCCTGCCGTGCCGTTCCTCGTCCGGGACGACATCGATGGAGCGCGGTTCCACGAACTGTGCCATGCGTTCTCCCCACACCGGGCTGTATAACGGTATGCAGCGACACACTGTCTGAATAGGCGGCCGGTGTTTGTCAATGCCCCGGCGCTGTACTCTCCCGGGGCGTCGAGGAGATCTGGAGGGGGAGTACCGCATGAGCGCGAGCGACAGCCCTGCGAACCGGTTGCAGGCGCTCTTCGAGGGCCACCGGCTCACGCCGACCCAGCGCCGCATCGCGCACAGCATGGTGCGCCGCGCCGCCGACGTGCCCTTTCTGTCCAGTGTGGAGCTGGCCGAACTGGCCGGGGTCAGCCAGCCGTCGGTGACCCGGTTCGCCGTCGCCCTCGGCTTCGACGGCTACCCCGCCCTGCGCCGGCACCTGCGCGAGGTCGTCCCGGCCGGACCCACCACGGGCGCCGGCGCCTACAACGAGTACCAGCAGGCCGTCGAGGCCGAGATCGAGAACCTCAGGCACCTGGCCGAGCTGCTCGCCGACCCGCGCCCGGTGCAGCGGGCCGGCCGCCTGCTCGCCGCCTCCCGGCCGCTGCCGGTGCTGGGCCTGCGCGCCGCCGCCTCCCAGGCCTACGGCTTCGCCTACTTCGCCGCCAAGGTCCACCCGGACGTCCGGCTGCTGCACGAGGGCGGCACGATGGTCCAGGACCGGATCGACGCCGCCGTCCGGGCCGGCGCCACCGCCCTGCTGTGCTTCGCGCTGCCCCGGCACCCGCGCGAGGTCGTGGACACCCTCGCCCACGCCAAGGACGCGGGCCTGACCGTGGTCACGGTCGCCGACTCGGCGTTCGCGCCGGTCGCCAAGCACTCCGACCTGCTGCTGCCCGCCGCCGTCGGCACCGGGCTCGCCTTCGACACCGCCTGCGCGCCGATGCTGCTCGGCCGGGTGCTGCTGGAGGCGCTGTGCGACGACCTGCCGGACGCCCAGGCCCGGCTGGAGGAGTTCGACGCCAAGGCGGCGGCCCGGGGCCTGTTCGTGGAGTGACCGGGCCGCGCCGCTCTCAGATTCGTCTCACGTTCTGCTATTAGCTTCCCCATCGAGACGCAAGCGCTGTGGACACGTGACACGGGAGGCTGACGTGGCGCGCGGAGGACGCGGAGGGCAGGGACTGGCACGGGTGGCCGTCGTCGTACGGGCGGGCGCCGCGCCGCTGTGGTGGCTCGGGGTGGTCGCCGCCGGGCTCGGGGCGGTGCCCGAGGGGCTGACCGGGCGGCGGATCGGGACGACGGCCGGGGCGGCGCTGTTCCTGCTCGGCGCGGCCGGCGTGCTGCTGGCCCGCCGGGGCCGGTACGCGGCTCTCGCCCGCGGGGCGGCCCGCGCCGGCAAGTACGACGTGCTCCAGGACCGCGCGGTGACCGTGCGCGGCTGGCGCCGGGGACACCGCTGGTGGCTGCTGCTGGGCTGGGCGCTCGCGCTCGGCTCGGCGTTCGCGGTGCCCGTGGCCGGCGGGCTGCTGCTGGCCGGGCTGGGTGCCGGGCTGTGGCTGAAGGCCGCCTGGATCGGGCGGCTGGAGCGGTCCGCCGAGGCCCTGCTGTGGGTGCGCGTCGACTGGCTCGGCCGGGGCGGCGGGAACCCGGCGGGCAAGGCCGTCAAGAGCCTGCGGGCCACGGGCGTCGCGGCCGGCGACGCGGCCCCGGGCGGGGCCCGCCGCCGTACCGCGGCCCTGGTCTGAGCCGCTTCAGACCTCCAGCTCCTCCTCGATCCTGCGCAGCTGGTGCCGGGCCATCGCCAGATTGGCCCGGGAGGAGTCCAGCACCAGGTACAGGAACAGTCCGTTGCCGCCCCGGCCCTTGAGCAGGCGGATCAGGTGGTACTGGTCGGTCAGGGTGATCAGGATGTCCTCGATCTCGCCCTTGAGGCCGAGGAGTTCCATCGTGCGCATCTTGGCGCGGACCACGTCGGTGTTCCCGGCGGCGGCCACGTTCAGGTCGAAGCTCGCGCTGTCACCCATCGTGCCCAGCGCCATTCCGCTGGTGTAGTCGACGAGCGCGGCGCCGGTGGCGCCCGAGATGGTGGTGAGGGCCTGCTTCAGGGCGGTCGCGGTGTCGGACATGGGGGTCCTCTCAGCTGTCGGTTGCGGTGCGGGTCTCGGCGGCCGTGGGGTGCGGCGCGCGGGAGTCCCGGGGGCGTGCGGGGGCGGTGCCGGGGAGCGGGCGTACGGCCTCGGCGGCGTCCAGCAGCTCCCCGACGCGGGCGCCGGCCCGGCGGCCCTCCAGGTGCAGCCGGCCCACGTTGACCCGGTCCTGGGCGAGCAGCGTCAGCACGGCGGTGCGGCCGGCCGCGTAGGTGGCGACATAGCCGCGCTCGCCGCGCACCAGCAGCTCCCGCAGGGCCCCGTTCCCGGTGGCGTCGGAGGTCCGTACGGCGACGCCGAGCGCGGCGGCGGTGAGCGCGGCCAGGCCCTCGGGGTCGACGCCGGGGGTGTCGTGGGCGATGACGAGGCCGTCGACGCCGGCCGCGAGGGCGCCGGTGAGCTGCGGCACCCGGGTGCGCAGCCGGTGCAGTTCGGCCAGCACGGTCCGCAGGCCGTCCTCGGTCACCATCAACTGTCTCCTTTCGGCGGGGCGGTGCCGTTCAAAGCGCCTCCAGCGCATCCCTGAGCCTCTTCAGCAGCGCGATGTCGGGGTCGGTGGTGACCGGGAGGGGTGGTGGTGCGGGCGGTGGTGCGGGGCCCGCGGGCACCGGCGCGATCCAGCCGGCCGCGGTGAGCCGGCGGACGTCGACCAGCGTGTGGAAGGCCTGCCGGCCCAGGTCCCGGGCCAGGTCGGCGGCCGTGCGGACGCCGTCCACGCGGTCCAGGACGGCCCGCTGCCGGGGAGTGACCGGCCGGGCGGGGCCGGGGGCCGGGTCGGCGCGGATCAGCGGGACGCTGTCGGCGGCCGGGTCCGGCCACAGCCGGTGCAGCAGCAGCCGGCGGCGCAGCGTCGCGCGCTCCAGCGCGACCACCGGCACCGAGGGCAGCGGGCCGGGCCGGGGCCCGGCGCCGTACCGGAACCGGCCCGGGGTGCCGCTCGGTGCCAGCGCGAAGTACCCGGCGTCGTACAGCGCGTCCAGGTGGCACAGCTCCAGCGCGCCGGTGGGCAGCACCCCGGAGCGCAGCAGCAGTTCCGCCGCCCGCGCGGGGCCGGGCGCCCGGGCGGCGGCGCGCTGCCAGGCGGCGGCCGCGAGGGTGCCGTGGGCCGTGAGGAGCACGCCGAGATCCGGGGCGAGGGGGCTCTCGGCGTGCACCACCCGGCCCTCGGCGAGGTGCAGGACGCCGTGTTCGCGGACCAGGACGCCGGTGGCCCGCTCGTCGGCGAGCCGGGTCAGCATCGGGGACAGGGCGCGCGCGGCCCGCCTGTCCCGCACCGGCAGGGCCGGCGGAGGGATCCGGACCATGGTCATCCCAGCACCAGCCGGGCGGCCATCTCGCCGAGCCGGATCCGGGCGAGCGCGAGGTTGCCCTCCTCGCGGCCGAGCCACAGGTGCAGGAACACGCTGCTGTCGAAGGAGGTGTCCACGAACCGCAGCAGGTGGTAGCTGTCACCGTTGCTGACGATCAGGTCCTCCACGGGCGGCAGCCCCGCGCGGACCGCGGTGAAGGTGCCGTGCTCGGCGGCCAGCCGGGCCAGTTCGGCGGCCTCGGCGGCACTCGTCTCGTGGTCCCCGCCGGGGGCCTCCCCGACCGTGCCGAGGGCCAGTCCGCTCGTCCAGTCCACCAGCGCGGCCCCCCGGGCACCGGGCAGGCGCATCGCTTCCAGTAAGCACTCGTCGATTCCGGGCACCGTGGCTTCCTCCCGCCTGGGACTCCGGCTGAGTGACGCCGACACTACGCAACGTGTGTGCGGGAGGCGGGGCCTTTGGCAATTTCCGGTGGAACATTCGTCCGACGTACTAGTGTTGTCCAACTGACGTGTGTTCCGCGGCCGTTGATCCTTTCTTCCGGCCGGCGGCCGGGGCGTGCCGGCGGCTTCAGGGAGCCCGCAGGGTGGTGAGCGCCGACGCGTGCGCCCCTCCGGAGTCGGCCACCACCTCGGCGACGGTCTGGGCCCGCCGCACGGTCGCGAAGGCCATGCCGCCGTACCCGTCCGGGGCGTAGCCGTGGATCCCCGGCCGGACGAGGGAGTTGTAGGCGTAGTGGTGGGCGAAGCCGTACGCCCCCGTGTCCAGCGCCGCCGCGTAGTCGCCCTGCTCCAGCGGGGGCAGCGCGCGTCCCTCGGCGAGCAGGTCGCCCGAGAAGCAGGCCGGCCCCGCGATGTCCTGCACGGTCCTCGGCCCCGCCTTCGGCCGCCCCCCGGCGTCGTACGCGGCGATCCTGAGCGGCCACGCACCCGGCGCGTACACCGTCCGCACCGCCACCTGCACGCCCGCGTGGGTCACCGCGATCCGCCGCCCGCCCGCGGTCTTGGTGTACTCCACCCGGGCCACCACCACGCCGTGCCGGGCCAGCAGCGACCGCCCGAACTCCGTCACCAGCCCGTACCGCCCGTCGAACAGCCCCGGCACCCGCGCGGCCAGCAGCCGCGCGTACCGCGCGAACGTCGGCGCGGTCTCCTCCGAGGCGAAGTTCACCGGCAGCCCGCCACCGATGTCGATCGTGTCGACCTGGCGGCGCCCGACGGCGGCGTTGATCTCCTCCGCCAGCGCGTACACCTCCGCCACCCCCTGGGCCAGCAGCGGCAGCGGGACGCCCTGCGAGCCGGTGTGCGTGTGCAGCCGGGTCAGCCACGGCCGCCGCGCGAACGCCTCCACGACCCGGGCGCGCGCCCTCGTCGCGCAGGGCCACACCGAACTTCGAGGTCCGGGTCGCCGTCGAGGTCGCGCCGATGTCACCGGCGCCGATCTGCGGGTTGACCCGCAGGCCGAGCGGGGACCGGGACGGGACGGCGCGCACCAGGGCGTCGAGCCGGCGCAGCTCCTGCTGGTTGTCCGCGTTCACCGCGACCCCGAGGGCGAGGGCCTCGCGCAGCTCCGCCGGGGTCTTCGCGGGCGAGTCCAGCACCGTCCGCGCGGCCGGCACCCCGGCGGCGCGGGCCAGCGCCAGCTCCCCGGGGCTCGCCGCCTCGGCGCCGAGGCCCGCCGTGTGCAGCAGCCGCACCACCGGCACCAGGGGGCACGCCTTCACCGCGAAGGCGTGCAGCACCGGTATCCCCGGCGTCACGACCGCCTCGAACGCCGCCCGCAGCGCCGCCGCCGACTCCCGGATGCCGGTGACGTCCAACAGCCCCACCACGGCCGCGTCCGGCCCCAGCAGCCCCTGCTCGACGGCCGCCCGCACCGCCCGGTCCCGCCGGGCCGCCCGCTCCCGGGCCTCGATCCCGGGCTCCGCCACGGCCCCGGTCCCGAACTCCGGTACGGCCCCGGGCTCCGGTACGGCCCCGGGCTCCCGTGCCGCCCCGGCCCCGGTGCCCTGTGCGGCCCCATCACCGAGGTCCTGTCCGGTTCCGGCCCCGGCGTCCTGTGCGGCCCCGATCTCCTTCACGGGCCTCTCCGTCCTCTCCGTCCTGTCCCGGGCTTCCGGTGTCTCCAGCCGGATACCCGCCACGCCCGTACGGGACCACCCCATGTATTGACTAGCCCTATTCAGGGCTACAGGATGTGAATAGTCGTAGGCACAGGAGGAGACAGAGATGTCGGGACCCCGCCCCGTACGAGCACCGCGCGGCACGGAACTCAGCGCCCTGGGATGGCAGCAGGAAGCCGCCCTGCGCATGCTGCAGAACAACCTCGACCCCGAGGTCGCCGAGCACCCCGACAAGCTCGTCGTCTACGGCGGCACCGGCAAGGCCGCCCGCGACTGGCGCTCCTTCGACGCCATGGTCCGCACCCTGAAGACCCTCAAGCAGGACGAGACCATGCTGGTCCAGTCCGGCCGTCCGGTCGGTGTGATGCAGACCCACGAGTGGGCCCCGCGCGTCCTCATCGCCAACTCCAACCTCGTCGGCGACTGGGCCAACTGGGAGGAGTTCCGCCGCCTGGAGGCCCTCGGCCTGACCATGTACGGCCAGATGACCGCCGGCTCCTGGATCTACATCGGCACCCAGGGCATCCTCCAGGGCACCTACGAGACCTTCGCCGCCGTCGCCGCGAAGAAGTTCGGCGGCACGCTCGCCGGAACCATCACGCTGACCGCCGGCCTCGGCGGCATGGGCGGCGCCCAGCCGCTCGCCGTCACCATGAACGACGGCGTCGCGATCTGTATCGACTGCGACCCGCGCGCCATCGAGCGCCGCATCGAGCACCGCTACCTCGACGTCCGGGCCGACTCCCTCGACCACGCCCTCCAGCTCGCCACCGAGGCCCGCGACCAGCGCAAGCCGCTGTCCATCGGCGTCCTCGGCAACGCGGCCGACCTGGTCCCCCAGCTGCTCGCCAGGAACGCGCCGATCGACATCGTCACCGACCAGACCTCCGCCCACGACCCGCTGGCGTACCTCCCGGTCGGCGTGGCCTTCGAGGACATGGCCGCCGAGGCGGCGAAGGACCCGGCCGGCTTCACCACCCGCGCCCGCGAGTCCATGGCCCGGCACGTGGAGGCCATGGTCGGCTTCCTGGACGCCGGCGCCGAGGTCTTCGACTACGGCAACTCCATCCGGGGCGAGGCCAAGCTCGCCGGCTACGAGCGGGCGTTCGCCTTCCCCGGCTTCGTCCCCGCCTACATCCGCCCGCTGTTCTGCGAGGGCAAGGGCCCCTTCCGCTGGGCCGCGCTGTCCGGCGACCCGGCCGACATCGCCAAGACCGACAAGGCGATCCTGGACCTGTTCCCGGAGAACGAGTCCCTGGCCCGCTGGATCAGGATGGCCGGCGAACGGGTGCACTTCCAGGGCCTGCCCGCGCGCATCTGCTGGCTCGGCTACGGCGAGCGGGACAAGGCGGGCGAGCGGTTCAACGACATGGTCGCGAGCGGGGAGCTGGCCGCGCCGCTGGCCATCGGCCGGGACCACCTGGACTGCGGGTCGGTCGCCTCGCCGTACCGCGAGACCGAGGCCATGCTCGACGGCTCCGACGCGATCGCCGACTGGCCGCTGCTGAACGCCATGGTCAACGTGGCCTCGGGCGCGTCGTGGGTGTCCATCCACCACGGCGGCGGCGTGGGGATGGGGCGCTCGATCCACGCCGGCCAGGTGACGGTGGCCGACGGCACGAAGCTGGGCGGCGAGAAGATCCGGCGCGTGCTCACCAACGACCCCGGCATGGGCGTCATCCGGCACGTGGACGCCGGGTACGACATCGCCGAGTCCGTCGCGGGGGAGCGGGGGGTCCGGGTGCCGATGCGTGAGGGTGACGAGGCGTGACGACGGGTCAGGGCGGGCACGGAGTCCCGCCGGTGGAGGCCGGCCCCTCGTCGTCGTCCGGGGGTCCCGCCGTACCGGGTGGCGGCCCACGGCCCGCACACGGCGCCTCCTTCCACGAGATGTGGCGCGAACTGCTGCCCATCGGCCGGCACCCGGACACCGGCGGCTACCGGCGCCACGCCTGGACCGGGGCCGACGCCGAGTGCCGGGACTGGTTCCGGGAGCAGGCCGGGGCGCGCGGGCTGACCTACGAGGTCGACCGGAACGGCAACCAGTGGGCCTGGCTGGGGGACCCGGCCGCCGGGGACGCCGTCGTCACCGGCTCCCACCTGGACTCCGTACCGGACGGCGGGGCCTTCGACGGGCCCCTCGGCGTGGTCTCCTCCTTCGCCGCGCTGGACGAACTGCGCGGCCGGGGCGTGCCGTTCACCAAGCCGCTCGCCATCGTCAACTTCGGTGACGAGGAGGGGGCCCGGTTCGGGCTCGCCTGCGTCGGATCGCGGCTCACCGCCGGGCAGCTGACCGCCGAGCAGGCCCACCGGCTCACCGACGGCGACGGCGTCGGCCTGCCCCGGGCCATGGAGGCCGCCGGGTACGACCCCGAGGCCATCGGGCCCGACCCCGAACGGCTCGCCCGGATCGGCGCGTTCGTGGAGCTGCACGTCGAACAGGGGCGGGCGCTGGACCTGTCCGGTGACCGGGTGGGCGTCGCCAGCGCCATCTGGCCGCACGGACGCTGGCGGTTCGACTTCCGGGGCGAGGCCAACCACGCCGGCACCACCCGGCTGGCGGACCGCCGCGACCCCATGCTGTCGTACGCCCAGACCGTGCTCGCCGCCCGCCGCGAGGCCGAACTCGCCGGTGCCGTCGCCACCTTCGGCAAGATCGCGGTGGAACCCAACGGTGTCAACGCGATCCCCTCGCTGGTGCGCGGCTGGCTCGACTCCCGCGCCGCCGACCAGCAGACCCTGGACACGGTGGTGGACGGCGTCCAGAAGGCGGCCCGGGAGTACGCCGACGCCCACGGCGTCGATCTCGACGTCGTCCGGGAGTCCTTCACCCCGGTCGTCGAGTTCGACCACGCCCTGCGGGACGAACTCGCCCGGATTCTCGGCAAGGACACCGGTCTGACCGTGCCCGTCCTCGGGACCGGAGCGGGACACGACGCCGGAATCCTGTCCGGGAGCGTTCCGACCGCCATGCTGTTCGTGCGCAACCCCACCGGTGTCTCGCACTCCCCGGCAGAGTTCGCGGCCGAGGACGACTGCGTGGCCGGGGTGCGCGCGCTCGCCGACGTACTGGAAGGGCTGGCCTGCCGGTGACCAACGGAACCTACTGGCTGGAGCACGCCTGGCTCGGCGACCGAGTCGAGCCGGGCGTGGCCGTGGACGTGGCCGGCGGGCGCATCGGCGCCGTGCGCACGGACGTGGACACCCCGCCCCCGGGCGCCGAGGTGCTGCGCGGGCTCACCCTGCCGGGGCTCGCCAACGCCCACAGCCACGCCTTCCACCGGGCCCTGCGCGGCACGGTCCAGGTCGGCTCCGGGACCTTCTGGACCTGGCGCGAGGTGATGTACTCCGTCGCCGACCGGCTGACCCCGGACAGCTACCACGCCCTGGCCCGCGCGGTGTACGCCGAGATGGCCCTGGCCGGCATCACCTGCGTCGGCGAGTTCCACTACGTGCACCACGCCCCCGGCGGCACCCGCTACGCCGACCCCAACGCCATGGGCGAGGCGCTGATCCAGGCCGCCGCCGAGGCCGGCATCCGGATCACCCTCCTGGACACCTGCTACCTCTCCGCCGGCTTCGGCGAGCCGCCGGGCGCCCACCAGCTGCGCTTCTCCGACGGCAGCGCGGCGGACTGGGCCGAACGCTGTGCAGTTCTCAAGGAACGGGATCACGCGCGGATCGGAGCGGCCATCCACTCCGTACGGGCCGTGCCCGCAGGGCAGTTGGCGACCGTGGCCGAGTGGGCCCGGGAACGGCGGGCCCCGCTGCACGTGCACCTGTCGGAGCAGCCCGCCGAGAACGAGGCGTGCCTCGCCGCGCACGGCCGCACTCCCACCCGGCTGCTCGCCGACCACGGCGTCCTCGGGCCGCGCACCACCGGTGTGCACAACACCCACCTCACCGAGGAGGACATCGCCCTGCTCGGCGGCTCGGGCACCGGCACCTGCATGTGCCCCACCACCGAACGGGACCTGGCCGACGGCATCGGCCCGGCCGTCGCCCTGCAGCGGGCCGGCTCCCCGCTCTCCCTCGGCTCCGACAGCCACGCCGTGATCGACCTGCTCGAAGAGGCGCGCGCGATGGAGCTGAACGAGCGGCTGCGCAGCCGCACCCGGGGCCACTGGACGGCCGCCGCCCTGCTGCGGGCCGCCACCGCCGACGGCCACGCCGCCCTCGGCTGGGACGAGGCCGGCACCATCGAGCCCGGCGCGCTCGCCGACCTGACGACGATCGCCCTGGACTCGGTCAGGACGGCCGGGCCACCGCCCCGACTGGGCGCCGAGACGGCCGTATTCGCGGCGAGCGCGGCGGACGTCCGGCACACGGTCGTGGGGGGCCGGCAGATCGTGCGCGACGGGGCGCACACGCTCGTCCCCGATGTGCCGCAAGCCCTGGCGCGGGCCGTCGAAGCCCTCCGCGCCTGACGACCACCCACGAGGACACCATGAGCAGCAGCACCGTCATCACCAACATCGCCACGCTGGTCACCAACGACCCCTCCCTGGGTGACGGCTCCCCTCTCGGTCTGGTCCGGGACGCGGCCGTCGTCATCGACGGCGACCGGGTCGTGTGGACCGGTGAGTCAAGCAAAGCACCCGCCACTGACAACCGGGTCGACGCGGCCGGCCGGGCGGTGCTGCCGGGCTTCGTCGACTCCCACTCCCACCTGGTCTTCGCCGGTGACCGGACGCAGGAGTTCAACGCCCGCATGTCCGGCCGCCCCTACACCGCGGGCGGCATCCGCACCACGGTCGCGGCCACCCGCGCGGCGAGCGACGCGGAACTGGAGGCGAACCTCACCCGGTACCTCGCCGAGGCCCTGCGCCAGGGCACGACCACGCTCGAGACCAAGTCGGGCTACGGCCTCACGGTCGAGGACGAGGCCCGCGCCCTGCGCCTGGCCGCCCGGCACACCGAGGAGGTGACGTACCTCGGCGCGCACGTCGTCAGCCCCGATCACGCCGACGACCCGGCGGCCTATGTCGCCCTCGTCACCGGCGAGATGCTGGACGCCTGCGCGCCGCACGCCCGCTGGATCGACGTGTTCTGCGAGAAGGGCGCCTTCGACGGCGACCAGGCCCGTGCCGTCCTCACGGCGGGCAAGGCGAAGGGCCTGCACCCGCGCGTCCACGCCA
This sequence comes from Streptomyces rubradiris, assembly GCF_016860525.1. NCBI lineage: Bacteria > Bacillati > Actinomycetota > Actinomycetes > Kitasatosporales > Streptomycetaceae > Streptomyces > Streptomyces rubradiris. The sequence goes on from NZ_BNEA01000015.1 coordinate 4,863,840, forward strand.
ACCAGCTCTCCTACGGCCCCGGCGTCCAGCTGGCCGTGGAACTGGACGCGGCCAGCGCCGACCACTGCACCCACCTGACGGACGCGGACGTCGACGCCCTGGCGCACAGCCGCACGGTCGCCACCCTGCTGCCCGGCGCCGAGTTCTCCACCCGCGCCGAGTGGCCGGACGCCCGCCGCCTGCTGGACGCGGGCGTGACGGTCGCCCTGTCCACCGACTGCAACCCGGGCTCGTCCTTCACCTCGTCCGTGCCCTTCTGCATCGCCCTGGCCGTCCGGGACATGGGGATGACCCCGGACGAGGCGGTGTGGTCGGCGACGGCGGGCGGCGCCGCCGCCCTGCGCCGCACCGACATCGGCCGGATCGCCCCGGGCGCCCGCGCGGACCTGCTCCTGCTCGACGCCCCGAGCCATGTCCACCTGGCCTACCGCCCGGGCGTGCCGCTGGTCGACGCGGTGTGGCGCGCGGGCGTACGCGTCGTCTGACCGGCCGCCGGACGGCCCGGCCCCGCGCATGAGGACCCCGCGGACGGCCCGGCCCGCGCACGAGGACCCCGCGGGCGGTCCGGTTCTTGACGGCCGGACCGCTCACCGCGGCGCGTGAAGTGCCGCGCTGCTCACTCCTCCAGGGTCAGCCCCTTGCGCAGCCGTACCAGCGTGCGCGACAGCAGCCGGGACACGTGCATCTGGGAGATGCCCAGTTCCTCGCCGATCTCGGACTGGGTCATGTTCGCCACGAAGCGCAGGGAGAGGATCTTCCGGTCCCGGGAGGGCAGCGAGGCGATCAGCGGCTTGAGGGACTCGATGTACTCGATACCCTCGAGCCCGTGGTCCTCGTAGCCGATGCGGTCCGCGAGCGCGCCCTCGGAGTCGTCCTCCTCGGGCTGGGCGTCCAGCGAGGAGGCGGTGTAGGCGTTCGAGGCGGCCATGCCCTCGACGACCTCCTCGCTGGAGATGCCGAGGCGTTCGGCGAGTTCCGTGACGGTGGGCGCGCGGTCCAGCTGCTGTGCCAGCTCGTCACCCGCCTTGGCGAGGTCCAGGCGCAGTTCCTGAAGCCGGCGCGGGACCCGCACGGACCACGAGGTGTCACGGAAGAACCGTTTGATCTCGCCGATGATGGTGGGCATCGCGAAAGTGGGGAACTCGACGCCGCGGGAGAGTTCGAAGCGGTCGATGGCCTTGATCAGGCCGATGGTGCCGACCTGGATGATGTCCTCCATCGGCTCGCTGCGGGAGCGGAAGCGGGAGGCGGCGAACTTGACGAGCGCGAGGTTGAGTTCAACGAGGGTGTTGCGGACGTACGCGTGCTCGTACGTCCCTTCCTCCAGCGACTCCAGCCGCTCGAAGAGGGTCTTGGACAGGGCCCGCGCATCGACCGGGCCGATCTCGTCGTAGGGGGGGATCTCCGGGAGTCCCTCGAAGGGGTCGAGGGGGTCGATGGGATGATCCAGCTGTTCCGGTGGGGGTGTCGACGTCGCGATCGGGGTATGCGATGCGTCGAGCCGGGGTGACATGGGTGTCCTCCATCGTTCTCGGCATATGGCTGCCGAAGCCAGTACGTGCACTGCGGTGTGCGGCGCCTCCGAAGCCGGCGTGTAGGAATGTGTGTCCTTACTAGCCCTACCCGCTGCACCGAGCGGGTCGCAAGTGCGTTCTGTTGCGGTATGTCCGATTGTGTGCGGATGTTCGGGTGTCGGAGTGCGCAGGGAAGGCGTAATGTTCGAGGGCATCAGCAGCCACGACCTCGGGAGAGAGAGACGGCATGGACCACGGGACGGTCGGCAGCGCACAGTCGGGCCGGCTTCTGGTGGAGGTGCGGGAAGAGGGCTCCAGCGCCGTTGTGAGACCGGCGGGCGAGCTCGACCACCACACCGCCGATCTTCTGCGTGAGCCCCTCGACGACCTGCTGGACAAGGGCTTCTCACGGCTCGTCGTGGACTGCTCCCGCCTGGAGTTCTGCGACTCCACGGGACTGAACGTCCTGCTCGGCGCCCGGCTGAAGGCGGACGCCGCCGGTGGCGGGGTCCACCTGGCCGGCATGCTGCCGGTGGTGGCCCGGGTGTTCGAGATCACCGGGGCCGAGACGGTCTTCTCCGTCCATGACTCCGTGGAGGCCGCCCTGGCCGACGGTGCCGACTGAGCCGCCGCGTCCTGCCGTACGGACCGGTCCGCGCCCGGCCCCCGCGGGCGTTGCGCGGGTCACCCGAACACGGGGGTGTTCCCCGGGATCGGTCGGGCAGGAGAGGGCAGAAGAAGGCGGGGGACGGCCCGGCCGGCACGCGCACGGGGCGCGCGTCCGGCGGACGGGCGGGCGGTCCCCGGGTGGTGCGACGGCCGACGCGGCCGGCGCCCGCGGTCCGGCCCTTGACCGGATCACGGGCCGCGGTGCCGCTCGGACCGCTGACCGGACTTTTGTAATCGTGAACTGGTGAATCGGTGAGGTGAAGCGCTGATGAGCACCACCCGGCCTTACTCGCCGGGCGAGCGCGGCCCGGAGCCCAGCGGCGCTTCCGGGGCGTCCGAGGGGGCCGCGCCGGCCGTCGGCGCGACCGCGGGGGCAGCCGCGCCGTCCGTGCCGACCGACGGCACTCCGCGCAGCCGCGGGCGGCAGGTGCGCAGACTCCGTCTGGAAGGCGAGAGCGGGGTCGTCCCGCTCGCCCGCGACTTCACCCGCCAGGCGCTGTACGCGTGGGACTGGCTGCCCGCCGCCACCGCCGACCGGCGGGCCGCCGCCGAGGACGTGCTGCTCGTCGTCTCCGAACTGGTCACCAACGCCTGCCTGCACGCCGAGGGCCCCGAGGAACTGCGGCTCACCTGCGACAACAAGGTGATCCGGGTGGAGGTCTCGGACCGGGGCACCGGCCAGCCGGCCCCGCGCACCCCGCACCGGGCCGGTCGGCCCGGCGGCCACGGCATGTTCATCGTGCAGCGGCTGTGCCTGGACTGGGGCGTCATCCGGATCTCCGGCACACCGGGCAAGACGGTGTGGGCGGAACTGGGCGCGCCGGCCTGACCGCAGCCGGTGGGTGCCGTGGCCGGCCGGCGGGTGGGGCGTTGACCTGACCGTGACCGGCGAGCGCCATGGTCGACCGTGACCGGTGGGCTCTCCGGCCCGGCCGTAGTCGGTGGGTGCCGTGGCCGGTCGGCGGGTGGGGCGTTGACCTGGCCGTAGTCGGCGAGTGCCCGGCCCTGACCGCGCCGGTGGGGCCCGGCCTGATCGCAGTCGGTGGGTGCTCCGGCCCGGCCGTAGTCGGTGAGTGCCATGGCTGGTCGTGGCCGGTGGGGCGCCGGCCCGGCCGAAGGCGGTGGCCCGCACGGCCCTTGGCGTGGCCGGTGGGTCTCCCGGCCCGGCCGTGCCGGTGGGTGCCCTGTCCGCCGTTCCCGCTCCGGCACCCCGCCGCCCGCGCGGGACCGCCCCACCCCGCCGTGCGCGCCGGACCCCGCAGCCTGAACCCCGTCGCCCGCGCCCGACCGTCGAACTCCGGCGTGTGACGCGTCTTCCTTCCTCACGACCCCGGGCGTACCTTGACGGCCGAATCTGATATGCCGTCAGGAACGGATGGGGTGGACCGACCGTGCCGTACCCGAAACGAACCGCCGCGCTCGTGTCCGCCGCGGCCCTGGCCGGCGCGGCGGCACTGGTGGCCGCGCCGGCGGCCCACGCCGAGGTGACCGACGTCAACTACCGCTGCCAGACGCCGATCGGCGTCAAGAGCGCGGTGTCGCCCATCGACATCAAGGGCGTCCCGAGCGGCTCCGGCTACAAGATCACGATGTCCTGGCAGAAGGGCGTCTCCTCCAGCCCCATCGAACTGGGCAAGGGGGCGATGAACCCGAGCGCCACCATCGAACTGGGCGGCGCCGACAGCGGCACGTTCACCGTCACCGGGCCCGCCAACACCGCCGCGATCCCCGCCAACACCCCCATCAAGATCAGCGACTTGAGCGGCACCTACACACCCGGGAAGAGCGGCGCGGTCACCTTCACGCCCGGCACGCTCACCATCAAGGCCCTCGGTACGACGACCACTTGCACGCCGACGAACAGCCCCGGACCGGCCCTGACCCTGACCGTGACGGCGCCCGGCGGCTCCCCGACCGGCGGCTCGGCCACGACGGGCGGCTCGGGTTCGACCGGTGGCGGCTCGGGCACGGCCGGTGGTTCCGGGAGCGCGTCCGGAGGCGGGCAGCTGCCGCAGACCGGTCCGCAGGACTCCGCGGTCGCCCTCGGCACGCTCGGCGGCACGGTGCTCCTCGCCGGAGCCGCGGGCGCCCTGTGGCTGTCCCGGCGCGGCCGTACCGCCCGCGGCTGACGGACCACGCCCACGGCCGGACCACTCCCGAGGTCGACAAGGCCCGGCCGTTCCCCGTCGGACCCGGCCGCACCGCACACCGCCGCCGTCCCGGTGCCGTCTCCCGCCGACCCTTCGGCCACCACCGCTGGAGCCGCCCATGCCGACCGCCGCACCCGCCCTCGCCCCACCACCGCGCCGCGCGCCGCGCCCTCCCCGCCCCCTCGTACGTCCTGCTCGCCTGGCGTTCCCGGCCGTCCTCGCCGTCGTCCTGACGCTCACCCCGCTGACCGGTGCCCCGTCGGCCGTCGCGCGGTCCGGTGGATGGTCGGTCGCCCCGCTGGGCGGCGGGCGGCCCGCGTTCTACGCGGAGGGCACTCCCGGGGCGGTGCTGCGGGACACGGTGTCCGTGACCAACCCGGGCCGGACCCCGGTCGCGGTCCGGCTGCGCGGCACCGGCGTCCCGGCGGTGTTCAGCCGCGACGGTCTGCGGGTGCCCGCCCGCACCCGGGCGCAGGTGCCCTTCACCCTCACCGTGCCGCGCGACGCCGGGCCCGGCGACCGCACCGGCGCCATCGAGGCGCGGGACGCCCACGGCCGCGTGGCCGCCGTGCCCGTCCGGCTGCGCGTCGGCGGGCCCGCGCTGGCCGCGCTGACCGTCGAGCACCTCGCCGTACACGCCGACCGGATCACCTACGACCTGGTCAACCGCGGTACGACCGTCCTCGTACCGAGGCTCGCGGTGCGCGCCGACGGATTCTTCGGCCGGCGCGTCCTGGACCGTGCCCCGCGCGCCCTGCCGGTCCGGCTGCCCCCGGGCGCCCGGCGGACGCTCAGCGAGCCGTGGCCCGGCCGGCCGGTGCTGGACGAGGTACGGGTACGGCTGACGGTGACGGCGGCGGGCGGGGCGCGTGCCACGGCGGGCACCTCGGCCGCGTACGTGCCGTGGGGCGCGGTGGGCGGCGGCGCCGCGGCGGGGGCCGTATTTCTGGGGTGGCGGCGCGCGCGGAAGCCCCGGCGGGCCGGGGCCGGGCCGACGGGAGCGGTGTCGTGAGGCGCCTCGCGCCGCTGCCGCTGGCCGCCGCGCTGCTGCTGGCCCTCGCCGTCCCGCCCGGCCCGGCCCGGGCGGCGGACGGACCGTCCGTGCGGCTGTCGGCGGTCCGGGCCGGGGCGGGCGGCTCGGTCACCGTGAGCGGCACCGGCTGGCGGCCCCGGGCGCTGCTGATGGTGCTGGTGTGCGGGCGGGCCACCCCGGACCGGGGCGTGATCGGCGGCACCAACTCCTGCGCCAACGGCGACGGCCGGGCCGTGACCACGGACGCCGGCGGCGCGTTCGCCCGGCCGCTCCCGGTCGCCGAGCCGCCCGTGCCCTGCCCCTGCGTGGTGCACGTGGCCACCGTTACCGGCGCCCGCGCCGAGGCGGACGCCGTCCTGGAGGTCGCCGGGCACCCGGTGGCCCCGCTGCCCGCCGAGCGCTCCGCCGGCCGGCTGGCGGTGCTGTCCGACACCCGGCTGACCGGGTCGGGCGGGCTGCTGACCTGGTTCGGGGCGCCGCCGGGCCGCACTCTGGTGTTCACCGTCGGCAACACCGGCACCAGCCCGGTGGAGAACCCGGTGTTCCAGGTCGGCACCGCGCACGGCGTGTTCGCCCCCCAGTGGGACGAGCGGCGGTGGCGCGGCACCCTGGCGCCCGGGAAGAAGGCACGGATCGAGCTGCCCGTCGAGCTGTCGGCCGGGGCGCACGGCGAGTACACGGTGACCCTGCGGTACGCCGGCCGGGTGCTGGCCGAGCAGCCCTGGGGCGTGCCCCGGCCCTGGGGCGTGACGCTGTTCTGGGTCCTGCTCTGCCTGGTCGTCCCGGCCGCGCTGTTCCGCGCCGGCATGGCGGTGGTCGACCGGCTCCGCCCGCCCGGACCCGGCGGGCGCCCGCACCGCACCGCCCCGCACTCCGGCCCGCGCCCGCGCGTACGCCTGCCACGCCTTCGTACCACCGGCGCCCGGGGCGCCCCGCACACCCCCGGCGACCCCCCGGTCCCCGCGCGCGACCCGGCCGCCGGGGCGGCGAGCCTGCCGTGGTTCACCCCGGACTCCGCCCCGCGCGGTCCGGCCGGCCGGTCCTCCGCACCGCACGACGACAGTCCGACGAGTCCTGCGACTCCCACCCCGAAGGGACCCACGTGAGCATGCGAAGGACAGGCACAGCGGCCGGGAGCACGGCAGCCCTGCTGGTGCTCGGTGCGGCGGGCATCCTGCTGGGCCCGGCGGTGACGCCCGCGCGGGCGGCCGACGTGGCGTACGCCACCCGTTGCGTGCCGCCCGCGGGCATCGACCCCGTCGACGGCACCACCAAGGTCGGGATCACCGCACCGGCCACGGCCGAGGTGGGCGACACCGTGACCATCGGGTGGACGTTCGTCCAGGCCGCCTCCCGGAACCCGGACATCATCGACCTGCCCGCGAACTCGGTCCAGCCGTCGGGGGTGCTGAAGGCGGCCGGCGCGCAGACGGCCGACATCGCGATGCGGGGGCCCCGGGAGAACCCCGCGATCCCCAAGGGCGGCGCCATGGTGCTCTCCGCCATGAAGGGCACGCTGAAGCTGACCGCCGCGGGCGAGGTGACGCTGACCCCGGACGCGTACACCGTCAACGCGATGTCCACGGACACCGAGTGCGCGCCCAAGGAGACCGTGCCCAAAGCGGCGACGATCCGGGTGACGGCAGGCGGTGGCGGCACGTCCACCGCGACGCCCACCACCACGCCCAGTACGACGCCGTCGGACACGGCGACCCCGACGCACACCGCCACCGCCACCCCCACGGCCACCGGCCGCACCGGCGGCACCGGGCAGTCCGGCTTCCCCGGCAAGGAGGTGCAGGTCCCGTACGCCTGCAAGACGCCGATCGGCGACAAGAGCGCGACCTCGCCGGTGCGGATCGACGCGCGGAAGGACGGCGGGAGCTACGCCCTCACCGTGAAGTTCGGCAAGTCGGTGATGGACAGCCCGGCCGAGATCCCGAGGGGCTCGGTGAAGCCGTCCATGGAGGTGGTGCTGGGCGGCGCCGACAAGGGCACCGTGCACGTGGAGGGACCGGAGAACGCGGGACCGATCAAGGCAGGCGCCCCCATCGAGATCCCCGACCTCACCGGCACCTACAAGCCCGGCGCCAGCGGCTCCTCGACGCTCTCCCCGGGCGTGCTGACGGTCAAGGCGCTCGGTACGACCACGACGTGCACGCCGGTGAAGACGGCCGTCTCGCTCACCCTGGACACCACGGAGCAGCCGGGCGGCGCGGCGGGCGGCACGTCGGCGGCGGGCGGGTCCTCGGGCACGGCCGCGACGGGCGGCGGCGCCGGCGGTGACGGCGGCCTCGCCGAGACCGGCGCGAGCGACCACGGCGCGCTGCGGGCCCTGGGCCTGGTGGCGGGCACGGCGGTCCTGCTGGGCGCCGCGGTGTTCACGCTGATGCCACGGCGGAGGACCCGATAGCCGAAGGGCCGCCGCACCCACTGGGTGCGGCGGCCCTCCCGGCTCGGTCCCGACGGACCGGACGGACTAGTTGATGTTGCCCATCAGCTTCTTGACCTTGTTGCGGTACATCCACACCGCCACACCCGCGATCACGGCGAGCACGGCCTCCAGGGCGACGAAGCCCTTCTTGTCGAGGTTGACGCCGCCGACGGCCGGGTTGGACAGCAGGGCGGTGACGGAGTCGCCCGCGGTCACCGCGAGGAACCAGACACCCATCATCTGGGAGGCGTACTTCTGCGGCGCCATCTTCGTGGTCACCGACAGACCCACCGGGGACAGCGTCAGCTCACCGACGGTCTGCACGAAGTAGATCGCGACCAGCCACAGCGCCGCGGCCTTGTGGCCGCCCTCGGCGATCGACAGCGGGGCGAGGAAGACGAAGAAGGACACACCGACCAGCACCAGACCGGAAGAGAACTTCACGATCGTGCTCGGCTCCTTGCCGCGCCGGTTCAGCCACAGCCACAGCCAGGCGAAGACCGGCGCCAGCGCCATGATCAGGACCGGGTTGACCGACTGGTACCAGGAGACCGGGAAGTCCCAGCCGAAGACCGAGTTCTCGGCGCCGTCCTTGGCGAACAGCGACAGGGTCGAGCCGCCCTGGTCGTAGATCATCCAGAAGACGGCGGCGGCCACGAAGAACCAGATGTACGCCGACACCTTCGAGCGCTCGCCCGCGTCCAGGTCCTTGTCCCGCATGATCCGGGCGATGACCAGGATCGGCACGATCAGGCCGATGACGGTGAGCGGGATCAGCGCCCAGTTCAGGGTGAAGTGACCGGTGCCGCCGACGACGCCGTAGAACACCGCGGCGACGGCCAGCCAGATCAGGCCCTTGCGCAGCGTGGCGGCCTTCTGCTCGGCGGTCAGCGGGGTCGGGACCTCGCTGCTCTTCGGGTTCAGGTGACGGCCGCCCAGCAGGTACTGGACCAGCCCCAGCGCCATGCCGAGCGCGGCCAGCGCGAAGCCCAGGTGCCAGTTGACGTTCTCGCCGATGGTGCCGATGACCAGCGGGGCGACGAAGGCGCCGAGGTTGATGCCGATGTAGAAGAGCGTGAAGCCACCGTCCCGGCGCGGGTCCTCCGGGCCGTTGTAGAGGTGGCCGACCATCGTGGAGATGTTGGCCTTCAGCAGACCCGAACCGATGGCGACGAACACCAGGCCGACGTAGAAGCTCGCGGCGAAGGGGACCGCCAGGCACAGGTGGCCCAGCATGATGACCGCGCCCGCGACGGCGACCGTCTTGCGCGGGCCGAGCAGGCGGTCGGCGAACCAGCCGCCGGGCAGGGCGAGCAGGTAGACGAGCGACAGGTACACCGCGTAGATCGCACTCGCCGTGCCACCGTTGAGGTGCAGGCCACCCGGGGCCACCAGGTACAGCGGGAGCAGGGCCCTCATGCCGTAGTAGGAGAAACGCTCCCACATCTCGGTCATGAAGAGAGTGGCCAGTCCGCGGGGGTGGCCGAAGAAGGTCTTCTCGGAACCGGGGGTGCCCGGTCGGACCGAGTCCTTCGTCAGGCTGGACGCCATGGTCGTTCCTTGCTGGTCGGGACGCGCGGCTGGAGCGTTGCGCGCCCGGTGGGGGTGCGGCCGGCACCGGCAGGTCGGCCGGCCACCCCCACGCCCAGGGGGAGTCCGCCCCCGGATCACGGAGGCGGCGGACGGCGACCACCGGGATCCACGCCCCACACGCGTCGCTGCGCCCGGAGCCCGGCCAGAGGTCATTCCTTTCAAGGCTGATCGATCAGCCCGTACACAAAAGAGACCTTCAGCGTCGACTGCTCGCCAAAGGTCCCCGGTGCGTACTACAGGCGTTCAGGTCACCATACGGCAGGACAGTGCCGGATATGGAAGGACTTGAGACGCGGATCACAGGTGTCGCGGGAACCGCGCAACCGGTTTCGAAGGTCTCCACTACGATCGCATCCCCAGGTCAATGGTTCGTACCAGCCGGATGCGAAGGTAAGAGGCCGGGAAAGCGATCACGCCCCGGCACCGTACACGGGCGGACTACCATCACCCCATGACCCGTGTACTGCTCGCCGAGGACGACGCGTCCATCTCGGAGCCGCTGGCCCGCGCCCTGCGCCGGGAAGGTTACGAGGTCGAGGTGCGCGAGGACGGACCCGCCGCGCTCGACGCCGGACTGCAGGGCGGCGTCGACCTGGTCGTGCTGGACCTGGGGCTGCCCGGCATGGACGGCCTGGAGGTCGCCCGCCGGCTGCGGGCCGACGGCCACACCGTGCCGATCCTCATCCTGACCGCGCGGGCCGACGAGGTGGACACCGTCGTCGGCCTCGACGCGGGCGCCGACGACTACGTCACCAAGCCCTTCCGGCTCGCCGAACTGCTCGCCCGGGTGCGGGCGCTGCTGCGCCGCGGGTCCGCCGAGCCGCAGCAGCCGCCGGCCACGCACGGGGTGCGCATCGACGTCGAGTCGCACCGCGCGTGGATGGGCGACGAGGAGCTCCAGCTGACCGCCAAGGAGTTCGACCTGCTGCGGGTGCTGGTGCGGGACGCCGGCCGCGTGGTCACCCGGGACCAGCTGATGCGCGAGGTCTGGGACACCACCTGGTGGTCGTCGACCAAGACCCTCGACATGCACATCTCCTGGCTGCGCAAGAAGCTCGGCGACGACGCGGCGAACCCCCGGTACATCGCGACGGTGCGCGGCGTGGGCTTCCGCTTCGAGAAGAGCTGAGCCGGGCCGGGCCGGCGATCACCCCAGGTAACGGACCATGCGTCGACGTCTCATCCAGTCCACCCTCGCCGTCGTGCTGGTGGTGATCGCCGTCTTCGGTGTCTCGCTCGTCGCCGTCGAGACCCGGACCATCAGCGACAGCGCCCAGGAGCGGGTCGAGTCGGAGGCGGTGCGGCTGGCCAGCATCGTGGACAGCCGGCTGCTGGCCGCGGAGAACGTGAACGCGGACGTGCTGCGCAACCCGGTCAGCAAGGACCAGTACGCGGTCATCCGCATGCCCGGCAAGGCGCCCATAGAGATCGGCGAGAAGCCCGAGGGCGACACCATCCAGTTCACGCAGCGCGGCGAGGAGGGCGAGACGGTCACCGTGCAGGAGCCCCGCTCCGCGGTGACCCGCGAGGTCGGCCGGACGCTGCTGATCATCGGGCTGGTCGCGCTGCTCGCGGTGGTCGCGGCCGTGCTGCTCGCCCTCAGGCAGGCGGGCCGGCTCGCCTCCCCGCTGACCGACCTCGCCGAGACCGCCGAACGCCTCGGCTCCGGCGACCCGCGCCCCCGGCACCGGCGGTACGGCGTGCCCGAGCTGGACCGGGTAGCCGATGTGCTGGACTCCTCCGCCGAGCGGATCGCGCGCATGCTGACCGCCGAGCGGCGCCTCGCGGCCGACGCCTCGCACCAGCTCCGCACCCCGCTCACCGCCCTGTCCATGCGGCTGGAGGAGATCACCCTCACCGGCGACCTGGAGACGGTGAAGGAGGAGGCCACCATCGCGCTGACACAGGTGGAGCGGCTGACCGATGTGGTGGAGCGGCTGCTGACCAACTCGCGCGACCCGCGCACCGGCTCCGCGGTCGCCTTCGACCTGGACGAGGTCATCCAGCAGCAGCTCGCCGAGTGGCGGCCCGCCTACCGCAGCGCCGGCCGGGCCATCGTCAGCTCCGGCAAGCGGCACCTGACGGCGGTGGGCACGCCGGGCGCGGTCGCCCAGGTGCTGGCCGCGCTGATCGAGAACTCGCTGATGCACGGCGGCGGCACGGTGGCCCTGCGCACCCGGGTCACCGGCAACCAGGCCGTGATCGAGGTGACCGACGAGGGGCCGGGGGTGCCGGCCGACCTCGGTGCGCGGATCTTCGAGCGGACGATCAGCGGGCGGAACTCCACAGGCATCGGCCTGGCCGTCGCGCGGGACCTCGCGGAGGCCGACGGCGGCCGGCTGGAGCTGCTCCAGGCGCAGCCCCCGGTCTTCGGCCTGTTCCTCTCCCGCACGCCCCCGCCGCCCAAGGCGGAGGAGGAGCACCGGTCGACGGTCCGCTGACGGGAGCGCGGCGACCGCTACGGAACCGGCCCCCTACGGGACCCGCTGCCGGTGCGCGGGCCGCCTGGGCTCCTGCTTCAGAATCGATTCCGCACCCGCCACGGCCTCCCCGGCCGGCAGTGTCCGGAACACCCAGGTGCGGTAGGACCAGAACCGGAACAGCGTCGCCACACCGATGCCGACGAACTTGAAGACGTTGCTCTGCAGCGGGGTGTCCCACCCGAAGCCGTACGTCGCCAGGTACAGCACGCCGTTCTCGATCACCAGGCCGGCCGCGCTGAACAGCAGGAACAGCACCAGTTCCCGGGTGCGCCCGCCCTTGTCGCGGTCGCGGTAGGTCCAGTACCGGAAGCCGACGTAGTTGAAGACGATGGCCACGACGGTCGCGATGATGCTCGCCCGTACCACCGGCAGGTCCGACATGTTCCGGACCAGGTTGAACACTCCGAGGTTCACGAGGACCCCGGCCCCGCCGACGGCGCCGAATTTCGCCATCTCGCGTACGAGCCGTTGCAGCCTCTCGGAACGAGGTTCCATGGCTGGGCAGCTCCCGTCGGTAGGGTTCGACAACCCCGCCATGCTAGCCGTGCGGGCCCCGGCGCGCCCATGGACCGGCCCACAGCCGGGAAACAGGCTGGAAAACAGGCCGGAAAGAGATGGGGAAGCGTCGGGTAAGAGTTCATGGAGGGAGGCGATCCGGCCACCCCGTACGGCCGATACCCTAAGGGTGTGACGTTCCCGGTAGTCGGCATGGTCGGCGGGGGGCAGCTCGCGCGTATGACGCACGAGGCGGGCATCCCGTTGGGCATCAGGTTCAAGCTCCTCAGTGACACCCCTCAGGATTCCGCGGCGCAGGTCGTGAGCGATGTCGTCATCGGCGACTACCGCGACCTGGACACGCTGCGCGAGTTCGCGCGCGGATGCGACGTGATCACCTTCGATCACGAACACGTCCCCACCGAGCACCTACGGGCCCTGGAGGCGGACGGCATTCCCGTGCGCCCGGGGCCCGACGCGCTGGTGCACGCCCAGGACAAGGGCGTGATGCGGGCGAAGCTCGACGCGATCGGCATCCCGTGCCCCCGGCACCGGATCGTGGCCGACCCCGAGGACGTGGTGCGGTTCGCGGCCGAGGGCGAGGGCTTCCCCGTCGTCCTCAAGACGGTCCGCGGCGGCTACGACGGCAAGGGCGTGTGGGTCGTGGAGAACCCCGAGGAGGCCGCGGAGCCGTTCCGCGCCGGCGTCCCCGTCCTCGCCGAGGAGAAGGTCGACTACGTCCGCGAGCTGGCCGCCAACGTCGTCCGCTCCCCGCACGGCCAGGCCGTCGCCTACCCGGTGGTGGAGTCCCGGCAGGTGGACGGCGTGTGCGACACCGTGATCGCGCCCGCCCCGGACCTGCCCGAGGACCTCGCCCTGCACGCCGAGCGGCTGGCCCTGAGCATCGCCAAGGAACTGGACGTCGTCGGACACCTCGCCGTCGAGCTGTTCCAGACCCGCGACGGCCGCGTCCTGGTCAACGAGCTGGCGATGCGCCCGCACAACTCCGGCCACTGGTCCATGGACGGCGCGATCACCTCGCAGTTCGCCAACCACGTCCGCGCGGTCCTGGACCTGCCGCTGGGCGACCCGCGTCCGCGCGCCAAGTGGACGGTCATGGTCAACGTCCTGGGCGGCGACTTCCCGGACATGTACTCCGCGTACTTGCACTGCATGGCCCGGGACCCCAAGCTCAAGATCCACATGTACGGCAAGGACGTGAAGCCCGGCCGCAAGGTCGGACACGTCAACACCTACGGCGACGACCTGGACGACGTGCTGGAGCGCGCCCGTCACGCAGCCGGCTACCTGAGAGGCACGATCACCGAATGAGCCCAGTTGTAGGCATCGTCATGGGGTCGGACTCGGACTGGCCCGTCATGGAGGGCGCCGCCAAGGCCCTGGACGAGTTCGAGATCGCCTACGAGGTCGACGTCGTCTCCGCGCACCGCATGCCCCGCGAGATGATCACCTACGGCGAGCAGGCCGCCGACCGCGGACTGAAGGTGATCATCGCGGGCGCGGGCGGCGCCGCCCACCTGCCCGGCATGCTCGCCTCCGTCACCCCGCTGCCGGTCATCGGCGTGCCCGTGCCGCTGAAGTACCTCGACGGCATGGACTCGCTGCTGTCCATCGTGCAGATGCCGGCCGGCGTCCCGGTCGCCACGGTCTCCGTGGCCGGCGCCCGCAACGCCGGTCTGCTCGCGGCCCGGATGCTCGCCGCGCACGACGAGGAACTGCTGCACCGGATGCGCGACTTCCAGCAGGACCTGAACGACCAGGCCACCGAGAAGGGCAAGCGGCTGCGCGCCAAGGTCGAGGGCGCGAGCGGCTTCGGCTTCGGGAAGTGACCGGCATGGGCGCGCTGGAGGAGGTCCGGGAACTGCTGCGCGAGTTCCCGGTCGTGGACGGCCACAACGACCTGCCGTGGGCGCTGCGCGAGCAGGTCCGCTACGACCTCGACGCCCTGGACATCGCCGGGGACCGCCGCGACCGGCTGCACACCGACCTGCCGCGGCTGCGCGCGGGCGGGGTCGGCGCCCAGTACTGGTCGGTGTACGTGCCGGCCGAGCAGCCGGACCCGGTCGCGGCCACCCTGGAGCAGATCGACTGCGTCCGCCGGATGCTGGAGCGCTACCCGGCGGACCTGGCGCCCGCGCGGACCGCCGCCGACCTGGAGACGGCCCGCGCCGAGGGCCGTATCGCCTCCCTCATGGGCGCCGAGGGCGGCCACTCCATCGCCAACTCCCTGGGCACCCTGCGCGCCCTGCACGCGCTCGGCGTGCGCTACCTGACGCTCACCCACAACTCCAACGTGGACTGGGCGGACTCCGCGACCGACGTGCCCAGGGCCGGCGGCCTGACCGCCTTCGGCCGCGAGGTGGTCCGGGAGATGAACCGGCTCGGCATGCTCGTCGACCTCTCCCACGTGGCCGCCACCACCATGCGGGACGCGCTGGACGCCTCCGCCGCGCCGGTGATCTTCTCGCACTCCTCCGCCCGCGCGGTCTGCGACCACCCGCGCAACATCCCCGACGACGTCCTGGAGCGGCTGCCCGCCAACGGCGGCGTGGCGATGGTGACGTTCGTGCCCAAGTTCGTGCTCCAGGCCGCCGTCGACTGGACGGCCGCCGCCGACGAGAACCTGCGCGCCCACGGGCTGCACCACCTGGACACCAGCCCCGAGGCGATGCGGCTGCACCGCGCCTTCGAGGAGCGCCACCCGCGCCCGGTCGCCACGGTGTCCGTGGTGGCCGACCACCTGGACCACATGCGCGAGGTGGCCGGCATCGACCACCTGGGCATCGGCGGCGACTACGACGGCACCGCGTTCACCCCGGACGGCCTGGACGACGTCTCCGGCTACCCGAACCTCCTCGCCGAGCTGCTGGACCGCGGCTGGTCCCGCACCGACCTGGCCAAGCTCACCTGGCGCAACGCGGTACGCGTGCTGGGCGCGGCGGAGGACGTGGCCCGCGATCTCCAGGCCACCCGCGGCCCCTCCCTCGCCACCATCGGCGAACTGGACGGCACACCCGGCGAGAGCTGACCGGGACGTCCGAGGGTCCTCACGTGTGCTCGATCCGGCACAGGCAGAACGGATGCCCGGCCGGGTCGGCGTACACCTGGAAGTCCTTCTTCCCGCGGTCCTCCAGGTCCAGCGGACGGGCGCCGAGCGCGAGCACCCGCTCGTGGGCGGCGTCGATGTCCGCCCAGGTCGGGCCCGCGTCGAAGTCGATGTGGAGCTGCTGGCCGTTGCGGTCGGCGCGCGGCCACTCCGGCGGTGTGTGGCCCTCGGCCCGCTGGAAGGCCAGCCGGGGCCCGTCCGGCACCTGGAGGACGACCCAGTCGTCGTCCTCGGGCTCCGGGGTGCCCCCGGCCACCGCCGCGTAGAAGGCGGCCAGGCGGTGCGGGTCGGGACAGTCGAGCACGACGGTACGGAAACGGGCCACGGGTGCCATGGGTCCTCCGGTTTCTGGTGTTCGAGAGATCTCAGCCGGCGCAGAGACAGAACGGGTGCCCCGCCGGGTCGGCGTAGACACGGAAGCTGCGGGACCGGTCGGCGGTGTCCAGCGGCCTGGCGCCCAGTTCCAGCGCCTCCTTCTCGGCCGCGTCCAGGTCCGGCACGGTCAGGTCCAGGTGGAACTGCTGGGAGTGGTCAGCCGCGGGCCACTGGGGCGGCACGAACCCGGGCGCCCGCTGGAAGGCGAGCGTCGGACCGCCGGGCACCTTCAGGTCCACCCAGTCGCCGTCGTCCTCCACCGTGCCGCCCAGCACAGCGGCGTAGAAGCCGGCCAGGGCACGGGGGTCGGGACAGTCCAGGACCACGGCTTCGAGCTTGGCGAAAGCCATGACTACCTCCTCGTCGTTACCTGTAGGGAAAGGTAACCGGTAACGGTTACCCCATACTCCGCCAGAAGCGGTAACGTCGCAAGCATGAGCGAGAGATCCGCCGCTCCGGGCGGCCTGGCACTGGTCGAGTCACTGGTGAACACGCTCGACCTGGAGGCGGGTACCGACGCGCTGGACACGCCGGAGGCCCGCGTCCGGCTGGGGATCACCGAGGACGGCGTCGCCGAGGCCCGCGAACTGCGCGAGTCGCTGCGCGCCGCGCTGCTCGCCCACGCCGGCCACCCGCCGCACCGCGCCGTGACCCCGCTCGGCACCCTGCTCGCCCGGGCCCCGCTGTACGTCGCCGTGGACGACCACGACGGCTCCGCCCGACTGGCCCCCGCCGTGCAGGGTCCGCTGCTCTCCCGCGTCGCCACCGCCGTCGCCGAGGCGCTCGTCGCCGGCACCTGGACCAGGCTCAAGGCGTGCGAGTCCGAGACCTGCCACTGGGCGTACTACGACCGCAGCCCCGCCGGCCGCGGGCGCTGGTGCTCCATGCAGCTCTGCGGCGCCCGCGCCAAGATGCGCCGCTACCGCGCGAAGGGCCCCTGACCCCCGCCACCGATGGTGCACAATGCGCACAGCCCCCGGTTCGGCCGACTGAGCCTCGGCCGAACCGGGGGCGTGCGCCACGCGGAACGGCCACCACTGCCCGCGACCCGGGATGACGAACGGCCCCCCGCGTCAACAGGGGGGCCGTCGCTCTTCGGCGTGTCACACGCCGTGCCGTCAGGCCGTCGGCCGCCCCATCGCCCGGTACGTCCAGCCGGCCCGGCGCCACAGCTCCGGGTCGAGGGTGTTGCGGCCGTCGAGCAGGACCCGGGCCGCCGCGACCTCGCCCAGCGCCGCCGGGTCCAGCTCGCGGAACTCCCGCCACTCGGTCAGGTGCAGGACGACATGGGCGCCCCGGACGGCCTCCTCCGCGGTGTCGGCGTAGCCCAGGGTCGGGAAGACCTTGCGGGCGTTGGCCATGCCCTTCGGGTCGTACACCGTCACCTGGCCGCCCTGGAGGTGGATCTGCCCGGCCACGTTCAGCGCGGGCGAGTCGCGCACGTCGTCCGAGTCCGGCTTGAAGGTGGCGCCGAGCACCGCGACCCGCTTGCCGAGGAAGGAGCCGCCGCCGAGTGCCTCCCGGGCCATCTCCACCATCTGGCCGCGCCGGCGCATGTTGATGGAGTCGATCTCGCGCAGGAAGGTCAGCGCCTGGTCGGCGCCCAGCTCGCCCGCGCGGGCCATGAACGCCCGGATGTCCTTGGGCAGACAGCCGCCACCGAAGCCGACCCCGGCGCGCAGGAACTTGTGGCCGATCCGGTCGTCGTGGCCGATGGCCTCCGCGAGCTTCGCCACGTCACCGCCGGCCGCCTCGCACACCTCCGCCATCGCGTTGATGAAGGAGATCTTGGTGGCGAGGAAGGAGTTCGCGGCCGTCTTCACCAGCTCCGCGGTCGGGAAGTCGGTGACGACGAACGGCGTGCCCTCGGCCACCGGCGTCGCGTACACCTCGCGCAGCAGCTTCTCGGCGCGCTCGCCACGGACGCCGACCACGATCCGGTCCGGGTGCAGGGTGTCCTGGACGGCGAAGCCCTCGCGCAGGAACTCCGGGTTCCAGGCCAGCTCGGCGTCCGCGCCCGCCGGGGCGTGCTCGGCGAGGTAGGCCGCCAGCCGCTCGGCGGAGCCCACCGGCACGGTCGACTTGCCCACGACCAGGGCCGGGCCGTGCAGATGCGGGGCGAGGGAGGCGATCGCGGAGTCCACGTACGACATGTCGCAGGCGTACTCGCCGTGCTTCTGCGGGGTGTTGACGCACACGAAGTGCACATCGCCGAAGGCCCCGGCCTCGGCCCAGTCCGTGGTGAACCGCAGCCGCCCGGTCGAGCCCTCGATCCCGGCGACGTGCCTGCGCAGCAGCTCCTGGAGCCCCGGCTCGTACATCGGCGTCTCGCCGCGCTCCAGCAGCGCGATCTTCTCGGGTACGACGTCCAGGCCCAGCACCTCGAAGCCCAGCTCGGCCATGGCCGCGGCGTGCGTGGCGCCGAGGTAGCCGGTGCCGATCACGGTGATCTTCAGGCTCATGGGTGCTCCAGCTCGGGTCCGTCGGTCGTGCTCGGTCATGCGGGCCCGAGCATATCCGGGCCGCTCGCGGGGCATTTCTCCCGCTGTCGCGTAGGTCACGTAGGCGGGTGAGGGCCGGACCTCTAAAATTTGAGTTACTTAACGGTAATTAGCGTCAGTATCACTGCGTCTTTGGAGCGTGAGAGACCGTGGCCGGATCGGCTGACTTCGACCTGTACCGCCCGTCCGAGGAGCACGACATGCTCCGGGACGCCGTCCGCTCCCTGGTCGAGGCGAAGATCGCGCCGTACGCCGCGGTGGTGGACGAGGAGGCCCGCTTCCCGCAGGAGGCCCTCGACGCCCTGGTGGCGAACGACCTGCACGCCGTGCACGTCCCCGAGGAGTACGGCGGCTCCGGCGCCGACGCGCTCGCCACGGTCATCGTGATCGAGGAGGTCGCCCGCGCCTGTGTCTCCTCCTCGCTCATCCCGGCCGTGAACAAGCTGGGCTCGCTGCCGGTGATCCTCTCCGGCTCCGAGGAGCTGAAGAAGAAGTACCTGGGCCCGCTGGCCAAGGGCGACGCGATGTTCTCGTACTGCCTCTCCGAGCCGGACGCGGGCTCGGACGCGGCCGGCATGAAGACCAAGGCCGTCCGCGACGGCGACCACTGGGTGCTCAACGGCGTCAAGCGCTGGATCACCAACGCGGGCGTCTCCGAGTACTACACGGTGATGGCCGTGACGGACCCCTCGAAGCGCTCGAAGGGCATCTCCGCCTTCGTCGTGGAGAAGTCCGACGAGGGCGTCTCCTTCGGCGCCCCGGAGAAGAAGCTCGGCATCAAGGGCTCCCCGACCCGCGAGGTCTACTTCGACAACGTCCGCATCCCCGCCGACCGCATGATCGGCGAGGAGGGCACCGGCTTCATGACGGCCATGAAGACCCTGGACCACACCCGCATCACCATCGCGGCCCAGGCCCTCGGCGTCGCCCAGGGCGCCTTCGACTACGCCAAGGGCTACGTCCAGGAGCGCAAGCAGTTCGGCAAGCCGATCGCCGACTTCCAGGGCATCCAGTTCATGCTCGCCGACATGTCGATGAAGATCTCGGCGGCCCGCGCCCTCACCTACCAGGCCGCCGCCGCCTCCGAGCGCGGCGACGCCGACCTCACCTACCTCGGCGCCGCCGCCAAGTGCTTCGCCTCGGACGTCGCCATGGAGGTCACCACCGACGCCGTCCAGCTCCTCGGCGGCTACGGCTACACCCGCGACTACCCGGTGGAGCGCATGATGCGCGACGCCAAGATCACCCAGATCTACGAGGGCACGAACCAGGTCCAGCGCATCGTCATGGCGCGCAACCTGCCGTAGCCGTCCGGGGGTTCGGGGTCTTCGGAAGGCGTCCCTCCGGGCGCCTTCCGGCGACGACGACCCGCTCGTCCTTCTGGCCGGCCTCCTGCTCCGGGCCGTGGACCGGTGAGGGGGCGCGGGCCCGACGTGCGGGGTGGCGGGGCCGGGCGTAAGACGGAAGGGCACGGGGTCCGCCCCGGGCCCCCGCCTTCCCAGGAGGAGCCATGACCCAGTCGCCGACGATGCCCGCGCTCACGCGGGAGATGCAGGACTGCATCGCCGCCTGCATGGACTGCCACAGCATCTGCGAGGAGACCATGAGCTCCTGCATGCAGAAGGGCGGCCAGCAGCAGATGCAGATCATGCGCGCGCTGATGGACTGCTCCGAGACCACCCGGATGTGCGCCGACATGATGATGCGCCGCTCGCCCATGCACACCGACATGTGCGCGCTGTGTGCCAAGGCGTGCGACATGTGCGCCGAGGCGTGTACCACCATGCCGGACGACCAGCAGCTGACGCGCTGTGCCGAGGCGTGTCGCCGCTGTGCCGAGAGCTGCCGGACGATGGCGGGCGCCGGGCGCGTGTAGCCCCGCAACGGCAGCCGCAGCCGCAGCCGCGACGGCACGGCCGGGGGCACCCGGCCCGGCGCACCCGCGCCCCGCTTCCCGGCGCCCCCGGCCCTCGCTCCCCGGCGCCTAGTTCCCGGAGACGGTGACCTTCTCGCCGTTGTTCAGCTCGTCCACCAGCGTCTTCACCTTGGCCTTGTCCCAGACCAGGTTGCCGCCCGCGGAACCGGAGATCGGCATGTTCATCGAGGTGCCGTCACCGCCGCTGACGCCCTTCATCGCCCAGAACATCGACGCCAGGTCCCACAGCGACATGTCCTTGTCGACGATCAGGGAGTCCAGGCCCGCGCCCATGGTCGGGTAGAACGTGAACGGGTTCAGGATCGTCGACGGCGTCGCCACCTGGTGGGCCAGGGCGGCGAGGAACTTCTGCTGGTTCTTGGTCCGCTGGAGGTCGGAGGCGGCGAACGCGTGCCGGGTGCGCACGAACGCGAGGGCCTCCTGGCCGTTCAGCGTCTGCTTGCCGGCCTCGAAGTCGGCGCCCGACCACTTGTCCTTGAAGCCCTTGTCGATGGTGATCTCGACACCGCCCACCGCGTCCACGATGCTGGCGAACCCCTGGAAGCCGATCTCCACGTAGTGGTCGATGCGCAGCCCGGTGTTGGCCTCGATCGTGCGGACCAGCAGCGTCGGCCCGTCCTCGGCGTAGGTGGCGTTCAGCTTGGCGTGCCGGCCCTGCGCCGGGAACACCTTCCCGGACGTCGACCCCTGGTACGACGGCACCACCACGTCCGAGTCGCGCGGCAGCGAGATCAGCGTGTCGCCGTTGTCGCCGACGTGCAGGATCATCATCGAGTCGGTGCGCTTGCCGTCGGCGCCGCCGGTGTGCAGCTTCTTCTTGTCCTCCTTGGACATGCCCTCACGGCTGTCCGAGCCGACGATCAGGTAGTTCGTGCCGTCGCCGCCCTCCGGCCGGTCGATGACCGTGGACAGGTCCACCTCGCGGCGCAGCTTGGAGTCGGCCCAGAAGTAGGTCGCGACCGACGTGACGACCAGCACACCCGCCACCGTGATCGCCGTCCACTTGATCCGCCGCCGCCAGTTCGGCGCCGGACGCGGGCCCCGGGCGGGCGCGCCCCCCGGAGCGCCCGGACCGCGACCGCCGGGGGTGCCGTAGACCTGGCCGGTGTTGTAGCCGCTGTCGTACCCGCCGCCGGTGCCCGGTTCATGGCCCCGGCCGTCCACGTACGACGGCTGCTGCGGCACCCCGGCACCGTACGGCGGCACCGCCGGGCCGGAGCCGTCGTGCCCCGAGCGCGGTCCGGGCGGTACCGCCGGGCCGCGCCGCACCTGACGCATCACGCGGGCGCTCTCCGGCTGCGCGCCGGCACTGCCGCGTCCGTAGCGCGGGCCGCGGTTGTCGTCGGACCATCCCTCGGGCCAGTCATTCATGCGCACCAGTGTGCCGGGCGCAGCGGTGTGCCGGACAAGGGCTGTCGGAAAAACAGGGCGGTGCTGTTGCGAAGCCGACACAAATTCCGCGAATGCGCCGTCGGCATAAGGTGGAGGGCATGACAGACCAGGCCACGGAAGTGGAACCGGAGATCCCGGGCAAGCCCACCTCCGCCTCCCGCACCACCCTCAGCCACATCATGACCCACAGCGACACCAACCTGCTGGGGACGGTGCACGGCGGGGTGATCATGAAGCTGGTCGACGACGCGGCGGGCGCCGTGGCCGGCCGGCACTCCGGCGGACCCGCCGTCACCGCGTCCATGGACGAGATGGCGTTCCTGGAGCCGGTGCGCGTCGGCGACCTGGTCCATGTGAAGGCACAGGTGAACTGGACCGGCCGGACCTCGATGGAGGTCGGCGTCCGGGTCCTCGCCGAGCGCTGGAACGAGTCGGCCCCGCCCACCCAGGTCGGCTCCGCGTACCTGGTCTTCGCCGCGGTGGACGCCGACGGCAAGCCGCGCCGGGTGCCGCCGGTCATACCCGAGACCGACCGCGACCGCCGCCGCTACCAGGAGGCGCAGATCCGCCGCACCCACCGCCTGGCCCGCCGCCGCGCCATCCGCGAGCTGCGCGAACAGCGGGCGGCGGAGGGCTTCGAGGACTGAGCGCCCCCGGGAAGCACCCAGAACACCGAGCACACCGAGAACACACCGCACACCGCCGCGCCGCCGTACGGCACGGGCGGCCCACCGCTCAGCACACCACCTCGTCGCCCCGCAGCACGCTCTGTTCCGGGCGGCCCGGGTCGTCGAACCGCACGCGGCGGACGTCCTTGAAGTCGGCGCCGGCCGTCACCTTCAGCAGCGGTCCCTGGCCCGGCACCGCCCGCAGCTCGCTGCCCGGCAGGGCCGCGGCCAGGGAGCGGGCGGAGCGGTCCCAGCGGGGGTCGTAGAAGACCAGCGTGCGGGGCACGTGGGCGGGGGCGGTCACCGGCCGGTGGGTGGTGGCGAAACCGGTCGCCGCGAGCGCCGCGTCGAGGCGCTTGCCCAGCCCCACGGTGCCCGTGCCGTTCGCCACCTGCACCCGGATCGTCTCCGGCGCCACCTCCACCGGCACCGGCGCGGGTCCCCGGGAGCGGCGCGCGGGGTCCTGGGCCAGCGGCTTGTCGTCGCGTACCGCCGCGAACAGCTTCGCCGCCTTCGCCGTGTCCCACTTCAGGGTCGAGCCGATGCCCTTGACCTGGTAGTCCAGCCGCCCGATGGGCACGGTGGTGAATTCCGAGGAGGACGGCGAGAAGTTCCGCATCGCCCGGCCGAGGTCGAGCAGCTCGTCGGTGCCGAAGCCCGCGTCCGCGCGGACCGAGCCGAGCACGGCCCGGGTCACGTCCCGGAACCGCATCGGGTTCAGCAGCACCCCGGAGGAGGTCGTCTTGTCGAGCAGCGCGGCCAGGAACCGCTGCTGCCGTTTCATCCGGCCCAGGTCGCTGGCCCCGTCGACGTGCCGGGCGCGCACGTACTGGAGGGCCTGCCCGCCCCGCAGGGTGTGCCGTCCGGGGGCGAG
This sequence comes from Streptomyces rubradiris, assembly GCF_016860525.1. NCBI lineage: Bacteria > Bacillati > Actinomycetota > Actinomycetes > Kitasatosporales > Streptomycetaceae > Streptomyces > Streptomyces rubradiris. Next base: position 4,887,084 of record NZ_BNEA01000015.1, read on the forward strand.
GTCGAGCCCGGTGTACCGGTCCTTCAGCGGGGTCGGCGTGCAGACCTCGACCCCGCCGAGCACGTCCACGGTCCGCATGAAGCTGGTGAAGTCGACCTCCAGGTAGTGGTCGATCTTCACGTGGGTCATGTTCTCCACCGTGCGGATGGTCAGCTGCGGGCCGCCCTCGGCGTAGGCCGCGTTGAGCCTGACCGGGTGCGGGCCGTGCCGCCGCCCCGAGTTCCGGTCGGTGTGCGCCGGCATCTCGGCGTAGGAGTCGCGTGGCAGGCTCACCACCGTGGCCCGCTCCCGGTCGTCGGCGACGTGCACGATCATCATGGTGTCGGTGCAGTGGCAGGGCTGGCCGCCCAGCCGGAAGGCGCGCCGGTCCCGCTCGCTGACCCTGTCCCGGGCGTCGGTGCCGACCAGCAGCACGTTCATGCCGTGCCCGCCCCGGGGCCGGTTCTTCATGTCCTTGAAGGCGTCGATCCGGGCGATGCCCGCGTCCAGGCTGCTGACCACCGCGTGGCCGATCCCGGCGGAGGCGAGCACCACGACCGACAGGGTGGTGACCGCCCGCATGGCCCAGCGGGGCCGCCGTGGCGGCCGGACCGGCGTCATGGCCCGCTCGGGCGGGCGCGGCACACGGCGGGGCGGCTGCGGGCGGCGCTGCGGACGCGCCGGGGACCGGGGCGGGCTGGGCAAGGGGACACCTCCGGACGAGGCCGTACGCGGAATCCTGGAGCACAGTAGGCCGATACGATCTCCAGCCCGCGCCGCGGCCCCGGTGGCGCGCATCCGTGTCCCCCGTTCGCGGTAACGTGAGGCTCCTATGAACGCCAAGCCCGACGTGCGGCTCCCCGCAGTGTCCGTGATCATGCCCGTCCTCAACGAGGAGCGGCATCTGCGCGGAGCCGTCGAAGCGATCCTCGCGCAGGAGTACGGCGGCGAGATGGAGGTCGTGATCGCCCTCGGTCCGTCCACGGACCGCACGGACGAGATCGCCGCCGAGCTGGTCCGCGCCGACCCCCGCGTGCACACCGTGCCCAACCCGACCGGCCGCACCCCGGCCGCCCTGAACGCGGCGATCAAGGCGTCCCGGCACCCGGTCGTGGTCCGCGTGGACGGCCACGGCATGCTCTCGCCGAACTACATCGCCACCGCCGTGCGGCTGCTGGAGGAGACCGGCGCGCAGAACGTCGGCGGCATCATGCACGCCGAGGGCGAGAACGCCTGGGAGCACGCGGTGGCCGCCGCGATGACGTCGAAGATCGGCGTCGGCAACGCGGCCTTCCACACCGGCGGCCAGGCCGGCCCCGCCGAGACCGTCTACCTCGGCGTGTTCCGGCGCGAGGCGCTGGAGCAGCAGGGCGGCTACAACGAGGAGTTCATCCGCGCCCAGGACTGGGAGCTGAACTTCCGGATCCGTGAGGCGGGCGGGCTGATCTGGTTCTCGCCCGAGCTGCGGGTGTCGTACCGGCCGCGGCCGTCGGTGCGCGCGCTGGCCAAGCAGTACAAGGACTACGGCCGCTGGCGGCACGTCGTCGCCCGCTACCACTCCGGGTCCATCAACCTGCGCTACCTCGCCCCGCCGGTGGCGGTGTGCGCGATCGCGGCGGGCCTCGTCGTCGGCGTCGCGCTGACCCCCTGGGGCCTGGTGGTCCCCGGCGGCTACCTGGCAGCGATCGTCGCGGGCTCGGTCCCGGCCGGCAAGGGGCTGCCGCCGGCGGCCCGGCTGCGCATACCGGTGGCCCTGGCCACGATGCACATGTCCTGGGGCTGGGGCTTCCTTACCAGCCCGAAGTCGCTGGCGCGCAAGGTCATCGCCTCCCGCCGGCCCGCGGTCCACGCCTGAACCCGCGCGGGGCCCCGTCCACCGGGGCCCCGGAAGCCGGTCCGCTACCAGCGGTACGGCGCGTACACGTCCATGCACTTGGAGGTGTCCGAGCCGTTCACGGCGTCGGAGTTCTCCGGCAGGTCGCCGGCCTTCGGCTCGGACTCCTTCGGGTAGGACGGGCCGGAGCGCCAGTCCGCGCCGACGACGACCGTGACCCCCGAGACGTCGGTCGACTTCTGCACCTGGGCCATCGGGATGCCCAGCGCCCCGGCCACCGCCTGGGCGTCACCCTCCAGGTCCGCGCTCGGATACCGCACCAGCGTCTTGTCCTCGGCCAGGCTCCCCGAGGCGTCGGCCTGCGCCCGGGCGTAGCCCTTGCCGGCGAGCACCTGGGCGATCGCCGACGCCCGCTGCCGTACCGCGGCCTCGTCGGAGGTCCGGGTGGCGTTGCGCACCAGCACCCCGAGCGCGGCCGGGTCCAGCGAGGGCTTCTTGTCCGGCTTCTTCGCGGCCGTGCCCTTCTTGCCGCCCTTCCCGTCCGGCTTCCCGCCGTTCTTGTCGAACGGCACGTCGTCCCGGAGCATCTGCCACATCTTGCCGGCGTTCTTCTCGTCGGGGATGACGTGGTTTTCGTTGCGCGGGTCCTTCAGGTTGGGCATGGTCACGGAGGTGATGCGGTCCGTCGGCACCGACTTCATCTGCATGCCGAGGTCGTAGAGCTTCTTGACCGAGGTGATCTCCTCGGACACCTTCAGCGACTTGACGGCCGCGTCCGCCAGGTCCATCAGCCGGCCGGTGTCGGTGAACACGTTCTGCTGCTTGAGCGTGCGGATCATCGAGTTCAGGTACATGTGCTGGGCGCGGGCCCGCATCAGGTCGTCGCCCCAGGCGTGCCGGGTGCGCAGCCACTGCAGGGCCTGCACGCCCTTCACCTTGTGCGTGCCCTTGGTCAGCTTCAGCCCGGACCCGCCGGGCACGGTGGGCGTCGGGTGGTCCGACACGTTCTGGTTCACGCAGACGTCGACGCCGCCGATCGCGTCGGCCATCCGCACCACGCCCGCGAAGTCGATCGTCATCCAGTGGTCGATATAGACCCCGGTGAGGTTCTCCCAGGTCAGCAGCGTGCAGCCGGCCCCGCCACGGGCCAGGGTGACGTTGATGATGTCGTTCGTCGGCGGGTATTCCTTGCCGGTGTCGGGGTCCGTGCACGCGGGGATGTCCACCCGGGTGTCACGCGGGATGCTGATCATCGCGGCGCTCTCGCGGTCCGCCGAGAGGTGGATGAGCATCTGCACGTCCGCCAGCGGCGGGTCGCCGGCGTGGTCCCGGCTGCCGCCGAGCTTCACGTTCTCCGCGGAGTTCCGGCTGTCGGAGCCGATCAGCAGGATGTTCAGCGGGGTCTGGCCGGCCGCGTTCGGCGCGGTCCGGTGCGCCTTGGAGTCGTCGCCGTTGGCGCGCCGCCCCTTCTGGAGACTGTCGTTGAGATGCTGGTAGTACAGATATCCGGCGCCCGCGGTGCCGAGTATCACCACCGCCAGCACCGTCGCCGACCAGCGCAGCACCCGCCGTCTGCGCCGCCGCCGGTCGGCCTGCGCACCGCCCGGCCGCCGCCTGCCCCCAGCCCGGCCCGGACCCGCCGGTGCCCCCGCGGCCGCAGGCGTGCGCGCCACCGCGTCCTCGACCGCCGGAGCCTTTCCGCGCACCTTGCTCTGCGCCACTCCCTGCCCTCCCCGCCCTCGCGCCAAGCAGCGGGCCCGTCCCGCGTCCGGTTAGACGCACGACGGGCCCCATGGGTTACCTACGAAGCGCACTTCACCTTGTCCGCCGTGGACTTGTCGACCTTCGGCGCCTTCGTCGGAGGTGTCAGGGAGACCCCCGCTCCCTTGAAGTCCGCGCCCAGGGTCAGCGTCATCGCCGGCAGCCCCTGCGCGTTGGTCACGCTCTCGCCCGGCTTCAGCGCGGCCCCGGACAGGCCCATGATCGCGGCCAGCCGGCGGGCCTGGGCCGCCTGGTCGGGCGCGTACTCCAGCGTGGTCTTCGCCAGCTTCTCGGGGGCGTTGCCGCCGTTCTCCGACTTGGTCACGCCCTGGTCGTTCTGCAGCCACCCGAGGACCGCCTGCGCGCTGCCGGCCTGCGCCCCGCCGTTCAGGACCCGCACCCGCACCTCCGAGGCGGGCGCCTGGGTGCCCTTCAGCCGGGCGGCCTGGGCGTCCTTGGCCGCCTTCTCCTTCTTCTTCACGTCGGTGAAGGAGACGTCGTTCTGGATGGCCTCGAACACCTGCGGGGCCAGCGCCGGATCCACGATCACCGTCTTGTGCACCGTGCCGTCGGCCGGGTTGTCCTTGACCGGCAGCGTGGTGAAGGTCAGGTTCTTCGGGTCGAGCTTGCCCAGCTCCAGGCCCAGGTCCTTCAGCTTGGTGATGCTGTCCAGCTTGTCGTCCACGGTCAGCGCCTTGGTGCCGGCCTCCGCCAGCTTCACCATCTTCGTCGGGCTGGTCAGCGTGGAGTTGCCCTTCAGCTTGCGCATCAGCGCGCCCAGGAACTGCTGCTGGAGCCCGATCCGGCTCAGGTCGCCGCCGAGGCCCACGGAGTGCCGGGTGCGCACGAACGCCAGCGCCTGCTCACCGGAGATCGTGTGGTTGCCCTTGGACAGCTTCAGGTGCGAGTCCGGGTCGTCGATGTCCTTGGCCAGGCAGACATCGACACCGTCGACCGCCTCGGTCAGCGTCTTGACCGCGTTGAAGTCGGCCACCATGAAGTCGTCCGGCTTGATCCCGGTCAGCTCGGTCACCGTGCGCATGGTGCAGCTCGGCGTACGGTCGTCCTGGCCGAGGCTGGTGTTGAACCGGACGCCCGTCGCGCCCGGGATGATCTTCTGGGTGCCGTCCTCCTGCTGGGTCGGGCAGTCCGGGATGTCGACGATGAGGTCGCGCGGGATGCTCAGCGCGGTGGCGTTGGAGCGGTCCTTCGACACGTGCAGCAGGATCGTGGTGTCCGCGTGCCCGGCGCTGCCCGCGTCGCCGTAGCCCTCGTTGCCCTTGCCGGTGCGCTTGTCGGTGCCGATCAGCAGGATGTTGATCGCCTCGTCCTTGCGGAAGCCACCGGTGCTGGCGCCGTCGTCGGACACGGACGTGATGTTGTCGTTCAGGTGCTTGATGTACAGGTAGCCGGCGGCCGTCACGGCGACCAGCACGAACGCCATGGACCCGCCGGTCCACAGCAGCGCCTTCTTCGCCCGTGACGGCTTCTTCGCCGGCCGCCGGGACGCGCGCCGGCCCTGCGGCGCCTCCGGCTCCGCGGCCCGGCGCCGGGCCGAGCGCGGCGGTGGCACGTCGGAGCCGTGCGCCCGGGACGGCTGCCGGCTCTCGCCGCCCTGCCGCCGGGCACGGCCGCCCGCCGCACCGCCGTCGTCCTCGGCGGACGGTCTGCGCGGTCCGGGAACCGGTGGCTGCGCTGCGGAAGGGCTCAGTCGCAGTTCGTATTCGCCGGTGTTCGGATTGAGCACCCACTGGTCTGCGGGGTCGATGTTGTCCGCCCGCCCACGGCCTTGCGCGTCCACGGTTGTCCGAATCCTCCGTCGGGGCCACGCGGCGCCTTCCCCCTCCAAGGCGCTCGGGTCTCGGTGAAACAGTGCACGGCCCCGACAAAGCCCGTCGGACCTCGCGGCCAGGTGCACCGGATCGCTCACACTATCCGCCCAGTTCAGCGTCGGACGACGCCGATGACAAATTCGCCGTGCCTACAACCGGGCAATCCCGCCCATTTTCAAAACGGAGGTTCACCGTTTTTGGTAGGCGGCTCACGCGCAGGTGTGTTCGGCGGCGGTGTACCCGCGAAACGTCGGGGCGGGCGAGGGGCCGTCCGGGCCGCCCGCGCCTGTGACGTCCCGGGGAACTTCCTGTGAATTCTCGGGTGACACCGCCACCGGCTGATCGGTCCGCAGTTGCCCGAACAGTTTTTCGGCCTCCGGCTCCACGAGCTGGTCACGATTGGCGTCGTAGACATACGACCGTCTCGGCACGGTCAGGAATCGGACCTGTTCCGTGGGGATGTCGCGCAGCCCGCGCGCCAGCCGGTACAGGCCGCGCAGACTCGCCAGCTCCGGGTCGGTGGTCAGCGCGGAGGTCGCCGCGTCCAGCAGCGGGTACAGCTTCACCGGATTGAGCAGGATGTCGTCGTCGCGCACCTTGTCGACCAGCGCGCCGAGGAACCGTTGCTGGCGCTTGATCCGCTCGGTGTCGCTGCCGTTGCCGAGCGACTTGCGGGCGCGCACGTACCCGAGCGCCTGCTCCCCGTTCAGCGTGACCCGCCCGGCGGGCAGCCGGAGCTTCGCCGCCTTGTCGTCCACCGGCTGCTCCAGGCACACCTCGACGCCGTCGACGGCGTCCACGATCTCCTTGAACCCGGCGAAGTCCAGCACCATGTGGTGGTCGACGCGGATGCCGGTGAGCTTCTCCACGGTCCGGATCGTGCACGCCGAACCGCCCACCTCGTAGGCGTGGTTGAACATCGCGAACACCGGGTCGCTGCGGGTGCCGTCCTCCTGCCGGCAGGAGGGGATGTCCACCATCAGGTCGCGGGGCAGCGACACGGCGGTGGCGCTGGTCCGGTCGGCGGCCAGGTGCAGCAGGATCGTGGTGTCCGACCGCTGGCCGCGGACGCCCTTGCCGTACGCGCGGTTGGCCTCCCCGGCCCGGGTGTCGGACCCGATCAGCAGGATGTTCTGCGCGTCCCGGACCAGCGCGGTGGGCCGCTCCCGTTCGTAGCGCGCCAGTTCGGCGGCGGCGGCCTCGTCGGGGGTGATGTTGGCGCTGAGCCGGGCGTAGCCGGCCCAGCCGACGCCGGCGGCGGCGAGGAGGAGGGCGGCCGCCCCCAGCGCCGAGTTCCGCAGCCGGCGCCGCCGGCGCCGTATGAGCCCGTCCCCGGTGGCCGAGGCCCCCGGCCCGCGACCGCTACCGAGGGACCTGCCTGCGGTGTCGGTCACGATGGGCCATCCCCTCATGGCGTACGAGCGTCACGTGCTGCCCTTACGACGATGCGGGGGAGCGGGCCGGGCAGCGCCCTGTGCTGCTCCGACCGGGTGAGACGGAGGGCCGCCGGGGCGTGGGGGCGCCGGGGTGGACGGCGCGGGCTGGCGCGGCTCCGCCGCGGGACGGCCGCCGTACGGGGTCAGCGGCGTACCGCGGTCACCCGCTCGCTCGCGACGCGCTTGGCGAGGGACTCCTCGTCCAGCCGGTCCAGGTGCCGGCACAGCACCACGGACCCGCCGGCGGCCAGCGGCGAGAACAGTCCGGCGCTCAGCCCCTCCCAGGTGTCGTACGGCAGCCCGGACAGCAGCCGGGACCCGGGCCCGGTCAGCTCCAGCGAGGGCGCCTCGGCCGAGGCGTACTCGACCACCTCCGCGCCGCTGAACTCCCGTCCGGCGACGACGAGCGCCGGCTCTCGCGGGTCCACCGGCGCGAAGGGGACGAACCGGTCGCTCTGGCCCGGCACCTCCACGGCGTAGTCGAGGAATCCGGCCGGCGGCTGCGGGAACCGACCGCCCAGGGGCCGCAGCGCCAGCGCCACCCGCTCTCCGGGGCAGGCCCGCGCGGCCTCCAGCGCGTCGGGGCCGCTCACCACGAGGTCGGCCGCCGCCGGGTCCCCGGCGACGTCCGCGACCGCGCCCACCGAGGAGCAGGCCAGCAACCACACCGCCGTCTGCCAGTGCGCGGGCAGCAGCAGCGCGACGCGGTCACCGGGTTCGGCGCCCAGGTCGCCCTGGAGGAGGTTGGCGGTCTTGGCCACCCAATTGGCGAAGGTGGCCACGGACAGTTCGACGCGTTCGCCCGTGGCGTCGTCGTAGAAGGTCACCAGCGGGCGGCCGGGGTCCGCGGCGAGCGCGGAAGTCAGCAGGTCGGCGGGGGTGCGATCGGTGGCGTTCACCCGGGACAGGGTACGCGCGGGCGGGCCTGCGCACGGGGGGAACGGGCCACCGGTTCGGCGGAACCCCGTCCGACGACCCGTCAGCTGACCTATGGACAGATTTGTACGGCTATGCCCAAATTCGTGTACATGCGTGGATTCCTTGCTTCCTCTTCCGGCGCCCTTCCGTCCACCCTCCGATCCCTCGGTGCCGCCTGCGCGGCGGTCCTCGCCCTCACGCCGGCCCCGCCCGCGTTCGGGGCCGTGTCCGGGCCCGTGCCCGTGCCCAGGTCCGCGTCCGGGGGCGCGGTTCCGGGGAGCACCCGCTCGCTGCCGCTCGTCCCGCTGTCCCGTGAAGGCGATCCGGGCGCGGCCCCGGAACAGGGGCTGCGCCGCACCGGCCTCGGCCGCTTCGCGCTGCTCGGCGTGGTGTGGGACGACCCCGGCACCGAGCTGCGCGGCCGGGTGCGGGTGCGTACCCGGTCCGCCGTGACGGGGGAGTGGACCGGCTGGCAGGACGTCGAGGCGCACGCCGACCACGGCGCCGACCCGGGCACCGCGGAACGCTCCGCCCGCCGGGTGCGCGGGGCGACCGCGCCGCTGTGGGTGGGCGCCTCGGACGGCGTGGACGTACGGGTGCGGGCGGAGAAGACGGGCGGGCGGAGCGCGTTGCCGTCGGGGCTGCGCCTGGAACTGGTCGACCCCGGTCAGGACGCGGGGGAGACCGCGGGAGGGGCACCGGCCGCGGGGGCGCCCGTCGACGAGCCGCCGCGCACCGCGCTGGACACGGAGGCCGCGATCGCCGCCTCGGGCGCCAACGCCGACATCGCCGCCTACGGCACCACCGAGATCCCGGAACTCGACCGCCCGGCCACCGAGCTGGAACTGACGAAGCTTCAGGGCCCGTCGCGGGGCAAGCAGTACATCGGTCCGCGCCCGAAGATCGTCACGCGCCGGGGCTGGGGCGCCGACGAGTCACTGCGTGAACGCGGGTTCGTCTACACGAAGAAGATCAAGGCGGCCTTCGTGCACCACACCGCCTCGGGCAACAACTACACCTGCGCCCAGGCCCCTTCCGTCATCCGCGGCATCTACCGCTACCACGTCAAGAGCATGGGCTGGCGGGACATCGGCTACAACTTCCTGGTCGACAAGTGCGGAAAGCTCTACGAGGGCCGGGCCGGGGGCGTGGCCAAGGCGGTGCTCGGCGCGCACACCCTCGGGTTCAACACCGACAGCATGGGCGTCGCCGTGATCGGCAGCCACGGCACGACCCAGCCGCCGGGCGCCGCCGTGACGGCCGTCGCCCGGCTCGCCGCGTGGAAGCTCGGCCTCCACGGAGCCGACCCGAGGGCGAGGACGTACCTCACGTCGGGTGGCGGCAACCTCTACCCCAAGGGAAAGAAGGTGCGGCTGAACGTGATGTCCGGCCACCGGGACGGATACGCCACCGAGTGTCCCGGGAAGCGGCTCTACGCCAAGCTGGGCACGGTCCGCACCAGCGCGGCGCGCTACCAGGGGCGCTGAGTCCGGGCGGACGGGGGAAAGCGCGCGCCGATCCGGCCGGACACCGCGCGGCCGGTCGAGGCGCCGTCCTCCGGTCTGCGTACACTGACCGGCCGAAACGAGTGAGACGAGTCAGTTCGGCCGGTCCGGCTGGAAGCGGAGACGACAGGTGACGGAAGCGATCCTTCTGGTCGGCGGCAAGGGCACCCGGCTGCGACCGCTCACGGTGCACACGCCCAAACCGATGGTCCGGGCCGCCGGGGTGCCGTTCCTCACCCACCAGCTCGCGCGGGCACGGGCCGCGGGCGTGGAGCACATCGTCCTCGCCACCAGCTATCTGGCCGAGGTCTTCGAGCCGTACTTCGGCGACGGCGCCGCGCTGGGCCTGCACATCGAGTACGTCACGGAGGACGAGCCCCTCGGCACGGGCGGCGCGATCCGCAACGTCGCCGGCCGGCTGCGCTCCGGTCCCGACGACCCGGTGCTGGTCTTCAACGGGGACATCCTGACGGGGCTGGACATCAGGGCCCTGGTGGACACCCACGAGACGACGGGCGCGGACGTCTCGCTGCACCTGACGAGGGTGGCGGACCCGCGCGCCTACGGGTTCGTGCCCACGGACGGCACCGGGCGCGTCCTGGCGTTCCTGGAGAAACCGCAGACCCCCGAGGAGATCGTCACCGACCAGATCAACGCGGGGGCGTACGTCTTCCGCCGCTCGGTCATCGACACGATCCCGGCGGACCGGCCGGTCTCGGTCGAACGCGAGACCTTCCCCGGTCTCCTGGCGGCCGGCGCCCATCTCCAGGGCATGGTCGACTCCACGTACTGGCTGGACCTCGGCACCCCGGCCGCCTTCGTGCGCGGCTCGGCCGACCTGGTCCTCGGCCGCGCGCCCTCCCCGGCCGTGCCCGGCCGCTGCGGCGACCGTCTCGTGCTGCCCACGGCCAGGGTGGCGCCGGACGCCAAGGTGACCGGCGGCACGGTGGTGGGCGAGGGCGCGTTCGTGGCCGAGGGGGCGCGGATCTCCGGTTCCACCATCCTTCCCGGCGCCGTCATCGAGCCGGGCGCCGTCGTCACCGACTCCCTCATCGGCACCCGCGCCCGCGTCGGCGAACGCTCCGTCCTCACCGGTACGGTCATCGGTGACGGCGCGGTCGTGGGCGCCGACAACGAACTCCGCGAGGGCGTACGGGTGTGGTGCGACGCCCGCATCCCCGCGGGGGCGCTCCGCTTCTCCTCCGACCAGTGATCCGGCCCGGGGTCGGTGTGGGGCACCGCCTGCCGCAGGCACCACCCATGGGGGCTCCGCCCCCAGACCCCCGACACGGGGAACGGGCGGGCGCTGCCGATCAACGCCGTCCGCGGGCCCGTCGCCGGCCGAGCGCGCGGTTCCCCGCGCCCCTTGGGTAACCGCCGGCGCCGCAGCCTTCAAGGCACCGATCCCCAGCCAAGCGACCCACCCCCGGCATCCCCCGCACCTCACAGCACCCCGATGTCCACCCGAGGCATCTTCGGCTTGCGTCTGGCCGGTACGTGGCCGCTCAGCAGGATCAGCCGGGCCGCGCGGTGCCGCTGCCCGGCGTACGGCTGGAGCAGGCGCAGCATCTCCGTGTCGTCGGCGTCGCGGTCGCCCGCCAGGGCCCAGCCCACGATCCGGGGCAGATGCAGATCCCCGACGGTGACCTCGTCCGCCGCCCCATGACTGCGCTGCACGACTTCCGCCGACGTCCACGGCCCCACGCCCGGCACGATCTCCAGCCGCGCCCGGGCCTGGTCCGCAGGCATCCCCGCCGTCTGCTCCAGCCGCGCGGCGACCCGTACGGCCCGCAGGATCGTGGACGCCCGCTTGTCGTCCACGCCCGCCCGGTGCCACTCCCAGGAGGGAATCAGCGCCCAGGTCCGCGCCGAGGGCATCACGGACATCGGCCGTTCGCCCGTCCCCGCGGGCCCCGGCGCCGGCTCCCCGAACCGCCGTACCAGCAGCCGCCACGCCCGGTACGCCTCGTCGGTCGTGACCTTCTGCTCCAGCACGGACGGGATCAACGACTCCAGCACCAGCCTGGTCCGGGTCAGCCGGAGCCCGGGCCGCCGGTGCCGGGCCAGCGCCACCACCCGGTGCCGGGGCACGAACGCCCCGGGATCGTCGGCGGCGCCGAGCAGCTCCGGCAACTGCTCCAGCAGCCACCCGGCCCCCGGCCCCCACGCCTCGCCGAGCACCTCACCGCCGTACGCGCGCACGCGCAACGTGCCCGGTCCGGCGGGCGTACGGCACGCCCGCCACACGGACCCGTCCGCGGTGGCCCGGAACGTCGGGTCGGCGGGCCCGCGGCGCAGCGGCCCGAGGGTCAGCCCGAGGTCCAGCGGGCCGTCCGGCACCCACCGGCGGACCCGCGCGGGCGCCGCCTGCCGCGGCGTACCGGCCGCCCCGGGCACGCCGGCATGCCCGCCGCGCACGGTCGTACGCGTGGGCCGCTGGGGAAAGCGTCCTGCCACGGGGGAGTCCTAGAGAGGCCGGTCGGGGTGTTCCGGAGGTACCGGTTCCGCTTTACGAGGGTAGGCGCTCAGCGCACCTCCACGAACGCCCCCGCGTCCCGCTCCGGCCGGGGCCGGGGCTCCTCGGCGGGCCGGCCGACCGCGACCGCGCCCATCGGGTCCCAGTCCGCCGGCAGCCCGAGCACCTCGCGCACCACGTCCCGGCAGAACATCGTGGACGACACCCACGCCGAGCCCAGCCGCTCCCCGGCCAGCGCGACCAGCAGGTTCTGTACGCCCGCGCCCATCGCGACCACGAACATCTCCCGCTCCGCGCCGTCGCGCCGGGGATCGCCGTAGGTGTGCGCGCCGTCCATGACGAGGCAGGGCACGATCAGATACGGCGCTTGGCGCAGGACGTCACCGCGCCGGATCCGCTTCGCGACGGACTCCTCGCTCTTGCCGTCCCGGCGCAGGTCGGCGATCCAGGCGTCCCGCATCGCGTCGAGCAGCCGGGCCCGCGACTCCTCCGACTCCAGCAGCACGAACCGCCACGGCGTGGTGTGGTGCGGGGCGGGCGCGGTGACCGCCGCGGCCACCGCGCGCCGGACGGCGCCCGGGTCCACAGGGGCGTCGGTGAAGGACCGCACGGTGCGGCGCTGGGTGACGGCCTCCCGGATCGCCTCCGAGGTGCCGAGCCGGAACATGTCGTCCTGCGCCCGGCGCACCAGCGCCCGCGCGCCCTCCTCCGTGCCCTCGGGCGCATCGGGGTGCACGACGTGGGACAGCCCGCGCACGACGGCCACCGGGCGGCCCTCGGCCTTGCCCTTGACCAGGTCGCCGGCGGCGGCCAGCTCGTCCGCCGTGGCGACGATGGTGGCGCTCAGCGGGTTGCCGTACGCGTCCGTGCCCCCGCGCAGATCGTCCAGCACGCGCACCCCGGCGGCGCCGATCGCCACGTCCGTGAGCCCCGAACGCCAAGGCCGCCCGAACGTGTCGGTGACGATCACCCCGACGTTGATGCCGAGGGTCTCGCGCAGACCGGCCCGGATCGTGCGCGCGGAGGCGTCCGGGTCCTCGGGCAGCAACAGCACCGTCCCGGCCGGGGTGTTGGAGGCGTCGACCCCGGCGGCGGCCATCACCAGGCCCTGCCGGTTCTCCACGATGCGCAGCGTGCCGCGCCGGGCCACCACCCGGACCGTCTCGGCGTCGATCGCCGCCTCCCGGTCGTCGGCCCGGGTCAGCCGGCCCTCCGCCTTGGAGACGATCTTGGAGGTCACGATCACCACATCGCCGTCGGCCAGGCCGGGCTCGGCCGAGGCGATCAGCTTGGCGATGTCGTCGCCCGGCCGCACCTCGGGGATGCCGGGCAGGGCCCAGACCCGGTATTCCGCCCGCTCGCCCGCCGCGGCGGACGCCGTCGCGCTCACGCTCCCCGCACCTCCTCGGCCAGCGCCAGCGCCTCCCGGGCCATCTGCGCGGTCGCCTCGACGTCGGTCATCATCAGCGGCACGGCCCGGCAGCGGATGCCGTCCGCCTCGACCCGCTCGACCGCGCCCGCGTCCACCGAGTCGACCAGCCAGCCGTCGAGCAGTCCGGAGCCGTAGTGCCCGGCGACCGCGGCGGCCGTGGACTCCACGCCGACCGCGGCGAGCACCTTGTCGGCCATCCCGCGCACCGGCGCGTCCCCGACGATCGGGGAGAGGCCGACCACGGGCACGCCCGCGTCGGCGATGGCCTCGCGGATGCCGGGCACGGCGAGGATCGTGCCGATGGACACCACCGGGTTCGACGGCGGGAAGAGGATCACGTCCGCCTGGGCGATGGCCTCCAGCACGCCCGGGGCCGGCTTGGCCTGCTCGGCGCCGACCGGGACGATCGCCCGGGCCGGGACGGAGGCGCGCAGCTTGACCCAGTACTCCTGGAAGTGGACCGCCTTGCGCTCGCCGTCCAGCTCGACGGCCACGTGCGTCTCCACGCGGTCGTCGGTCATCGGGATCAGCCTCACGCCCGGCTGCCAGCGGTCGCACAGCGCCTCGGTGACCGCGCTGAGCGGATAGCCGGCACCGAGCATCTGGGTCCGCACGATGTGCGTGGCGAAGTCCCGGTCGCCGAGCCCGAACCACTCCGGCCCGACGCCGTAGGCCGCCAGCTCCTCCTTGACGTGAAAGCTCTCGTCTGTCCGCCCCCAGCCCTGTTCCTCGTTGATGCCGCCGCCCAGCGTGTACATCACCGTGTCGAGGTCCGGGCAGACCTTCAGCCCGAACAGATGGATGTCGTCGCCGGTGTTGCCGATGACCGTGATGTCCGCGTCCGGCGCGGCCCGCTTCAGACCGCGCAGGAAACGGGCACCGCCGATGCCGCCTGCCAGAACCACAATGCGCATGGGGACAGTGTGTCAGCCGGATACGACAGCGCGTCAGGCAGTTACCGAGGGCGCCTCGCAGTGCGGGGCGGCGTGCATGGGCATCTCGGTCAGCCCGGGGTGGTACACGTGCAGGCTGACCGCCGGTTCCAGCGTGTCGTTCACGACCTCGTGGACGTACCCCGGCGCGAACACCCGCTGCGCGCCCGCCGCCAGCGCGCGCGTGCCGCGCACGGTGTGCTCCGTGAGCGTGCCCTCCACGACGGTGAGCACACCGGAGGAGCGCCCGTGGTCGTGCCGCCCGCTGCCCTGCCCGGGCAGCCAGGACAGCAGCCACACCTCGTAGCCGGGGCCGGTGCGCAGCCGGTGGTACCAGCGGGTGGTGGCGTCGAAGCGGACCAGGTGCGCCCACTGGTCCCGGTCGGCGGCGATCGAGCGGGCGAACCCCACGAACTCGGCGACAGTGGCCGGGTGTTCGCGCGGCGGCTGGAGCAGGTGCGGGACTTCGAGGATGTCGCCGGCGATCTGGAGGTCGTTGTCGCTGTTCATGGGGGTGCGGTGGTCCTCGGCGGGAGAGTGGGGCCGGAGCTGGGTGACGCGTGCGGTCCGCCCGGGTCACGGGTGGACGGGATGCCCCGGACGAGGGGGATCGGGAAAGGCGGAACGCGGCCGAGCCGGGAGGGACTCGGGAACAGCCGGAGCGGGCTTGGCTCAACAGCTGGGACAGCAGCAACAGCTACAGCGCGCGCGGGCGGCACCGAGGGACCCGGCGGTGCGGGTCGAGGTGGGTGCCAAGTACGCGAGCATGCCCCCTAGGACAGCGGTTCACACGGACAGTGTCAACTCGCTGCCCGGTATGTGGGACATGTTTCACCTCATCCGGTTTATTTCGCAGGCGAAAGGTTTGCTCATCGGGGTCCCGGGACACATGGGGCACATCCGAGCGCGCGAGCCTCACGGAACGGGATCGAACACGGAGGCGTCCTTCTCCGTACAGAAGATCTGTACGGGGTTCGGCCGCCTTCGCGGGTCTTCCTGCGTGTCAAGGTTTATGCCGATTTGAACACTTTCCGCACGGCCTTGGTTCCGCAGAGTGAATAACGGGCCCAATAGCAGATCCCGGCTTGACTCGCCCGGAGCAGCACACTTGTAATTTCACTCGTGTCGTTCAGCCGGAATCGGTGACGGCCACGCACGGGGACGCGAAAGACAGACGAGGGGCGCACATGACCGAGCTGGTGCAGCAACTGCTGGTCGACGACGCGGACGAGGAACTCGGCTGGCAGGAGCGCGCACTCTGCGCCCAGACCGACCCCGAGTCCTTCTTCCCCGAGAAGGGCGGCTCCACCAGAGAGGCCAAGAAGGTCTGCCTCGCCTGCGAGGTGCGCTCCGAGTGCCTCGAATACGCCCTCGCCAACGACGAGCGCTTCGGCATCTGGGGCGGCCTGTCCGAGCGCGAACGCCGCCGGCTGAAGAAGGCCGCCGTGTGACCATACGCGCGACCACGAAAGGTACGAACGGCCCGTCAGCCGTGGGTTGTCCACAGGCGGCGGGCCGTCGTCATGCCCAGCCGATAGTGTGGACGCTCGTCCGAGACGCCCCGCTGTCCCCTCGATCCGCGAGTAGACACAGGCGTCCACCGCAGTCCATCGAACCGGGGCCCGTACCTCGATGTCCGTGCACAGCCATGCGGCAGCCCAACCAGGGGCTGCCATCCCTGAGTTCCCGCGCCACGTCGTGACCGCGGTCCTCGTCTCCCACGACGGCGCCCGCTGGCTGCCCGACGCGCTCGCCGGGCTGCTCGGCCAGGAGCGTCCCGTCCAGCACGCGGTGGCCGCCGACACCGGCAGCGCGGACGACTCCGCCCGGCTGCTCACCGACGCCCTCGGCGAGGCCAACGTCCTGCACCTCGCCCGCCGCACCGGCTTCGGCCAGGCCGTGGAGGAGGCGAGCCGCACCGCGCCCCCGCTCACCCCCGACGACCTGCCGTACCTCAAGCGCCCCAGCGGCTGGGACCCCGTCACCCGCACCTGGCGCGACGACGCCTACGACCTGCCCGAACTGCCGCACGGCGAACCCGTCCAGTGGCTGTGGCTGCTGCACGACGACTGCGCCCCCGAACCCGACGCCCTCGCCCAGCTGCTGCGGGTCGTGGACAACGAACTCGAACTCGGCCGCGACGACGTCGCCATCGTCGGCCCCAAGCTGCGCGGCTGGTACGACCGCCGCCAGCTGCTGGAGGTCGGCGTCTCCATCGCCAACTCCGGCCGCCGCTGGACCGGACTGGACCGCCGCGAACAGGACCAGGGCCAGCACGACCACGTCCGCACCGTGCTGTCCGTGTCCACCGCCGGCATGCTCGTCCGCCGCGACGTCTTCGAACAGCTCGGCGGCTTCGACCGGCTGCTGCCCCTCATGCGCGACGACGTCGACCTGTGCTGGCGCGCCCACACCGCCGGCCACCGCGTCCTGATCGCCCCCGAGGCCGTCGTCCGGCACGCCGAGGCCGCCTCCCGTGAACGCCGCACCGTCGACTGCGCCGGCCGCACCACCGCCTCCCCGCACAAGGTCGACAAGGCCGGCGCCGTCTACACCCTGCTCGTCAACACCCGTACGGCAGCGCTGCCCTGGGTGCTGCTCCGGCTCGTCCTCGGCACCGTCCTGCGTACCCTCGCCTACCTCGTCGGCAAGGTCCCCGGCCAGGCCCTCGACGAGATCCGCGGCCTGCTGAGCACCCTGCTGCGGCCCGAGCGGATCATCGCCGCCCGGCGCCGTCGCGGCCCCTCCCGCATCGACAAGGCGGAACTGCGCGCCCTCTTCCCGCCGCCCGGCGCCACTGTCCGGGCCACCGTGGAACAGCTCGCCGGCAACCTCACCGGCGGCTCCGACACCGACACCTCCCCGGCCGGCCGGCACGGCGGTGCCGTGGAGTCCGGGCCCGGCGGCGACGACGCCGACTTCCTGGAGGTCGAGCAGTTCGCCCGGCTCAAGCGGATCGCCCGCAGACCCGCCCCCGTCCTCTTCCTCGCCCTGCTGCTCATCTCCCTCGCCGCCTGCCGCGCCCTGCTCGGCGGCGGCGCCCTCGGCGGCGGCGCCCTGCTGCCCGCCCCGGCCGGCGCGACCGACCTGTGGTCGCGCTACCTGGACGCCTGGCACCCGACAGGCACCGGCGGCACCCCGTCCGCACCGCCCTACCTGGCCCTCGTCGCCACCCTCGCCTCGCTCCTGTTCGGCTCCACCGGCCTGGCCGTCACCGTCCTGCTGATCTGCTCGGTGCCGCTCGCCGGATGCACCGCCTACCTCGCCTCCCGGCCGCTGGTCACCTCCCGGCTGCTGCGCGCCTGGGCCGCCATCGCCTACGCCTTCCTGCCCGCCACCACCGGAGCGCTGGCCGGCGGACGCGTCGGCACCGCCGTCCTCGCCGTGCTGCTGCCGCTCATCGCGCGCGCGGGCATCGCCGCGAGCGGCCTGGCGGGCCGCGCCGGCACCCGCGGCAGCTGGCGCGCCACCTGGGCGTACGCGCTGCTGCTGACCATCGCCACCGCCTTCACCCCGATCGTGTGGCCCCTCGCGCTGCTGCTCGGCCTCGGCGTCCTGGTGCTGCGCCGCCGCGACCTCGTCGGCTACGGACCGCGCTTCCTCGCCCAGCTCGGCACCCCGCTGCTGGTCCTCGCCCCCTGGTCGCTGACCCTGTTCCCGGCCGGGTTCCTCCAGGAGGCCGGCCTGGAGTACGGCTCCTCGGCCGCCTCCGCCTTCGACCTGCTCGGTGCCGCCCCCGGCGGCCCCGGCACCGTGAACGGCCTGATGCTCATCGGTATCGTGCTGGCCGCGCTCGCCGCCCTGCTGCGCTCCGAACGGCAGCTCGGCATCCGCACCGCCTGGGCCGTCGCCCTGGCCGGACTCGTCTTCGCGGTCCTGTCCAACAGGTCCGCGTGGGCCGGACCGGCCACCCTCGTCTACGGCATCGCCCTGCTGGCCGCCGCCGCCCTCGGCGCCGACGGCGCACGCGCGCGCGTGGCCGAGCAGAGCTTCGGCTGGCGCCAGCCCGTCGCCGCGCTGATCGCCTTCGCCTCGGCCGCCGGTCCGCTCCTCGTCGCCGCCGGCTGGATGATCCGCGGCGCGGACGGCCCGCTGGAGCGCCGCGACCCGGCCCAGGTCCCCGCGTTCGTCGCCGAGGACTCCACCGGCGGCGCCCAGGCCCGCACCCTGGTCCTGGACAGCGACACCACCGCGCGCGTGCGCTACAGCCTGGTCCGCGGCTCCGGCGCCCGCATGGGAGACGCCGAACTCACCGCCGCCGACGGCCCGAACACCCGCCTGGACCAGACCGTCGCCCACCTGGTGGCCGGCTCCGGCGCCGACCAGGCCGCCGAACTCGGCGGCTTCGCCGTGCGCTACGTCCTCGTCCACAAGGGCGCCCCCCGCGAGATCACCCGCGTCCTGGACGCCACCCCCGGCCTGACCCGGCTCAGCCAGCAGAACGGCGGCGCCCTGTGGCGCGTCGACCAGGACGTCTCCCGCGCGGCCATCGTGCCCGCCGGCGGCTCCGGTACGCCCCAGCCGGTGGCCGCCGGACCGGTGGAGATCCACACCACGGTCCCCGCCGGCCCCGACGGCCGCGTCCTGCGCCTGGCCGACAGCGCCGACGGCGGCTGGACGGCCACCCTCGACGGCAAACCGCTCACCCGCACCACGGTCGACGGCTGGGCCCAGGGCTTCCGCCTCCCCGCCCAGGGCGGCAGGCTCGACGTCACCTACGACACGCCGCTCGCCCACACCGCCTGGCTCTGGGCGCAGGGCCTCCTCGCCGTCGTCCTGGTCGTCCTCGCCCTGCCCGGCCGCCGCCGCGACGTCGACGACGACCTGCCCGAGGAGCAGCCGCTGCCCGCCCAGGCCACCGCCGGCGAGGGCCGCCGCGCCCGCCGCCTGCGCGCCCAGGCCGAGGAACCGCCCGCCGAGGACCGGCCCGGCACACCCCCGCCCCCGGCCACCGCCCCCGTCCCCCAGCAGCCGTACGAGGCCCACGACCCGGCCGCGTACGCGACCACCGGGTACGCCGGGTACGGCACGGACCAGTACCAGCCGCCGGCCGGCTACGACCAGCGGCCGTACCCGCAGTCCGACCCCCACCAGACGGCCCCCTACGACCCGTACGGCTACGGCGGCACCGACGCCCAGCCGCCCTACGACCCGACGGCCTACCGGCACCAGGGCTACGAGACGGCGTACGACCCCGCCCAGCAGGGCTACGGCCCCGGCCCGCAGGGTTACCACTCCGCCCCGCAGGACTACGACCCGGTCCAGCAGGGCTACGACCCCGCCTCGCAGGGCTACGACCCCGCCTCGCGGGGTTACGACCCGGCCCAGCAGCCCCACGGCACCGGCAGCCAGCGTCCCGACGGGAGCCAGCAGTGAACCGCACCACCCTGTCCCTGTTCGCCGGCACGGCCGCGCTGGCCGCCGTCACCGCGTTCGCCGCGGTCGACTCGCCGTCCGCGTCCGGCGCCGCCCCCGAGACCGCCGCCCGGCAGCCCGTGCAGCGCACCGGCCTGGTGTGCCCGGCGCCCAGCACCTCGGACCTCGCCGAGACGACGTACACCTCGTTCACCCCCGTCACCAAGGGCGCCGCGAGCGGTGGCCGGGCCCGGCTCCAGGCGGCCGGCGAGCAGTCGTCGGACGACGGCTCCGGCGCGGACGGCAAGGAGAAGGACGGCAAGGAGAAGGACGACACGAAGAAGAAGGGCGGCGGCGAGAAGGACGGGCAGCCGGTGCTCACGCCGAAGGCACCGGGCACACCGGCCACCGGCGACACCTCCGGCGGGGACACACCCGCGCTCGTCGGCACCGCGGACGGCTCCTTCGCGCCCGGCTGGACCGTCCAGGAGACCACCGAGGTCAGCGCCGGCACCGGCCGCGGCCTCCTCGGCGTCACCTGCACCGGCGCGGACACCGACTTCTGGTTCCCGGGCGCGAGCACGGCCGCCGGCCGCACCGACTACGTCCACCTGACCAACCCCGACGACTCCGCCGCCGTGGTCGACATCGAGCTGTACGGCAAGGACGGCGCGGTCAAGGCCCCGCTGGGCGAGAACCTCACCGTCGACCCGGGGGCGAGCGAGGCGTTGCTGCTCCCCACGCTCACCGAGGAACGGCAGGCCGACCTCACCGTGCACGTCAGCGTGCGCAGTGGCCGGGTCGGCGCGGCCGTGCAGGCCCTGGACGACAAGGCGGGCGGCGACTGGCTGGCCCCCGCCGCCGACCCGGCCGGCAGCCTGGTCCTGCCCGGCATCCCGAAGGACGCCACCGCCGTCCGCCTCACCGCCTTCGCCCCCGGCGACGACGACGCCGACCTGAAGATCCGCCTGGCCTCGCCCGACGGCCTGATCACCCCGGCCGGGAACGAGACCGTCCACGTCAAGTCCGGCATGACGACGACGGTCGACCTCGGCGACGTCACCCGGGGCGAGCCCGGCTCCCTGGTGCTCACCCCGACCGACCAGGCGGCCCCGGTCGTCGCGGCGCTCCAGGTGGTACGGGGCAAGGGGGACAAGCGGGAGACCGCGTTCATCCCGGCCACCGCCCCCGTCGGCACGCGCGCGACCTCGGCCGGCAACGGCGCCAAGGGCACGACGCTCGCGCTGACGGCGCCCGAGGGCACGGCCACGGTCAAGGTCACCGCCTCGGCGGGCAGCGAGGGCGGCACCCCGGCGACCAAGACGTACACGCTGAAGTCCGGCACCACGCAGGACGTCGACGCCCCCGTCCCGACGGGCCTGAAGGGCACCTACGCCCTCACCGTCGAACCCGTCTCCGGCGGCCCCGTCTACGCCTCCCGCACCCTCACCACCGCCGACACCCCCGCCTTCACCGTCCAGACCCTCCCCAGCGACCACGGCCTGGTGTCGGTACCGCGGACGCGGGAGGACTTGTCGATATTGCAGAAGTAGCGGCGGCAGGAGCAGCGACAGCCCGGGAAGCGGCGGCGGGGGCGGGGGCGGGGGCCTCTGCCCCCGCCCGGCTAGTCCTCCCCGTACCGGGGGTCCACCGTCTCCGGTGTCAGCCCCAGCAGCTCCGCCACCTGCTCCACGACCACCTCGTGCACCAGCGCGGCCCGCTCGTCCCGCCCCTTCGTCCGGATCTCCACCGGCCGCCGGTACACGACGACCCGCGCCCGCCGCCCGTCCCGCGCCGGCACGACCCCGCCGAGCGGCACCGCCTCGTCGTCCCACACCGGCCCGTCCCCCCGCCCGTCCAGCCGGGGCACCTCCAGCACCAGGAAGTCGATGTCGGCCAGCTGCGGCCAGCGCCGTTCGAGACGGTCCACGGAGTCCTGCACCAGATCCGCGAACACCTCGGCACGGCTGGCGGCCAACGGCACCTGCGGCGGCGCGATCGGCCCCCGCATGCCCCGCCCGTGACGATCACGGCGACGGGGCCCGGGGCCGCTGGCACGGGGCGGTACTCGGTTGTCCATCACCGGTGAAGCGTAGTCCCCGCACCCTCCGCCCGTCCGGTTCCACGCGGCAACCGGCGCCCGCTCGCCCTGTCGCAGGATGACCATTCCGGCCAACGTCTGGCTCGTTTCCGTAACTTTCCAAGACCACCGCACTCAAGGCAATTGATGGAGTTTGTGGCGACTCCTGACCGGACGCGCCCCTTCCGTACCTCCGCCGCAAGCCCGTCCACGCAGGTCAGCGGGGTCCCCTCGAAGGGGTGTGTGGGGCGTTTCACAGCCCGACACGGTGGAGTGACCTGGTGGAGAGTCGTCGCGGCCCGCTCAAGAGTGCGGTACCGTCCAACATCGTGAGCCCTGTACGTCGCTGTTCGCGCACCGCCTGCGGCCGACCCGCCGTCGCGACGCTGACGTACGTCTACGCCGACTCGACCGCGGTCCTCGGCCCGCTCGCCACCTACGCCGAACCCCACTGCTACGACCTGTGCGCCGAGCACTCCGAGCGCCTCACCGCCCCGCGCGGCTGGGAGGTCGTACGGCTCCTCGACGGCTCCGCGCCCGCGCGGCCCAGCGGGGACGACCTGGAAGCGCTGGCCAACGCCGTGCGCGAGGCGGCCCGTCCCCAGGAGCGCGCGGCCGAGGCGGGCGGCGGCGGAGCCCGCGCCGCGGACCCCATGGAGGTCGCCCGCCGCGGCCACCTCAGGGTCCTGCGCTCCCCGGACAACTGACCACGCCGGGCGACGTTCTCGGACCTCCGCCCGGTGTCCGCACACCGCTTCCCGCCGTCCGACGGGTAGTTTTGGGCATCCACAGCACTTTCAGGAGGACGGCCGTGACTGCTGATCTGTCACAGATCGTGAAGGCGTACGACGTACGCGGAGTGGTCCCGGACCAGTGGGACGAGGCACTGGCCCGGCTCTTCGGCGCCGCCTTCGCGGAGGTGACCGCGGCGGCGGCCGTCGTCGTCGGCCACGACATGCGCCCCTCGTCCCCCGGCCTGTCCCGCGCCTTCGCATACGGCGCGGCGGACCGCGGCGTGGACGTCGTGGAGATCGGCCTGTGCTCCACCGACCAGCTCTACTACGCCTCGGGCGCGCTGAACCTCCCGGGCGCGATGTTCACCGCCTCCCACAACCCGGCCCGGTACAACGGCATCAAGATGTGCCGCGCGGGCGCCGCCCCCGTCGGCCAGGACACCGGGCTCACCGAGATCCGGGAGCTGGTCGAGCGCTGGCTCGCCGAGGGCGCCCCGGCACCCGCGGCCCGGCCGGGAACCCTCTCCACGAGCGAGACGCTGGAGGACTACGCGGCGCACCTGCGCTCCCTGGTCGACCTCTCCGCCATCCGCCCCCTGAAGGTCGTGGTCGACGCCGGCAACGGCATGGGCGGCCACACCGTCCCCTCCGTCTTCGCCGGTCTGCCCCTCACCCTCGTCCCGATGTACTTCGAGCTGGACGGCACCTTCCCGAACCACGAGGCCAACCCGCTCGACCCGGCCAACCTCGTGGATCTGCAGAAGCGGGTCCCGGCGGAGGGCGCCGACCTCGGCATCGCCTTCGACGGCGACGCCGACCGCTGCTTCGTCGTGGACGAGAACGGCGACCCCGTCTCCCCGTCCGCGATCACCGCGCTGGTCGCCGCGCGCGAGCTGGCCCGCAACGGCGGCCGGGGCACCGTCATCCACAACCTGATCACCTCCCGCACGGTCCCCGAGGTCGTGCGGCAGCACGGCGGCACCCCGGTGCGCACCCGGGTCGGCCACTCCTTCATCAAGGCCGAGATGGCCCGCACCGGCGCGATCTTCGGCGGCGAGCACTCGGCGCACTACTACTTCAAGGACTTCTGGAACGCCGACACCGGCATGCTGGCCGCCCTGCACGTCCTCGCGGCGCTCGGCGGCCAGGACGGCCCGCTGTCCGCCCTGGTCGCGCAGTACGACCGCTACCGCGGCTCCGGCGAGATCAACTCCACGGTCGCCGACCAGGCCGACCGCCTCGCCGCGGTCCGCGCCGCGTACGAGGGCCGCGCCGACGTCACCCTCGACGACCTCGACGGCCTCACCGTCGCCGCCGCCGACTGGTGGTTCAACGTCCGCCCGTCCAACACCGAGCCGCTGCTCCGGCTGAACGCCGAGGCGGAGGACGAGGCGACGCTGACCAAGATCCGCGACGAGGCCCTGGCGATCATCAGGGGCTGAGCGGCCCGCCCCATCGGCGGTACGCTGACCAGGCAAATCCACAGACACCCACCCGCCCCCCGAAGGGACACCCCATGGCGCTCGAAGCCGGCCTCCTGGAGATCCTCGCCTGCCCGGCCTGCCACGCCCCCCTGAAGGAGCAGGACACCGAGCTGATCTGCACCGGCCCGGACTGCGGCCTCGCCTACCCGGTCCGCGACGGCATCCCGGTGCTGCTGGTCGACGAGGCCCGCCGCCCCGCCTGATCCGACCCCGTCACCGTGGGCGGGAGGACCGGCGCCGCCCGGTCCGGCCGCCGCCCCGCGTGACCAGGCCCGTCCCCTCGTAGCACCCCAGGATCCCCGGCGACCGGAGGCTGCCGCCCATGCTGGACGAAACGCTGCTCGACACCCCGGAGGGCCTCGCCGAGGCCGACCACCGAGGACTGCTGCGCGGGGCGGCGGAGGCCGGCGCCCGCGTCCGCACCGCCGCCCGCAACGCCGCCGAGGCCGGCATCGGCAGCCTCAAGCCCGACGGCCGTCCCCGCGCGGTCCTCATCGCGGGCCCCGGTGCCGCCGCCACCCACACCGCCGACCTCCTCGGCACGCTGGCCGGCCCGGGCAGCCCCGTCGTCCGGCTCGCCCCCACCGGCGTCGCCCCCGCCGCGGGCGCCCTGCGCTGGGAGCTGCCGGGCTGGGCCGGCTCCGTGGACCTGCTGCTGATCGCCACCCCGGACGGCACCGAACCCAGCCTGTCCCTCCTCGCCGAGCAGGCCTACCGCCGCGGCTGCTCCGTCGTCGGCGTGGCCCCGCCCGGCACCCCGCTCGCCGACGCGGTCGCCGGGGCGCACGGCATGTTCGTACCGATGGCCACGGCCCCCTACGACCAGGAGGAACCGCTCGCCGCCTCCTCTCCCGGAGTGCTGTGGGCGCTGCTGACCCCGCTGCTGGCGCTCCTGGACCGGGTCGGCCTGCTCGACGCCCCGCCGGAGGCCCTGGAGAAGGTCGCCGACCGGCTGGACACCATCGCGGAACGCTGCGGGCCCGCCATCGCGACCTACAGCAACCCGGCCAAGACCCTCGCCGCCGAACTGGCCGACGCGCTGCCGGTGATCTGGACGGAGGGCACCTCGGCCGGTCCGGCGGGCCGCCGGTTCGCCGCCGCCCTCGCCGAACTGGCCGGCCGCCCGGCCCTGGTCGCCGAGCTGCCCGAGGCGCTCGCCGCGCACAGCGCCCTGCTGGCCGGGCCGCTCGCCGCCAGCGCCGACCCGGACGACTTCTTCCGGGACCGCGTGGAGGAGCCGCCCGCGCTGCACGCGCGCGTGGTGCTGCTGCGCGACCGCCCGCTCGGCGGCCTCACCGCCGCCCCGGCCGCCCGGGACGTGGCCCTCAGCCACGACACGCCGGTCAGCGAACTCGAACCGGAGGAGGGCGGCGAACTGGAGACCCTCGCGGAACTGATCGCCGTCACGGATTTCGCCGCCGTTTACCTGGCGCTCGCTTCGGGAGCCTGATCTGACCTCGGGCCCCCCGCCCACGCCTGCCACGGGCCCCGCCCGCCCCACCGCCGGTCCCGGCAGTCCCGTCGGCGGGGCGGGAGTACCCGGCGTCTGAGTGGGCAGACCCGTCGGCGCCGGGAACGCAAGCGGCAGCGCCGGCCGAGCAGCGCACGTACGGAGACAGAGAAGACACATGGACCGCCTCGACAACACCATCCGCCCCTACGCCTGGGGTTCCCCCACCGCCATCCCGCAGCTCCTGGGGGTCGAGCCGACCGGCGAACCCCAGGCGGAGATGTGGATGGGCGCACACCCGGGCGCCCCGTCGCGCACCTCCCGCGGCCCCCTCGTCGAGGTCATCGAGGCCGACCCGGAGCGGGAACTGGGCGCCCGCGCGGTCGCCAGGTTCGGCCCCCGGCTGCCGTTCCTGCTCAAGCTCCTCGCGGCCGGCGCGCCCCTGTCCCTCCAGGTGCACCCGGACCTGGAGCAGGCCAGGGCGGGGTACGCCGACGAGGAGCGGCGCGGCGTCCCGGCCGACGCCCCGCACCGCAACTACAAGGACGCCAACCACAAGCCCGAACTGATCTGCGCGCTCACCGAGTTCGACGGCCTGTGCGGCTTCCGCGACCCCGTCCAGGCCGCCGGCCTGCTCGACGGGCTCGGCGTCGACTCCCTCAAGCCGTACGTCGACCTGCTGCACGCCCACCCCGAGGACGCGGCCCTGCGCGAGGTCCTCACCGCCGTCCTCACCGCAGACCCGGAGGAGATGGCCCACACGGTCGCCGAGGCCACCGCCGCCTGCGTCCGCCTCGGCGGCGCCTACGCCCCCTACGCCGACATCGCCCACCACTACCCCGGCGACCCCGGCGTGATCGCGGCGATGCTCCTCAACCACGTCCGGCTGCAGCCGGGCGAGGCCCTGTACCTCGGCGCCGGCATCCCGCACGCCTACCTCAACGGCCTCGGCGTGGAGATCATGGCCAACTCCGACAACGTCCTGCGCTGCGGTCTCACCCCCAAGCACGTCGATGTCCCCGAACTGCTGCGGATCGTCCGCTTCGAACCGAGCGACCCGGGCGTGCTGCGCCCGGAGGCATCCCCGGAGGGCGAAGAGGTATACGAGACGCCGACCGACGAGTTCCGGCTCTCCCGCTTCGTCCTGCCCGAGGGCGGCACCGCCCGCGACCTCACCCGCGCCACCCCGCAGATCCTGCTCTGCACGGCCGGGACCGTCCGGGCGGGCGAGCACGAGCTGGGACCCGGCCAGTCGGTCTTCGTCCCGGCCGGCGAACCGGCGGAGATCTCCGGCGCGGGCACCATTTTCCGCGCCACCGTGGTCGCCTGACCAGGGCTGTGGACAAGCGGTCGATCATATGACCGGGGCTGTGGATACCTGACGCGCCGGTGCCCGGCCGGGCTGCAAGAATGACCCACCGGCAAAGGCCGGGCAAAGCCGGGCACCCGTCCGGACGGACGGACAGTACGAGGCCGACAAAGGCGAAGGGGAACGCGGACACATGAGCGCGTCAGGCGGTACGAAGGCGATCGTGGCGGCACTCGGCGCCAATCTCGCGATCGCGGCAGCGAAGTTCGTGGCGTTCGCGTTCAGCGGCTCCTCCTCGATGCTCGCCGAGGGCGTGCACTCGCTCGCCGACTCCGGCAACCAGTTCCTGCTGCTCCTCGGCGGCAAGAAGGCACAGCGCGAGGCTACCCCGCAGCACCCCTTCGGCTACGGCCGCGAGCGGTACATCTACGCCTTCCTGGTCTCGATCGTGCTGTTCTCCATCGGCGGCATGTTCGCCATCTACGAGGGCTACGAGAAGATCAGCCACCCGCACGACCTGGAGCACTGGTACTGGCCGGTCGGCGTCCTCGTCTTCGCGATCATCGCCGAGAGCTTCTCCTTCCGCACGGCCATCAAGGAGTCCAACGCACTGCGCGGCAAGCTCTCCTGGAAGGAGTTCATCCGCCGCGCCAAGGCCCCAGAGCTGCCGGTCGTCCTGCTGGAGGACTTCGGCGCGCTCATCGGTCTGGTCCTCGCCCTCGGCGGCGTCGGCCTCGCCCTGCTCACCGGCGACGGCGTCTGGGACGGCATCGGCACCCTCTGCATCGGCGTCCTGCTCGTCCTGATCGCCCTGGTCCTCGCCGTGGAGACCAAGTCGCTGCTGCTCGGCGAGGCCGCGGGCATCGAGGACGTCAAGAAGATCGAGGCCGCGATCGTCGACGGCGACACGGTCACCCGCGTCATCCACATGCGCACGCTGCACCTCGGTCCCGAGGAGCTGCTGGTCGCCGCGAAGATCGCCGTCCAGCACGACGACACGGCCGCCGAGATCGCGACCGCCATCGACGCCGCCGAGGCCCGCATCCGCGCCGCCGTCCCGATCGCCCGCGTCATCTACCTGGAACCGGACATCTACAGCGAGGCCGAGGCCGCCAAGGGCCCGGACCCGAGCGCCACCCCGGGCGGCCCGAACCCCCACGCCGCCGGCCACTGACACCCGGTACGGCGGCCGGCCTCAGCGGTGCCCCCCGGCCAGGGCGCCGACGGCACCACAGGCGCCCTCCGCCGCCGTGCCACCAGGCCCGCCCCGAAGGCGGGCAAGTCCCGGTTCGCTCCGGTCCGCCCGCGCCGGCTCCACGCTTTCCGCGCACCCACAGGCACCCCCGCCGCCCCCCGGAACCCGCCGAGGACGACCTGGGAAAGAGGCGAGGAATCCGAAGGCGGACTGGGACGACCGGGCCCTCCGGTGTAGCTTGGGACGGAGCCAGACGTCGCTGCTGATGGCGGTCGGGCGGCCCCACACGGGCCGGCCGAGGGAGAGAGGGCCTCCGACGGACTGCGCTGCGCGTACGTGGGCATGCCTGTGCCTCTTCCCGGGCACACCTGTGTCCGCCGCCGCGCAGACCAGCCGTACCCACCTCGACCCAACCCCGAGGAGCAGCTCGTAATGACGACTGTCGAGAACCGACAGGACTTCAAGGTCGCCGATCTGTCGCTGGCCGAGTTCGGCCGCAAGGAGATCACTCTCGCCGAGCACGAGATGCCCGGCCTGATGGCGATCCGCAAGGAGTACGCCGAGGCGCAGCCGCTGGCCGGTGCCCGGATCACGGGTTCGCTGCACATGACGGTGCAGACGGCCGTGCTGATCGAGACCCTGGTGGCCCTGGGCGCGCAGGTGCGCTGGGCCTCCTGCAACATCTTCTCCACCCAGGACCACGCCGCCGCGGCGATCGCGGTGGGCCCGGACGGCACTCCGGACAACCCGCGGGGCGTGCCGGTGTTCGCCTGGAAGGGCGAGACCCTTCAGGAGTACTGGTGGTGCACGGAGCAGGCGCTGACCTGGCCGGACAGCCCCACCGGCGGCCCGAACATGATCCTGGACGACGGCGGCGACGCCACGCTGCTGGTGCACAAGGGCGTGGAGTACGAGAAGGCCGGTGAGGTCCCGGCGCTGGAGACGGCCGAGTCCGACGAGCACCGCGTGATCCTCCAGCTGCTGCACCGCACGCTGGGTGAGAACCCGCAGAAGTGGACCCAGCTGGCCTCGGAGATCCGCGGTGTCACCGAGGAGACCACCACGGGCGTGCACCGCCTGTACGAGATGCAGCGCGACGGCTCCCTGCTCTTCCCGGCGATCAACGTCAACGACGCCGTGACGAAGTCCAAGTTCGACAACAAGTACGGCTGCCGGCACTCCCTGGTGGACGGCATCAACCGTGCCACGGACGTGCTGATCGGCGGCAAGACGGCCGTGGTGTGCGGCTACGGCGACGTGGGCAAGGGCTGCGCGGAGTCCCTGCGCGGTCAGGGCGCCCGGGTGATCGTCACGGAGATCGACCCGATCTGCGCGCTGCAGGCGGCGATGGACGGCTACCAGGTGACCACGCTGGACGAGGTCGTCGAGACGGCCGACATCTTCATCACCACGACCGGCAACAAGGACATCATCATGGCCTCGGACATGGCCAAGATGAAGCACCAGGCGATCGTGGGGAACATCGGTCACTTCGACAACGAGATCGACATGGCCGGTCTGGCCAAGATCCCGGGCATCGTCAAGGACGAGGTCAAGCCGCAGGTCCACACCTGGACCTTCCCCGACGGCAAGAAGATCATCGTGCTGTCCGAGGGCCGCCTGCTCAACCTGGGCAACGCCACCGGCCACCCGTCGTTCGTGATGTCCAACTCCTTCGCGGACCAGACCCTGGCCCAGATCGAGCTGTTCACCAAGCCCGACGCGTACCCGACCGGTGTGTACACGCTGCCCAAGCACCTGGACGAGAAGGTCGCCCGCCTCCACCTCGACGCCCTGGGCGTGAAGCTGACCAAGCTGCGCCCGGAGCAGGCGGCGTACATCGGTGTGGACGTCGACGGCCCGTACAAGCCGGACCACTACCGCTACTGAGCCGGTTACCCCGTAGCCCGACCGCCGGGGGAGTGCGCCGGTGCACCGACGCACCCCTCCCGGCAGCAGGCTCTCCGAGGCAGGCCCCCGCACCCCCGTGCCGGGGGCCTGCCCCTTTGGCCCCGACCCATGGCTTCCGGCCGGACCAGCCCGTCAAGACCCAGGACCCCCATGCCCCGCGGCCGTTATTCGCTCCACGATCCGCACGATCACACCCCCCTCGCGGAAGAGCACTTCCAGTGCGCCCCCGGCCCGTCCGGCTGGCGCTACGTCTCCCGGCTGACCGGCCCCGCCGGCGAGCACCGGGGCTCGGTCGACCTCGCCCTGGACGACCTCGGCCGCCCCCTACGCCTCGAACTGCACGCGGGCGACTGGCAGGTGCGCGGCGCCGCCCTCGACGGCGTCACCTGGGTCCGCACCGACCCCACCGGCCTCAATGCCACCGAAGGCAATGTGCGCGCCCACGCCTTCACCGGCACGTCCCCCGCGTTCCTCGTCGCCACCGCACGGCTCCTGCGCCTCACCCCCTCGTCCGTCGCGACCCGCGTACGCCTCGTCGCCTTCACCGACCCGGTCCTCGCCCCCCGCACCGTGGACCAGTCCTGGGCTCTGGTGAACAGCGAAGCACACGCCACTGACAACGGCCCCCTGACCGTGGACGAATACCAGGTCACAGCCCTGGACACCGGCGAACAGCACGCCGTCCACATCGCCGGCGACGTCGTCCTGGCCGCGCCCGGCATCGAGCTGGAGGACCTTCAGTCGCCGCCGTCGCGCTTCGACTGACCCCGGCACTCACGGCCCCCGAGCACCTACGCGGGCGGCACGAACCCGGTGGCCGGCCGGCCGGTCGGCGGCTCGTCCCGCGACGGCCGGGCAGGGGCGGGCGGAACGGGCGCGGAGACCTCGGACGGGTACCCGCCGCCGTACTGAGGACTTCCCTGGGCCGGATGCGAGCCCCCGTACCGCGGGAGCTGGTCCTGCTGCGAGAGCTCAGGCCGGTAGGCGGCTGATGGGCCCGGCTGTGCCGGAGGCGGTGCGAAGCCGCCGAGACCACCGTTGCCGACGACCGGCCCCACGCCGAACGCCTGCCGGGCCTCGCGGGACTGCCGCTCGTGCACCACGGCCGCGAGAAACGCGGCCGGGGGCAGATCCGGCGGCACCGAAGCACCGGTACGCCCCGCGAGGTCGGCCGCCAGCCGCTGCCCCATGCCCGCCGACACCTGCGGATCGAGCTGTGGCATCCGGGTCAGGTACTGCCGGACGGCTAGCCACAGCCCGTCCGGCACCGCGGACAGATCCAGCCCGGCGAACCGCCCCACGAGCCACGGAGGCGGAGGCGGCACGAATCCCGTCCGCCCGGCGGGTATCCGCTCCCGGACCACCAGGGTGCCCGCGAACACATCGCCCAGCCGCCGCCCCCGCGCCGAGACCAGCGAGGCGATACAGGCCACCACGCCGAACGTCATCAGGATCTCGACGACCCCGATCGCGCCCCGCACCAGAGCGTGCCGGAACCGGATCGGCCCGCCGTCGTCCCGTACCACTCGCAGCCCGAACGCCAGCTTCCCCAGCGAACGTCCGTGGCTGAGCGTCTCCACCGCTATCGGCCCGCCGACCAGCACCAGCAGGAACGACGCGATCGACAGCGCCATCTGCGCGGCCTCGTCCAGCGAAGCCGTCGACGCCACCAGCACCATGACCACGACGAGGTACGCGACCATCGCCACCACCAGGTCGAGCAGCACGGCGAGCGCCCTGCTCGGCAGCTTCGCGGGCCGCAGTTCGAGCGCCACCGCCTCGCCGGTCACCAGCTCACTCACGCCCGCCGTCCTTTCCTGGTCTGCCCCCTGAACCGCCAGTCTGCCAAGCTGAGGGCGCATCGCGCCGCAGTACGACAAGCTGACAGCAAGCACGAGCATCCACGACGAGCCGTGGACACCAGCCGAGGAGCAGGCAGACCCGATGGACCTGGACGTCTTCGTCTCCGTACACCGAGCCGAATGGGACCGGCTGGACGCGCTGCTCCGCCGCCGGCGCCGGCTCACCGGGGCCGAGGCGGACGAACTCGTCGCCCTCTACCAGCGCACGGCCACCCACCTCTCCCTCATCCAGTCCAGCGCGCCCGACCCGCACCTGACCGGACGGCTGAGCCGGCTCGTGGCACGCGCGCGCAGCACTGTCGCCGGCACCCGCCGCGCCTCATGGCGGGACGTCACACACTTCCTGGGCCAGGGCTTCCCGGCCGCCGTCTACCGCGCCCGCCACTGGTGGGTGCCCACGGCGCTCGTCTCCACCGCCGTCGCCATCCTGCTGGGCTGGTGGATCGGCACCCATCCCGAGGTGCAGTCGTCCATCGCGGCACCCAGCGAGCTGCGCGAGCTGACCCGGCCGGGCGGCGAGTACGAGACCTACTACTCCAGTCATCCCGCGGCCTCCTTCGCCGCCCAGGTGTGGACGAACAACGCCCAGGCGGCGGCGATGTGCCTGGTCCTGGGCGTCTTCCTGGGCCTGCCCGTCCTGTGGATCCTCTTCCAGAACATGCTGAACCTGGGCGTGGGCTTCGGCCTGATGTCCTCCGCGGGCCGCCTCGACACCTTCCTCGGCCTGGTCCTCCCGCACGGCCTGCTGGAACTGACCGCGGTCTTCGTCGCCGCGGGTACGGGGCTGCGCCTGGGCTGGACGCTGATCGACCCCGGCCCGCGCACCCGGCGGGCCGCTCTGGCGGAGGAGGGGCGCGCGGCCATCGGCATGGCGATCGGCCTCGCCCTGGTCCTGCTCGTCTCGGGTGCCATCGAAGGCTTCGTCACCCCCTCCGACCTGCCCACCTGGGCCCGCATAGGCATCGGCGTCGTGGCCGAGCTCGCCTTTCTGGCCTACGTCTACGTACTCGGCGGCCGTGCGACACGCGCGGGGGAGACGGGCGATCTTGGGGCGACGGAGCGCAGCGCGTCCGTGCCCACGGCCGCCTGACTCCGGCGGATGTGCACTCACCCCCTCTGAGCTGCTAGTCTCCTCTTCGCCCCGCAAGAGCCGTTGACACGGAGGGAGTGGGGAGGTAGATTCAATGAGTTGTCTGGAACTGGACATCCGGCCAGGCAGTTGCTAGAATCTACTTGATTGCTTCCAAGGGAGCCGTGAACGGCCTCCGGAAAAGCATCCTCCGAATACTCAGAAATGAGCGGCCGGTCAGATCGGCCAAGAACTTCTGATAAAGTCGGAACCGCCGGAAAGGGAAACGCGAGAGCGGGAACCTGGAAAGCACCGAGGAAATCGGATCGAGAAAAGATCTGATAGAGTCGGAAACGCAAGACC